>NZ_JAAGLX010000003.1:0-468051 GCF_010548325.1 Streptomyces sp. SID13666 | reverse complement strand
GTGGATGAGTTCGCCGGGCCGTTCGCGTTCGTAGCGGCGGATGAGGGTGCCGGTGGGCCGGTCGAGCCACGCGAGGCGGTGCAGGTGGTGACGGGTCAGGATCCGGTGGACGGTCGAGGCGGGCAGGTCCAGGATCGGTCCGATCCGGGCCGGTCCCAGCTTGCGGGCCTGCCGCAGTGCACACACCCTCGCCTCGACCGCGGCCGGCGTGCGGTGCGGGGTCGTATGCGGGCGGCTGGAGCGGTCGTGCAGCCCCGCCTCGCCCTCCGCGCGCCACCGGCGGACCCACTTGTGGGCCGTGGCCCGCGAGATCCCCATCTCCGCCGCGACATGAGCGACCGGACGGCCGGATACGACACGTTCGATGAGAAGCCGTCTGCCATGAACGGTCAGCCGGGCATTACGGTGGGACACGAAGACCTCCGAGTGGTGCAGTCCTAGACAGCTCCACCACACCGGAGGTCTTCGCCATGTTCAAGACCCACCACTGTCAACAACGCTCGTGATCAATACACCTAGGGCGTCAAGGTCGTTCATACAGTTGGGCGCTCCACCTTGACGCCCTGAACCACGCCCGCTCCACAAAGTGTGGGACGACGGCAGACGGGACGGCAGCCAGGAGCGTTGTGGCGAGGGCGCCAGTCAAGCCGCTCCACCACCCGCGTTGCATCTCGGGCCGTGCGACGATCCTCAGTGAACACGAGGAGGAGCAAGTGAGGTTGCGCAACGTCTCACCAGCCGACGTCGATGTCTACGTGCGGATGCGGTGCGATCCCGTCATGATGGCCGACCTCGGCGGGCCCCTGCCGCGTGAGGAGATGGCGGACAAGGTTCGCCGGGATGCCGAGCAGGCGGCGGCCGACCACGCGTGGATCAAGATGATCGTCCCCGACCCGGCCCGCCCCGAAATGGTGGCAGGGACGGTGACCCTCTGGTCCCACAACGCCGAAGACGGACCGATCTCCGAGATTGGCTGGATGGTTCTGCCTCAATTCCAAGGGAAAGGACTGGGCAAGCGTGCCGTCCGCGCCGTCCTGGAGCAGGCTCGGGACGAGGACCGCTGGGGAGTGGTGCACGCCTTCCCGGCAACAAGCAACGCCGCGTCGAACGGCATTTGCCGCTCGCTCGGCTTCCGCTTCCTCTCGGAGACCGATGTGACCTTCGCCGACCGGGTCTTCAGAACCAACCACTGGTCCGTGGAACCGAGGACACATCTGACCTGACGACTCCCTGCGGGACTGTGCACCGTCATACCGGACGGCGCAACCATGGCAGCTATCTACCGCGCCCGCCGCGTGCCCGATCCACCGGTAAAGCGCGGGGAACCACGGTCCCTCGCAGGTAGGACACATGAAGTCGGCCCCCGACCGATGTCCCTGGTCGGGGGCCGACTTGGTGTCTCTGGCTGCGGAGGATGTGAGATTCGAACTCACGGTGACATCGCTGCCACGACGGTTTTCAAGGTTGTTCAGGAGAGTTGGCTCGTCCATTGAGACTCCACCACCCTCAGCGGTAGAGGCGCCGATCGCGACGATGGGTGCAAGGGACTTTGGGCCGACTGTAGAGTCCGGTGAACCCAGCGGGGCAGAGGATCGTCACACACGGAAGGTGGGGGGACCACCTATGAAGATCAAGAGCAGACGTCTGGTGGTGGCAGCGTCCCTTATGTGCACCATTGCACTCAATTCATGCTCGATGAGTGGTGGCGAGGGCAAGGCCCAACCGAGGGACACCACGATGTTCTGCATTCTCTTGAGCGCTCACATGATGACCTCGGCTGACTATCCGGCCGCCGCGGCCATCGCTGAAGACGACCAGAAGATGCAGGAATATGCCGACCGGATCGCCAGCAACGAATCTGAGTACGCCGGTCTCAGCCAGACCACCAGCCAGTTCATCGCCGCCACCAACGCCACGGATGGGACCGCAGCGCGCACTCTGCTGCAGAGCTACTGCAAGGCGCACGGGCTTTCGCCTTCCCCACTGAACTGACGGCAGGCGGCGATCCGCAACGGATTGATGACCGTGCCACAGCCGTGCCAGATCGGGCGGGGACTCACGGGGAATCGCGGTAGCCGGCGGTAGCGGAACGGGATCGCGCCCAGCCTCGCCTAGCGCAGGTCAGCGCCGACCCTTGACACCCATCCTCCTAAAGCAGTGATCGCCCACCCAGCTGCCGTAGGCCAGTGCGGGCCGAGCCAGGTTCATGCGTTGTCCGCTGACGCCAGCTCGATCTGCCGCCGGCTGACGTAGCTTGCGAGGTCGCGTTTGATGACCATGACCTCTTCGACCCGTATGCGTATGGGTGCGCAGTACTGGCCATCGCACGATCGAGGGAAGCTACCGTCGATGAGCGAGATGCCGCTGAGCACCACAGCGCCGTCGTCGTCGATCTCCGTACAGAGGACCGGGTGGAACGAGCAGTCTTCGTAGATGTCCCCGACGCGGATGCCCGCCGGGTTACGCGGGTCAATTACTTCGATCATGTTGCTCAAGATGCCACAGCAGATACGACAAGGCGCGGCGTATTTTCGGGATGACGGAGGGCGTAGGACGTACAGCACACGGTCTGACCTGTGCAAACAGGTGGGACGCCATCGGCCTCCGGAGCCGGTGCAGTTCAGCAGCTCTGAGACACCGGCCGGCACGCGGGTGCGACGATGGCCCCATGGAAGACGCGCAGTTGCCAGCCGGATGGAGCCTCCAGCAGATTCGTGACCGTTCCGGCGACGGGCAAGCCACAGCGCTCAATACGGACCGCAGAGTGACCTATGGCGCGGTCGGCGATCTCCCCGAAGAGACGCTCCTGCCGGAGATCGTTCTCGGGTTCCACGACCTCGCCATCGTCAAGGCCATCGGTGACGACGACTGGTACATGGGCAGTCTGAACGATGACGGCAGCATCGTCTGCTGGAGCGCCTACACCGAGCTTGCCGAGGCGCTTCGCGGTCTCTAGCTTCGCCGCGGCATAGCGGTGTGCCCGATCCGTGCCCGGTCCGGCGGGAAGCGGCGGGGACGCACGGGGAACCACGGTCATGGTTCCGCTCCGGTCCAGGTCAGGCGCTTCCCAGGTCAGCCCACCACCACATCCCTGGTCTTCCAATCTAGGGCTCGGCGGTAGCCGTCATGAGTAGAAGCCGCGACCGTACTCGTCAGGTCCGACGGTGAAGTCGTCGGGGCGATCGCGCCGAAGCTCGTCGTACCGAACGGCGAACACATCTATGGCCTCGTGAATAGAGCAACCCGTGGCGTCGCGGATCGTCTTGAGGGCGGAGATGATGCGTCGTTGCAAAATGTCATGGTCCACGCTCTCAGGCAATCCGCTCATGAGCCCTCCGGCCGTCGGTACAGCAGCGAAGTACAGCAACCTCCCCGACCACCGTCAACCGGATATGACCTCTGGACCACTGGTGACCAGCCCCAACAGACCTCAGCGACCGTCGCGCCGGTAGTTCGCATCGAGGGGCAGCGCCGGAAGTACTGAAATACCCCTCACTCAGGGCCGAACGGCGGTAGCCGTTCCGTCAGAAGATTCCCCAGGGGTTGGGGTGCGGAGTGAGGGCTGGGTCCTCGGACCAGACCAGCCGGGCTTCGAGGTCGTCGCCGAGGAGCTCCTTGAGGCGGTCCACCGCCCAGCCGGTCCAGTAGACGGCGGTCGGGAATTCGGGCAGCCGGAAGGCCGGCAGGTCGGCGGGAAAGGCCTCCGGCAGGAAGACCGCCTTCTTGATCCGACCCGCCAAGCGCTTGGGCTTCGAGGAGCGCCGGGCGTCCAGGCAGTCGACGACGCTCTCCACCAGGTAGAGAACGTAGGACTCGGCGTCCGGGATGCCAGCCGGGCCATCGGCGATGACCAAGGGCTCGAAGCTCCCGGCACGGCACAGCTCCTCGCGCAGGAGGTCGGCGATCCGCCGGCTCAGCACCGGGGCACCCGGGGTCCCGGAGGGGAACTCGGTCGCGCGCAGGTGCACGCCCGGCTCGACGTCGCCGTCGTCCCACACGGCGCTGAAGCCTGCGGGCCGGCGGTCCTCCGGAGAGCCGTGGGACTGCCAGCCGACCAGCCTCTGCCGGGGCACGGTGTCGAGAAACAGCGATCGAAAGTCCCCCATGGACGGGAGCAGCCGGTAGGCCCGCAGCGGTGCCTCGGTCGCGTCAGACATCACGGCCCCGTCCACACGGCACCGGGGCCGGGAACGCCGGTCGCGAGTTCCCTCTCGACCTCGCTGCCGATGCGGCGCAGCTCGTTGCGGATCTCGGTACGGATGGCGCGTGCGCCCATCCCGGCGTCCTTGCTGGCAGCGACGAGGTCCTCCAGGTGGTCCGTGACGCGGCCCAGGAACGGTCCCCGGTGGGTGAAGTTGTGGGGTCGCGGGTGTCCCAGGGGAATGCCGTTGGCGGCGTCATTGATGTTAACTCCGTACCTCTGCAACAGTGCGCGCGCTCGGGCGCTGCCCGCGCGGTTCAGACTGGAGGGTACGAGATGGGCCGCCGCTTGGCCAGGATTGACCACCCCCCTCGCGGGCCATGTTCCTCCGCAGCAGAGCGGCGTTCTGCGCGCAGGTCAGTAGCCCGAGGTAGTCCACCCACGCCAGCGGATTGGGGACGTAGGCGCGCTCGTTGGGGCCCGCTTCCTGGCCCAGCGGGTCAGGGCTGACGTAGGCGGCGGTGACGGGGTCGTAGTGGCGGAAGTAGTTGTAGTGCAGTTGGGATTCGGGGTCGAAGTACTGGCCGGGAAAGCGCAGGGGTGTGGAGGCGCTGAGGTCGCCGTCACCGGCGGGGATACCCCACAGGGTGGTGCTGGAGCGCCAGGCGATGTCGCCGGTTTCGGTGACGAGTTCTGTCGGGGTGCCGACCAGGTCGGTCACGATGGCGAAGAAGCGCTGGTCGATGACGTCCTGCGGGGCGTCGGCCAGGGTCGTGCGTTCCGCCTGGGAGAGGACACGCATCTCGTCGCGCTCCCACGTGAGGGTCACCACTTCGGTGCTGCCCGAGACGTGGGTGGTCTGCTCCACGAGGTGGGTACCGTCCCAGGTGAAGCGGGTCTCTTCCTGGACGGTCGTCCCGTCGGGAGAGAGGCGCTGCTTGGCCGTGCGGCGGCCGAGGGGGTCGTAGAGGTAGCGCCAGAGCCGGCCGTCCGGAGTGGTGACGGTCGTCAGACGGTCGTCGGAGTCCCAGGTATAGCGCCAGGTGTCCGGTTTGCGGGACAGTCGGGTCTTCTGGCGTAGCACGACGCGGCCCAGGGCGTCGTGTTCGTACCGGATACGGCCCGCGCTCTGGACGAGGCCGCCGCTGGTGGTGCGCGGGCCATTGGCGTCCGTTTCGGCCGGGGTCGTGGCGTGGGTGAGATTGCCCGCCGGATCGTAGGCGTAGGTCTCGGTCCAGTCGGCGCCGGTCACGCCCGTCACGCGACCCACCCGGTCGAGGGAGAAGGAGCGGGTGCCGGTCGCCCGGTCCGTGATCGCGGTGAGGTGGCGGTCCTTGCGGTAGGTGTAGTCACGATGCAGCAGCACATGGGTGTCGGTGCCTGCGACGAAGCTGTCCGGTCCCGCCCCTGAAGCGGCTTCCGGGGCGGGGCCTGTGAGGGTGAGGGCCGCGACGAGGTCGGACTCGTTCCACTTCTGGGTGAGGCGGACCGTGGCCCCGAGGGCGCGTTCGATCTCACGTCCCGCGATGTCGTGCGTGAAGCTGAGGGTACGGTCGACCGAATGGATGGATTCGAGCCGGCTGTTGGCGTCCCAGGACCAGGTGCTGACCGACCCGCCGGGCGTGCGGCGTCCGATGCGGCGGCCGAGCGGATCGTACGTGTGCGTGAGGGCCCGTCCGTCGCAGGCCTCGGTGAGGACGCGGCCCAAAGGGTCCCGGTCGTACGTCAGTTCCGCGTCGCTGTTGCGTGCCCGGATCAGCTGGCCGGAGTCGTCGTAGGCGAGCGAGGTGATGCCGTCGGGAGAGTGCTGCTCGGTGATGCTCCCCAGCAGGTCACGGGTGTAGCTGATCGTCTGGCCCAGCCCGTTGGTGCGGGAGGTGAGCTGTCCGGCGGCATCGTGCGTGTAGGTGAGCGCGCCGCCGTGGAAATCCAGCTCGCGGACCATTCGTCCGGCCGCGTCGTAGTCGTAGGTCCAGGTGAGGCCCTGGGCGTTGGTGACGGCGGTCAGCTGAAGTTCTGTGTTGTAGGCGAACGCGACCCGCGCTCCGTCGGGGGTGGTGCGGGCCGAGGTCAGGTCGAAGTGCGTGCTCTCGAACGAGGTGACGCCGCCGAAGGGGTCGGTGTGGGCGACCATGTTCCCCTCCCCGTCCCACGCCCACGCCTCGGCGGAGCCGTCCGGCAGGGTCCGGGTCAGCGGCTTGCCTTCGAGGGTCCAGGAGTGGACGGTGGCGGCGCCGAGCGGGTCCACGACGGTGTCCACCCGGCCGAAGGAGTCACGGGTGCAGCGGGTGGTGGCGCCCAGCGGATCGGTGATCGCGAGCGGCAGACCGGCCGGGTCGTTCGCCAGCCGGTGCTGTCCGCCGAGCGCGTCGGTCACCGAGGTCAGGCCGCCTGCCGTGTCGTACGTGTACTCGGTGCGCGCGCCCACGGGATCGGTCGACGCGAGGCGGTTGCCCCGGTCGTCGTATTCATGGAGCCAGACGTGGCCGCCCTCGTCAACGATCCGCACCGGCAGATTCAGCTTGTTGTAGGTGAAGGCGACGCTCGTGCCGTTCGGGTACACGACGGCGGTGAGGTTGTCGGCCGCGTCGTAGCCGAGGCGCGTGGTGCGGCCGAGCGGATCGGTGACGGCGGTCAGCAGCCGGTTCTGCTGGTCCCACTCCTGCACGGTGATGTTGCCGAGCGGGTCCGTGGTGCTGATGGTCCGGTAGGCGTCGTTGTGCACGTGTGTCGTCGTATGACCGAGCGAGTTGGTGAACCTGGTGGTCCTGGTCGCATCGTCGTAGGCGAACGTGCCGGACATGAAGCCGTCCGTCCCGGTGGTGCGGACGACTCGCCCCGCGGGGTCGTACATATAGCCGTACTCGGTGCCGTTGCGGTCGGACCAACTGGTGAGACGGTGCTGGTCGTCGTAGCTGAAGCCCAGCGGCAGCCCGGAGGAGTTGTAGACCTCGGCGAGGTTGCCGCCCTGGTCGTAGGCGAACCGGACGAGGGTCGGGGCGTCAGGATCGGACAGCAGCTTGAAGGAGGTGATCCGGTTCTCGTGGGACTCCACGCCTATGTGGTAGCCGCCGTGATGCCGGATCGTGCTCGATGACGAAGCGGTTGCCCTCGCGGTCGACGACAGCGGTCAGCGGCAACCGGACGGACCCGGAGGAGGAGCCTGGAGTATCCAGGGGCCGGAACTCGAGCCTGCTCGCCTCACCGGGCACAGTGACGGACATGACGCCGCCCGGCGTTCCGTCCCAGGTCAACGGCCAACGGGGGCCGACCACCGGCGTGATCTGCTGCCCGGGCGCCGGGACCTGATAGTGCAGCAGCATTCCATCGGCCGCGGCGAAGCGTACTCCTTGACCGTCGATCTCCAGGTGCTGGTCGACGGTGGAGGCCCACGACGGACCGAACCAGGTTCCGGCCCTATACGAGGACACGTGCGTGCGCTGGAGGAGCAGAGGGAGGATCCCGGGCAGCTCCACATCGGTCTGCTCCAGGACCATCTCACCCGTGGAGACGTCGACCGGGTCCGTCTCGCAGACCCGCTCGCCCATGGTCTTTCCGCCCCGCCGGAGCGAGCCGAGCCCTTTGCGGAGCGCGTTACCCAGGCCGCCGAGATGACTGCCCATGCCCTTCATGAGCTTGGGCAGGTTCTTGGCCATCTTGAGCAGGCCGCCGGCGGTGGTCAGGCCTTTGAAACCGGGGATGCAGTCGAGGGCGGCGAACAACACGTCCCAGAGGGATGCTTTGCCTTGCGCGTACTTGATGAGGGTGTCGGCGAGGACGACCAGGGCGGCGGCGAGCACGATCCAGGCCAGCGGACCGCCGATGATCATCACGATGATGCCGAGCACGGCCACGATGACCTTGCAGACCGCGACGATCTCGTCCCAGTGGTCGGCGACCCAGTCGACCGCCTTCTCCCACCAGTGCTTGTTCTTGATCCCCGCGTCCGACGCCTCGTGCAGCGCGTGCTCGGCGGTCGACGCGGCCGTGTCCCGCAAATGCGCGGCCTGGGCGGCCAGTTCCTTGGCCGCGTCCAGGCGCTGCTGGGCCTCGTGGACGGCGGAGTTCGCGGACTTCTGCGCGTTCGAGGCGTCCAGCGCGTTTCGGGTGGCCGTCCGGACCTCTTCCGCCGACGGCGGCTCCACGCCCGGCTTCGGATCGGCCTGGTACTCCTTGGACTTGTCCCCGGCCCGCTTCACCCAGTCGTCCGCGTTGCCCTGCGTGGTCTTCGCCGCGTCCAGGTCATGGCGGGCCGTACGGCCCTGCGCCAGCGCCCGGTCGGCGTCCGCCTGCGCGGTCTCGAGCTTCGGCCAGTACGTCTCCAACGCACCCGACGCCAACCGGTAGGACTTCTCCAACTTCGTCAGCTCACCGGGCAGATCCCCGAACTGCTCCCGGTACGCGTCCGCCGCCAACCCGGCCCAGTCCTGCACCGCGTTGTTGCCGCTCAATCCCTTGACCGACCGCAGCGCCGACGACACGTCGTCCGCGAAGTCCCCCAGCTTGCGGGCGAGTTCCTTCACCTCGTACGGATCACCCGGAACCGGATCCCGGTCGAGGTCGAGTATGTGCCAGTCCGTAGGCCGATTTCCCATGTACGTGCCCCCGCGCATCGACTACCCGCCGCAGCTCCTGCCACTGTGCGAACGCTTGACCCTACAGAAGGGGTTCGAACCGGTCGACCGTGCCATGAGGACGGAGGGCTTCCCGCCGCAGGTCAACCGTGGGGGTGCCCAATCTCCGCAACCGGCAGGGACTGTCGACTTCCCGCAAACGGGCGGATCAGTCTATGCAGCGGTCGGAGGACAAAGGGCCGTGCTCTCTCTCGCCTGTCTCTCACAGGCTCCTCAGGGACGGGGCGTCATGGAGCCGGACCAGTCGTCATGGTGGTGCTTGCGGAACAGGACCCGGCCTGGGTGTTGGGGACTGCACCGGACCAGCTGATACGGTCCGTCAGGCTTTAACGAACGCTGGGGGTCAAGGGGTCGCAGGTTCAAATCCTGTTCGTCCCGACGGTGTTTACGCAGGTCAGAGGCCGTCTCCGCATTGCGGAGGCGGCCTCTGGTGTCTGGATTGTTCGATTCCAAATGTGAGAGCTTGTGGGAGGCGCGCCGCGCCGCCGTCTCGCAGGTCACGGCCCGTTCGAATCGGGATTCACTTGATTCGTTGCACGTAACCATCGCGGTGACTCGGAGAGCCGGACGCTCTTTCGTTGATGCCCGCAATGGGGTGCTGGGTGGGCAGCGCTGGCGGCGTTGCGGGCGGCTGACTGTAGGCGGGAGCATCGCCGCCATCGGAGCTTCGACCCGGCCGGACAGAGCCGGCGCGGCGACGAGGGCGGGGTGGTGCTAGAAACCGCCGTCCGTCGCGGGATGGCCGGCCCTCGATCTTCTCGACAAAAGTACGGCGGGGGCACGTTGGCCGATCGCTGCCGAGCGGCGGACCGACATGCCGATGACTACCAGCAGTGCGTCGGTCGTGGCTTCGGCGATCCAGGCCATTGGACGCTCGCAACGGCCCACACAGACCGGCCCGTTGACCCTGTGGTGTCGGCGTTGCGGACGGTGTGCACGTCATGGCGTGCAGTGGGCTGGTTGTTCCTGGGCCCGCCAGTGAGCTGGCCCTGACCATGTACAGTCGCAATCCGGTTGACTCCCTGCAACTGGACGGCGACCGACTTATCGTCGACCAGCTCGTTGCCTGGGACCCAGATGAGTAGTGTGACGATGCGTCACATCGTCCGGCCCGAGGACATGCCTCCCGCCTACGGCGGCACGGTTCAGGTGCTTGCGGCCCGCGTCAGTGCCTGTTGCCAAGATGGCTGCCCGTGCGACGCATTCCCTGCCGACAGCGCCCGCTTCTCCGTAGCGACAGTTCGGACCTTTCCCGTACATCACCGCTGCGGATCTGACCGGTGGATCCGAGGATGTCCTGCTCCCCGGAGCAGGGAAGAGGCGCCCCGCAGAGCTCGGCTCGGCCGCGCGCCTCGGTGACCTAGTTCACATCCGCCGCTACAACCATGTCGGCTTCATCCTGTTTAAGGCGCCTGTCTGTTCGCGAAAATGAAGCCCGGCTTTTGCCGCGCCCGAGTCGGCCGTTGACAAGAAATCTGGGCTGACCGTTTACTGCCCCAGTTCCTTGTGTCGGTTGCGGGTGGGGGGAAGTTGTGGGGATTGTGGGAGCGCGTCCGGGTCCGAGACGCACGTGGCTGGCGGGATTGGCTGTCACGGGTGTTCTGCTAGGGCTCCCGGAGGTGGTGGGGGGATTGCCTCCCGCAGTGGCCGCCGACAATCCTTCGCCTGCAGCCGGCACGGGCCGGAGCGACCGCGCGCCGCTGGAAACCCCGGAGAGTTTGGCTGTGTCCGAGGCCAAACGGACCAAGAAGCCAGTGCAGGTCCCGGCGTTGACGTCCGAGACGAGCGAGGTGCTGGCGCAACCCGACGGCACATTGGCGTCGACCACGCATATCGTGCCGGTCCGCACCCGTAAAGCTGGTCGATGGGTCGCGATCGACACTGCGCTGAGCACTCGACCGGACGGTTCATTGGCGCCGAAGGCGATGTTGGCCGATCTGGCGTTCTCCGGCGGGGGTGACAAGCAGCCGCTGGTGGTGATGTCGCGCGCGGGCAAGGATCTCAAGCTCACGTGGCCCCGGCCACTGCCCAAGCCGGTGGTGTCCCACGGCACGGCGGAGTATCGGTCCGTGCTGCCGGACGTGGACCTGCAGTTGACCGCGACCGCCACAGGTTTCACGCAGTTGCTGGTGGTCAAGACCGCGCAGGCGGCGAAGAACCCCGAGCTGAACCAGCTCAAGCTGGGCCTGGCCAATGGCGGTCTGAGCGTGCAGGAGCGACCGGACGGTTCCCTGGCCGCGGTGGACACTTCCGCGGGCGGAACGGTCTTCGAGGCGCCCCGGCCAGTGATGTACGACTCGTCGGAGATGGCGAAGAGCGGGACAGCGCCGGTAGCGGCGCCGGCTGCGGCGGCCCGGACCAGCGCACCGCCCGCTGCGGCCCTTTCCACCGAGCTGTTCGCCGTCGCGCCGTCGCGTGTGGACGGTGCGTCGCACGCCGCATCGGTAGAGGTCCAGGTCCCGACCGACCAGAAGTCGATGGTCCTTACTCCTGACCAGGCCCTGCTGGACGCGCCGACGACGGTATTTCCAGTCATGATCGACCCGAAGTGGGATACCCCCCTCAAATCCGCGTGGACGGGCGTGTCCCAGTACTGGAACAGTCATGCGTACTGGCACTTCGGGGCGACGGACAATTACGACTTCGGCGTCGGATTCTGTGGGGACAAGGAGAACTGCGAGCCGCTGGACCGCAAGCGGGTGTTCTACGAGATCCCCTCGGCTCAGTTCGCGAACAAGCACATCTTGTCGGCCACATTCAGCGCGCACGAGTCGCACTCCTTCAGCTGTGCGAAGAAGAACGTGCAACTGTGGCTGACCAGGCGAATAGGATCCGGAACCACTTGGGACAATTCCCAAGGTACGGCCAAGGACCCGTTCTGGCAGAAGTGGCTCCAGACGGTGCCCGCGGCTTTCGGCTACACCGGGTGTGGCGCCGCTGAGGTGGAGTTCGGCGGCACCGCTACGGGCGCGGTGAGGGACCTGGTGCAGACGGCCGCGAACAGCGGTTGGCCGACGATCACCTTCGGCCTGAAGGCGGAGGACGAGAACGACAAGTACGCATGGAAGCGCTTCAGCGCCGAAGCGAGTCTTCATGTGTTGTACAACCTTCCCCCGCGCCAGGCGCCGATGAGCGACCTGTCCATGTCGCCCGGCTCGCAGTGCCTGGCCACGGGTGTGCAGATCAACAAAATGCCGCAGATCAGCGCCAAAGTCTCGGACCCGGACGGCGAGAAGATCGGGATCCAGTTCGGCGCGGCCTGGGATTCCGGCGACGGCAAGGGGGTCATCCGCCGTTGGTGGTCCACCGGCGCGGAGGCCACTGCTCCTGCCCCGAACACATTCAAGGCTTCGGGCTCGATGTTCTCGATCACCCTGCCTCCGGCCATTCCGCTGAACAAGTGGTTCGGCTGGGAGGTCCGAGCATGGGACGGCTCGGAATGGGGACCGTGGAGTTCCACCGGCAGTCCGACCGCCTGCTACGTCCAGGTGGATACGACGACTCCATCGGGCCCGACGGTGACCTCGCCCTCGTACCCGGGCTCCACCGACGCGCAGGCCACCCTTCCCTATACCGACGGCGTAGGCCGGTATGGCGCCTTCACCATGACGTCCGCCTCCCCCGACGTCACGAAGTATCAGTGGGGGCTCGACACGTCCCCTTCGGCGGCCAACCAGGTGAGTACCACTGGAGGTGCGGCACAGACGGTCAACATAATGCCGCCGTCGGCCGGCCCGCACCTGCTGTCCGTCCGTGCGCTCGACTCGGCCGGCAACGCCTCCCAGCCGGAGACCTATTACTTCAACGTCAGTAATGGCGCTCCGCAACGTGCTGGTTGGTCGATGGACGACAGCCCCGGGTCGAGCACATTTACCGGCACCGGAGGAGCGTTCACCGTGGCGCCCGCCTCCGGCGCCACGGCCGGCGCGGCAGGCCACAATGGGAATGCCCTGGCGCTGGACGGAACAACGAACGGCTATGCGGCCACCCAGGCATCGGTTGTGGACACCACGCGCAGCTTTACGGTTGCCGCATGGGTCAATCCGACTGCCGTCACGGGCAGCCACATGGTGGTCAGCCAGGACGGATATCCCTACACCGGCGGCTTCGGTCTGGGTCTTGACAACGGCAAGTGGGCCTTCATGACGACCGCCGTCGCCAATGGACCGGGCTTGCGCTGGCAGGTGGCGTTCTCCGATGCACCCGTGACCGCCGGGACGTGGACACACCTGCTGGGTGAGTACAACGCAGCGGCCAAGACGGTGTCCGTGTACGTCGACGGTTCCGCACCCGCTTCTGCTCCGGCTCCGCTTGCCGAGGAGGCCCGTGGTCCGCTGGAGTTCGGCAGGTTCCAACTGGTCGGTGCCTATACCTTTCCCTGGCAAGGTGCGGTGGACGATGTCCACATCTGGGACCGGGCGTTGCCCGCCGCCGATGCGGTCCAAGCCGCCGCCGGCACCGGGCCAACGGCGGGGACTGCGGCCAAGGTGATCTGGCCGTTCGACGAACCCACCGGTGCCGCCGCGCTCACCGGCAAGGCAGAATCCAGCGACGCAGCCGTCTTCGGGAATCCACAGAACGGCATCACGGGCGTGACCGGGAAAGCGGTGCACTTCGACGGTGTGGACGACTACGCCGTCACCGCCCGCCCGCAGGTGGACGGGGCTGCCTCCTTCTCGGTCTCGGCGTGGGTCCGGCTGCCTGCGATTGCCGCGGGCGATACCCGGACCCGTACGGTCCTGACCCAGGCTGGTCTGCACAACAGCGAGTTCGCGATGTACTACGCGCCCGATGTGAAGAAGTGGGTTTTCGGCCGGTACCGGGATGACATTTCCGCCGACACCCTGGTGCGCGCCTCGCAACCCGCCTGTGCCGGCCCGATCGGCACGACGCCGTGCTTCGGCGCCGCGGCGAACGAGTGGACACACCTGCTCGGTGTGTCCGATGCCACCGCCGGCAGGATTCGCCTGTACATCAACGGATACCTGGTCGGTGAGAACACCTACGTGCAGACCAAGCCGTGGACTGCTCCGGGCGGGATGCAGATCGGCGCCGCCAGCCGCGAGGGCAAAGCCGGTGAGTGGTTCGGAGGTGACGTCGACGACGTGCGCGTCTTCGACCGCGTGTTGACCGACCCCGAGGCTCACGAGATGGTCCAGCAACGCCCCCAACTGGCGGGCCACTGGAAGTTCGACACCGCCTCCGGTACACCGCTTGCCGCTCCCGACGAGGCAGGCCCGGCACACAACGCGGTCCTGTACAACCAGGCGTACATCGACGGCGCGGGTGGTGTGACCGGCACCGGCGGTCTGTCGACGAACGGTACGACCGACTATGCCGCCACCGTGGCGCCCCCGCTGCACACCGGCCAGTCGTTCACCCTCGCTGGTTGGGCGCAGACAGCCGGTTCGCCCGACCGGGACATGACCGTCCTATCACTCGGCGGCGGCACCAACAGCTCCGTGACCATCCGCTGGGACTTCCTGAAAACGGTCAGCGTTCCGGGAAGCCAGGAAGTCGAGAACCTCGGTCAGTGGCAGGTGGAGGTGACCGACAAGGACGCCTCCGGAGCCACCCGTACCGGTGCTGTCCACACCTTCGATCCCGCGATGCGGATGGGTTATTGGAACCATCTGGCCGTGGTCTACGACAGTTTCACCGACCAGCTGACGCTCTACGTCAACGGCCAACCCGAGAACCAGCTGTGTCCCGACGGCGATACGTCCGGTACGTGTACCGATCACGTCTCATGGACCACCGCGAGCCAGCCCTTCGAGTCCACCGGCGGACTGCAGTTCGGCCGCAACCGATCCGGCGCCGCTTGGACGGAGTACTTCTCGGGCGAGCTGAACGACGTGTGGGCCTACCAGGGTGTCCTCAGTGCGGCGCAGATCACCACCTTGGCCGACCCCACCGCCGGGCTGGACGTCACCACCGCACCATGACCGACGACGGGGGGAGGAGCCGGGCCACCGGCCCTCCCTCGCGCCCTGTTGAGTCCCTTCCCACCATTTGCACAGAGCCAGGCGCACCCCTTCACGGGTACCGCTGCGAAAGGGCTGGAGATGCGTACGACACAGACCAAGGCTGGCAGACCACGCCGCCTTGTGTCCGCCAGACTCGCCGTGATCCTTACGGCGGCCCTCGCGGGTACCCTGCTGCAGACCCTCCCGGCGGTGTCCCCCAGCGTCGCGGCGGAGACCGGGCATTCCGGCGCGCAAGTCTCGGAAACGCCGGTCAAGGGCAGCGCCGGCAGCGTCAAACCCCGTAAGAGGGAAGCAACTACGACGCCGTCCGCACCCGCGACCGTGTGGCCGCTCGAGAGCAGCACCGTTGTCAACCTGCTGCCCTCGGCGCAGGCAACGGCCCCACGGCGGGGTTTGAAGTCAGCCGCCGCGCTTCCAGTCACCCTCGCCGTGCCTGCTGCCCCCCGCTCACCGAACGCTGCGAAGGCCGCCGCACCGCCCGTGTCTGCCGCCACGGTGAAGGTTCTGAACCGAGCCGCCGCCGGCCGAGCCGGTGTGGACGGTGTCTTGATGACGTTGGGCCCGGTCGGCACCGCAGCCAAAGCCGGTCGGACGACGTTGACCTTGGACTACAGCGGCTTCGCCCGCGCCGCCGGCGCCGGCTACGGGTCGCGGCTGCGCCTGGTGCAGCTCCCGGCCTGTGCGCTGACCCATCCGGAGCGGACCGAGTGCCGCCAACAGACCCCGCTGGCAGGTGCCAACGACTCCGAGCGGCAAACAATCAGCGCCGACGCTGTGACCGTTCCCGCCGCTGCCACTTCGCGCGCACTGCCGGCCGCCATGGGAGGGGTGACGGTGCTGGCCGCGACCGCCACAACATCCGGCCCGAGCGGTGACTACAAGGCATCCCCGCTGTCCTCCGCCTCGACCTGGAAGACCGGCCTCAACAGCGGGTCGTTCTCGTGGTCGTACAACATGCCGGTACCGCAGGTCCCCAATCCTCTGAGCCCCAAGCTCGATCTGTCGTACTCGTCGGGCGCGGTTGACGGCCGGACGGCCAACAGCAATAACCAGTCGTCCTGGGCCGGCGACGGCTTCGACATCGCACCCGGTTTCGTCGAGCGCAGCTACAAGCCCTGCGGCGACGACGGCGTCAAGACCAATGACACCGAACCGGGAGACCTGTGCTGGGGGTACGACAACGCCACGATTGACTTCAACGGCCACTCGGGTGAGCTGATCGCGGTCTCGGCGGACGAATGGCGGATCAAGGGCGACGACGGCACCAAGGTCACCCGCGCGAAGGACCTCGGGCGCGGCAACGGCGACAACGACGGCGAGTACTTCAAGGCCGTCACCAAGGACGGTACCCAGTACTTCTTCGGCTACAACCGGCTGCCCAACTGGGCATCCGGCAAAGCGGAGACGCAGTCCGTCTACACCGTCCCGGTCTTCGGCAATGATGCCGGCGAACCGTGCCACGGATCCTCGTTCGCCACCTCGTGGTGTCAGCAGGGCTGGCGCTGGAACCTCGACCTGGTGCTCGACGTCCATGGCAATGACATCACCTACTGGTACCACCCGGAGAGCAACTCCTACGGCCGCAATCTCACGGACACCGACGACACCCCCTACGTGCGAGGCGGCACGCTCGACCACATCGAGTACGGTCAGCAGAAGTCCGACATCTACTCCGCAACCGTCAAGCCGATGGCACGGGTGGACTTCAGCCCCGCGGAGCGCTGCCTGGAGAGCACGACGGTCTGCGACCCCGCGACCATCGATGCCAACCGGCAGTACTGGTACGACACACCGTGGGACATGAACTGTGCCGCAGGCCAGACCTGCGATTCGGGCCGGCTGGCGCCGACGTTCTGGACGCGTACCCGGCTGGCCAAGGTGACCGCACGCACCCTGCAGTCCGATGGCGGCTACAAGGACGTCGACTCCTGGGCCCTTCATTACCACTGGGGTACCGCCGACAGCGACTACCAGCTGCTGCTCGACTCCATCCTGCACACCGGGCTCGCCGGCACCCCCTCCGCCGCACTTCCGGCCACCACTTTCGGCTACGACCAGAGGCCCAACCGTCTGGACCGGACCGGCGACGGCCGCTCCGCTTTCATCAAGGAGCGCCTCGGCACCGTCGACGACGAGCTCGGCGGCCAGCTGGACATCAACTACTCCGCAGCGGCGTGCGACGCGAACGCGCTGCCCACGCCGCAGGCCAACACCACCCGTTGCTTCCCACAGAAGTACCGGCCCGGCTACGACTCCCCGGTCACCACGGAGTGGTTCAACAAGTATGTCGTCGACTCGGTTCTCGCCACCGACCGTACCGGGGGCGCCCCCGACATGGTCACCCGCTACACGTATCTCGACGGTGCCGCTTGGCACTTCGATGACGACGACGGCCTGACCAAAGACGCGCTCAAGACATGGTCGCAGTGGCACGGGTACGGCCGTACCCGCGTCCAGACCGGCGGCACACAGAGGATGTCCACCCAGACCGACCACTATTTCCTCCGTGGCATGGACGGCGACCGCTCGGATCCGGCGGACAAGAGCAAGACCCGTTCGGTGAGGGTGCCGAACGGTGAGGGCTCTGCGGTCACCGACGATCCTGCCTGGGCGGGCTACGAGTACCGCACTGAGTACGACACGGGGCCCGATGGTCCTGTCTTGATCAAGTCGGTCAACACGCCGTGGAAGGAGGAGACCGCCAAGCGCATCCGGGACTGGGGTACCACCACAGCCGATCTGGTCGCAACGTCAGTGGCACGCGCATTCACCTCCCTCGACAACGGCGCCGGCGCCACATGGCGTGAGGTCCGAGTCAACACGACTCTCGACGCCAACGCGCGCGCCGTGCAGGTCGAGTCGCTGGGTGACGTGGGTATCGCCGGCGACGACACATGTGCCCGGTCGACCTACGCGGACAACACCACCGACTGGATATTCACCGCTGCGATCCATTCAGAAACGGTGGCGGGTAACTGCTCGGCGGCCGTCAACCGCGACACCCGGCCCGACGGATCCTCGGCAGTGCTGTCGGACTCCCGGACCCGCTACGACGGTCAGTCTTACGGCAAGGCACCCATCAAGGGCCTCGCTACCATGACCGAAGCCCTCAAGTCCCGCAGTGGCAACACCGCCATCTATCTGGACAACACAGCCGCCTACGACGCGTACGGGCGTCAGATCGCCACCACCGCCCTCGCTTCCACCAGCGTCTTCAACCCGTCCAGCGACGCAGTCGCGCCGATCACCACGGCCGTCGCCAACCCGCGGACCACGACCACCGCCTACACCCCGGCCACCGGCCGACCGACGAAGGCCGTTGTCACCACCCCGCCCGCGAAGATCGGCACCGCGGCCTCCGCACAGTCCATCACCACCGAGTACGATCCGCTCCGAGGTCTGGCAGCCGCCACCGTCGACATCAATGGCCTGCGTACCGACTTCCAGTTCGACGCGCTGGGCCGCTATCAGAAGGTATGGCAGCCGAACCGTTCCAAGTCCTCTGGTCAGTCGCCCAACTTCCAGTTCACCTACAACAGCCAGGACGGCGCGATCCGCTCCCTGGCCACCGCTTCGGTGAACAACGACGGCTCCCAGGAAACTGCTTACACCCTCTTCGACGGTTTCGGCCGGAAGCGTCAGACCCAAACCAGAGGCGACGGCGGCGGCCGGATCCTCACCGACACGTTCTACGACGAGCGCGGCCTGAACGCGCTCGCCTACTCCTCGTACTACGCCACAGGCGTCCCGACCGGGACGTTGTTCAAGATCGAGGACGCCACCGGCGTCGAGACGCAGAACTCAACGCAGTTCGACGGTCTGGGCCGTCCGACCAAGATCACCCAGCTGGCGGGGAACGGCGTCGGCACTCCGTTGTGGACCACGACCAGGGTTTACGGCGGGGACCGCCTCACCGTGACCCCGCCCAAGGGCTCGCCCCCGACCACCACCTTGATGGACGCCGCCGGGCGGGCGACCGAGTTGCGCCAGTACAAGGACGGCACAGCTACCGGCGCCTACGACTCGACCGCGTACGACTACGACGCCGCGGGGCGCCTCACCACGCTCACCGATCCGTCGCACACGGTGTGGTCATGGACCTATGACCAGTTCGGCCGCCAGGTCAAAGCGGTCGATCCCGACAGCGGCACCACCTCCAAGGCGTACAACGACCGCGGTGAACTGGTGACGACCCAGGACAACCGTGGCAAGGTCGTCGCGCACATCTACGACAACCTCTCCCGCCAGATCGAAACCCGGGACGGATCGGTCACGGGAGCTCAGCTCACGTCGCAGAGTTGGGATCCAGCCGGGAACAAGGGGGAAGTGGACTCAACCGTCCGCTACGTAACGGTCAGCGGTGCCACCTACCAGTACAAGGTCGCGTACAGCCTGTACGACGCCTTGTACCGCCCGCAGCGAACCACGGTCACTGTTCCGTCGCTGCCGGGCCAGGAAGGGCTCGCGGGCGTCTACACCACCGGATCCACCTACAACCTCGACGGAACGACCAAGTCGGTTGCCTATCCCGCCGCAGGACACCTCCCCGCTGAATCCGTTGCCTTCACCTACGACGCCCTGCACCGCCCGGTGGGCATCGGTGGCAATCTGTCGACCTACCTCACCGGCCAGACCTTCAGCCTCACCGGAAAACCGCTGAAGTCCACCCTCAACGCCGGCGCGAAGAAGACCTGGATCACCAATTCCTACGAGTGGGGCACCCAGCGTCTGTCCGGGAGCCGCACCGACCAGGAAGACGTCGCCGGAGCGGCCCGGGCCACTTCTTACAGTTACGACGAGACGGGCAACGTCACCTCGCTGACAGACTCCTCCCGCACTGGCACCGACCGGCAGTGCTTCACCTACGACTACCAAGCGCGATTGACAACGGCGTTCACCCCGAGCCGCGCCGATTGTTCCGCCGCACCGGACGCTTCCGCACTGGCCGGTCCGGCCCCGTACTGGAGCAGTTACACCTACAACACCGACGGCACCCGCCACACCCAGACCCAGCACGACACGGATGGCGACAGCACTCAGGACAAGTCCAGTACGTACACCTACCCAGCTCCCGGCGCGGCCCAGCCGCACTCCCTGAGCGCCACCAGCACCCGCACCGACGCCGGCGGCACTCCCGTCGACCAGAACTACGTCTACGACGCGTCGGGCAACACCATCGAGCGACACCTGAAGCTGAGCCCGGCCACCAGCAGTGACCAGCTGCTGACGTGGGATACCGAAGGCCACCTGGCCAAGGCCACCAGTTCGATCAAGACCGGAACCTCCAGCTCCACCAAGACCACCGACTACGTCTACGCCGCCGATGGCACGCGGCTGCTGCAGCACTCGACCGACACCGCCGTTCCCGCAGCGGAGAACACCACTTTGTACTTCGGTACGACCGAGCTGAACCTGGTGAAGGGGGCCGCCAAACCCACCGCGACCCGCTACTACCCCTTGGGCTCGGCCACCGCGGTCCGTACCGACGACAACAAGGTCGTCTTCCAGATCGCAGACTCCCACGGCACGGCCGACGCGAGCATCGATGCCGCTTCTGGGCTACTGACCCAGCGGCGCGAGAGTCCCTTCGGAGAGGACCGCGGCGCTCAACCGGCCAGTTGGGCGGGCACCAAGAGCTTCGTCGGCGGCGTCAAGGACACCGGCACCGGCCTCATCCACCTCGGTGCACGCGAGTACGATCCCGCTACCGGGCGTTTCCTTTCTGTGGACCCGCTACTCGCCGCCGACGACGTCCAATCTCTCAACGGCTACGTCTATTCCCACAGCAATCCCCTCACCCGGAGCGATCCGACGGGCCAGTACGACCCCGACGAGCGCGCCTATTGCACCAGCAATCCCACTCAGTGCAAGGACGGTCGATACACGGGCGGAGGTGTCCCGGAGGAGTCTGCCGCAACCGTCGGCGAACCGGACAAGGCCGACAGCGGCGCCCGGAAGCTCACGACCCGTGACGGCCGCGTCTACCGGCTGAGCAACCGCGAGATCAACGCCGACCCCGACGAGAAGTCGGTCTTTGAGTATCTCAATGCAGGTCTCAAGGACAGTGGCAAGTACTCGGAATTCGGCGACCAAGATGGCGTTCAGTACGTCGGAGTCCTCAGGAGCAATAAACCAGGTGTCCGTACCGCCGACATGGTCCGTCTCGAGTGGAAGGGCGGAAAGGTTGTCGAAGTCACGAGGGTCGACATCGTCACTCGCATGACCAACGCAGTGAACGGCGCCGTCATGCGGCTCAAGGACAAAGCAGGGCAGTTGGGCAAGGATCGGCAGTCGGACTCGGCTGTCGTCAACTTCAAGGGTGTTTCCGCGGAGGACGCCAGTAAGATCCTTGACGCCGCGAGAGACCAAGGGGTCGACATGGACGCGGTTCGGGCCATCAACACCGAAAAGAGTCAATGGTACGACCAACTTGTCGAGCTCAAGTCGGGTGGCGTCCGCCTCACGGACGTTGATCCGATTGTGGGCATCGGCGGTGGCGGCCCACCGATAATCGAGGACGGAGCTCCCGCCGCCCCGCGAGGAACGTCGCCCAACGAAGGCAGAGATCCGATGGAGGAGCCGGCACCTCTCCTGCCGGAAGAACCCGTAGCACCAATCGAGCCCATCGAACCCTTTTAGGTTTCGGAACCGCTTGGTACATCTAACCTGACGGATGCCCCGAACCTGCTAAAGTGCATATGCTTCACGTGCGTTGGCAGGTTCGGGGCATCTTCTGATGTCGCACAGAATGGGGAGAGGAATTGAGTGGCTTCAAATGCGCTTGTGGGAACATTTTCCGCGGTTCGAGTAGGACCGGCGAACATTTTCGAATGATTCCCGACGAGCACTTTGACACGATCGCCTGGCCGGACGTTGTCGATCTGGGCAGTGATGAGCGTCGAAGTGCTGTCGAGGCGTCGCTCGCCTCCCTGTATCTGTGCGGAAATTGTGGACGGTTGTATCGCGAAGATGCATCCGGCCATACGTTCGCTTACATTGCGAACGCTGCTCCACCCCGCGTCTGGGCCGACTTCACCGACCTCGACTCCCTGGGGCGGGTCCTGCTCCGCGGGGACCGGAGTCTTGCAGATATTCGTCGCCAAAAGCTCATTTTCAATCCGCCACTCGATGTGCTGCTCTATGACGACTCCGGTGCCGAATGCCCCGGCGAGGCAAATTTCGGCCTCTCGGCCTCCTCCGATTCCGAGAGTTCCGACGTCTACGATATGACGCTGTGGGCTGTCACACTGCAGAAGTGAGTTCGGCGGGAGCATCGCGGAGACATGTTCCGGCAAAGAAACCGTCGGCCGCCCGCTCCGCTTTCTTCCGCCGGAGCTCGGATGCGACGGGCGGGGCGACTCCGAAGCGCTCTGCCCTCGCCTCGCTCGGCGTTCAACTCCGTTCTACCGTCCGACCCGTCCCAGCCTCAGGTCCCCCCGAGCAGCGGATCCGAAGATCGCCGTGCCACAGTCGTGCCAGATTTGTCGGACGACGCCAGAACCGGGTCCCGTCCAGCAGCCGTCCTGCTCAGGTCGGCCAGGACGATCGACACCCGTGTTCCTGAAGCTGGTGTCTCTGGCAGGAACTGCTTGGGACAGACCCGCGCCGCTAGTAGACGACGCGCAGAGAGCCAGGCCACCGGGCTGATCCGGGAGTCTGGACCTCGGGGGTCGTCCGAACCCCCGCGGAGTCCTGTTCTGGCTGATCACGGCGTACAGGTCGATGGCGATCAGGGCGCGGCTGCCGGGCACTTCGGCGGCGAAGATCCCGTCTTTGGCGGTGCGTTGGGTTGCGGTCTGCAGCAGCTCCATGTGCGTCAGCAGTGGGGTGTCGATGTCATGGAGCCGCTCGTTGGGGTTGTCCCCGGGCAGTGCCGATCCGGTGCGGATGGCCTCGTATCCGGTCGCGATCCGGTGCTCCTGGACAATTGCGGTACCTGGGGTTGGTCTTGCTCTCATAGGTGTGGTCCGTCGTCCTACCAGACAGTGGTGTCGCCGATCCGCAGGCAGTTGGTCAGGTCGTGCATGAGTGCGAACGGCCGCTGTCGCGCCAGTGGCTCTCTACGGTCTCCAGCTCCGTTTTCAAGCCGGCCTTGCGCGCCATGATTCCGGGCGGTGCGTTTCGGCACAGGGCCAGGATGTACCGGCGGTGGTGGTTGAAGGCCCGCCAGGCCAATGCGTCACCTACCGAGCAGAACTGCCGCGCCACGCGCTCGCACAGCTCACGCTCGAGGATCCACGTCTCGATGTCGGACAGGGGTGGCCCTGACTGCGGTTCGGGCACACCGGCTTGGGGTCTTACCACCGCGCATGCGCTTGACGCCTTGCTGAAGGCGTTGCGGTGTTCCTCCACGTCGAGGAGGCGTCGAAGCAGGTCCTGTTGCAGTTCGTAGCTGTCCTGCGGGCTACGGCAGGCTCGTACGAGCTCGATCAACGGCAGCAAGTACACCTGTGCGGACTGGTGTCTGGGCGCGTGATCACCCCTTCGGGCTCAAAGCCAGATTCGAACAGTTTCACCCTCGCAGTGTCGTCCCACCATGCCCCGCAACGAGACAGATTTTCCGAGCTCCGCCTCAGCGAGCTGCCGTGGGTGTTGGGAGTTCCTCCATGCGAGGCGTTACGGCAGGGGCGACGCGTCCGGGGCGATGTCGACGACGGTGACCTGGATCGTCGGCTCGTGAGTGAGCAGGAGGCGCGGGTTGCTTCCGTCGAGGGCGGCGGTGCCGATGCCGTGGGGTGGAAACGGCCCGATCATCCGGCCGTTGCCGACGGCGATGCAGCCGTCGGGCAGGTCTTCGGTCTGGTCGATGCGCCGGGTCGTGCCGCTCACGACGTCGACGATGAGTGCGGGCGCCCGGGGAGTCTCGTCGTAGTCGACGTCTTCGGGGAACATGACGAGTTCCTGCTCGCTGAACCAGGAACCCTGTGAGGAGTCCAGGGCTTCCATCTCGGTGAAGTGGGTGACCAGTCTGCCGGTACTGGAATCGAGGACAGTGATGGCGCACGTCTCGTCGACATCAAGGTGGACGATGGCGATGAAGTGGCCGTCCGGCGACCAGCTGATGGCCCTCTCCGCGGGCGCGAGGCCCGGACCGGACCACAGGCGGCGCCGGTCGCCGGTGACGAGGTCGATGAGACTGACGATCAGCAGGTCTGCTTCGAACCGGTCGTCGGGCCCTCGGTCCTGGTCGGCGGACAGGACAGCGAGTGAGCGCCCGTCCGGAGAGAACCCCGCGCGCAGGTCCGAGCCGTCGGTCTCGGCGTCGAACCGTGCCTCGGTGCCGTCGGCCAAAAGGTGAACCACCAGCAGTTCCCTTCCGTGGCCGGAGGCGGTACTGCTGAGATAGGCCATTCGGCGTCCGTCACGGGAGAGGGCGATTGCGTCGGTGCGCGCATCTGTCGGCGTACACGGGACCCTGACGAACGATCCGCTGTCCGCGTCCTGGACGATCACTGTCCGACGTCCGTTGTCGGGCGTCTCCGCCTGGAGCAGCAGTCCGGCCCGCTCGATGCGACGCACCTCCAGCCCGTCCATCGACAGTTCCCATGGCCGATCCGCTGCCACCGAGCCTCCCACCGAAGTGATGCCTGCCTTCGCACTGCCGCCGGAAACCGTATCAGGCGGGTACGGCCGGCGAGGTGCGACCACTCATGGGCACGGGCACTTCCCCCGACCGCGGTCGAATCGGCGGAATTCGGCCCCGAAGACTTTCGATTCGGAATCCACCGTTCCGGAGGGAGGAATTCCGATTTTCCACGCCCGTGTCAAAATTGAGGCCCCCTTGTTGCGCGTGATCACCTCGGCTAGCATCACGTCCTCATGGGGATACTTCTGGGGTTTCGGCTGCGAACGGTGCGTCAACTCTGCATATTCGTGGCGGCCATTCTGGTCGCCGCATTGCTCGTTCCTGTTGAGGCTGCATGGTTCCCCCAAAAGGCTTTTGCTGCCACATGCACGAATAGCTCCGACTGGTCGGCGGGAACCCGCAAGGAGTCGGCCCGATGCATCAACAGTTTCATGTACAAGACGCGCCGTATCCTCAAGCCGAACCCGGGCTGCTTCGATAATGTCGCCCCCGTAGACGGCTACCTGCGATTCACCTGCGGCCCAGGCGTCGAGGCCATCGGCCAGGCGCGGGCCATCAAGTATCTGAGCGATCATTTGGAGAGCCCGAGCCAGGGGCTGATCAGCCCTAACGTGCAGTGGGAGATGTACCTGCCCGGGAACAAACGACCTGACATCTTCGTCTACGACCGCGCCAACCCGGCTGCCGGGGTGGATGTGATCGAGGCGAAGGTCAAGGGCGAGAACGCCGATTACGCGCAGTGGGGCACCCAGGTCGACGGCTACGTCCAGCAGTTCACCCAGCGGGGAATGGTGAATGTGCGGCGGGGTAACACCCTTAACCGGTGGGGTGCGTACGCCGACGAGTTCCTGGTCCGGGACACGAACAAGGCCTGCACATCCACAGGCGGCACCGGATACATCTGGCGGACCTACAAGGCCACCTCGCCGCAATCCGGCCTGCTGAGCATCGAGGAAGTCCGGGACAAGCGCACCTGCAGTGAGGAGAAGCCCCCGACGTCCTCCAATCCCCAGCCACCGGTGCTGATCGCCGTCCCCGACACGCTGCCTGAGGTGATCTCGACCGTGGCCGAGGACGGTGGACTCGCCGGTGATGTGGCTGCGGCGGGCGGACCAGAGGCCGCTGCTGCGGATTTGATCGCGGAGCTGGAGGTGATGCTGGGCGGCGCCGACGGCTCAGTGATCCTCGCGGAGGCCGGATTCATCACGGTGGAGGCGGCGTTGGGTGCCGGAGCCGTGGCGATCCTGCTGTTCGCCCTCTGGTATCTGATCCACCACGGCGGCCTGGCCAACGGCGATCCGCATATGACCACCGTCGACGGGCTGCACTACGACCTGCAGTCCGCAGGCGAGTTCACCCTCGCCCACTCGGATACGTACGGGATGGACGTCCAGGGACGCTTCACCCCGCTGAGTTCCTCCAGTTCCGTCTCCACGATCAGCCGCGTCGCGATGGAGGTGAATGAGCACCGGGTGGAGTTCACCTCCAGCCAGCTGTTCGTCGACGGCCAGGTGCGGAGCCTGGGCTACGGAAAGATCCTGTCGCTCGGCGAGGGCGGCTACGTCATCCACGATCCCAACGGCGGCTACCTGGTGCTGTGGCGGGGCGTCGGCGGACCTGTCCTGTCCTGGAAGTCCGGCTCGGCCGGCCTGTGGGTGCCGCCGTCCCAGGACGGCGACCTGACGGGCCTGTTCGGCAACGGCGACGGTAATCCGGACAACGACCTGCGGCTCGCCGACGGCACCCAGCTGCCGGCCGACACCTCGCCGACCGTCCTGCACAGCGATTTCGCCGATTCCTGGCGCATCAGCGCCGACGAGTCGCTGTTCACCTACGCCGACGGGCAGGACACGTCCACCTTCACCGACCTGACCTTCCCGTCGACCATCACCACCGTGCATGACCTGACTCCGGACCAGGTCTCACTCGCCTCTGCCCAGTGCGAGACGGCCGGCGTGGCCCCGGGCCCGGCCTTCAACAGCTGCGTCCTGGACCTGGCGCTGACCGCCAACACCGACTTCGCCACCGCCGCCGCCCAACAGCAGAACATCACCTACGACCCGACGGCCCGGGGCGTGGACGCCGCAGGCGATCTGTCCGTCAACTTTGAGAGCTCCTCGCTGCCGTCGAACCTGCTGCCCGCGCGGGTGTCCACCGACCCGGGCACGACCGCCTTCGCCGGTCCCTTCAGCGGCACCGACGCATACCGCTTCTATGTCCAGTCCCTACCGTCCCACCTGCAGGGGACTCTGAGCTTCAACCTGCTGACGATCGGCGACTGGACGACGGGTACCGACACCAAGTCCGTCACAGTGTCGACCGACCGGCAGGAGCCGTACACCATCAAGCCGCAGTCCCTGACGCCGGCGTCGACGGGCACGCTTGCCAGCAGTGTGCGCTACGCGGTGTATCGGGTGACGGTGCCCTTCACGCACGCCGACAGCCAAGCCGAGTTCAAGGTCTCCGCGATGGGTGTCACCGGCATCGCCGACCAGGCTTTCGGAGTCGACGACGTCGCACTGCACATCGACGTGGTACCACCCCAGACCTTCGCCACGTCCCTGCCGTTCTCAGTGTCCGACGGGACCCCTGCGGCCGGCGCCGGGAACCTCGAGAACGGCGCATCGGAGGACGACTACACCTTCGCCGTGACCGCCGGCGCATCGCTGTTCATCGACCCGCACACCTGCCCCGGCGGCACGCGACAACTCCAGTGGGAACTGGAGAACGCCGCGGGCCGAAAGGTCGCATCGGACTACAGTTGTATGGGAGACGAAGTCCATGACCTGCCCGCGGGCACTTACCGGCTGCGCGTCCACCCCCAGAACCAGACGCCGGGCCGATACACGCTCGGCGTCACCAACATCCCGGCCGACGCCTCCGCGATCGCCTCGCTGGACGGACCACCCTCGACGCTGACTACTACCTCGCCGGGACAGAACGGCACCTGGACGTTCACAGGAAACGCCGGACAGCGGGTGTTCCTCGGCTTCCACGGGGGCACCATCAGCGAGTACGACGCCGCGGTGACGGTGCTCAAGCCCGACGGCAGCACACTGCTGGACAGGCAGTACTGCGGGACCTCCTGCACCTTCGACACCACCGTGCTCCCGGTCGGCGGCACCTACACGGTGCGGTTCGACCCGAGCGGCAACGCCACCGGCGCGCTGACCGCGTCCCTCCTCACCGTGCCAGCCGACCTGGCCGCGGCGATCCCGACCAACGGCACGCCGTCCACGCTCACCACGACCATCCCGGGCGAGAACGGACGGTGGACGTTCACCGGAACGGCCGGGCAGAAGGTGTCCTTCGGCCTGTCAGGCGGCACGATCAGCCAGTACGCAGCCCACGCGTCGGTGCTCAAGCCGGACGGCAGCACGCTGCTGAACTGGCAGTACTGTGGGCAGTCCTGCAACTTCGGTGTCACGACGTTGCCGGTCGCCGGGACATACACGGTGTTGTTCGACCCGGATGGAAACCTCACCGGCGCACTGACCGCCAGCGTCTCCAGTCTCGCCACCGCAACCGCCACCGTCGGCGGGCCGGCCGTGACGCTGACGACCACCGCACCAGGGCAGAACGGTGTCTGGACGTTCACCGGCACTGCCGGGCAGCGGGTCTACCTCGACCTGGCGGGCGGTGCCTTCGGCCAGTACAACGCCCGGGTCTCCGTCATATCCCCGGACGGCAGCGTTTTCCTCGCCGAGCAGTACTGCGGGACCGCCTGCGGTTTCGACACCACCGCCCTCCCAGCAGACGGCACGTACACCGTCCTTGTTCGGCCCCTGAGCACTACCTACGGCGCTCTCGTACTTCGCGCTTACCAGGTACCCACGGATGCCGTTGCGGCGATCTCGACCACGGGCACGGCGTCCACACTGACCGCGGGTACACCGGGGCAGAACGGGTGGTGGACGTTCGCCGGGACCGCGGGCCAGAAGGTGGCTGTGGGTCTGTCGGGCGGCACGATCGGCCAGTACAACTCTCATGCTTCGGTGCTCAAGTCGGACGGCAGTGTGTTGCTGGCCGGGCAGTATTGCGGTGCGTCCTGCAACTTCGGCGTCACGACGTTGCCGGTCGCCGGGACGTACACGGTGCTGTTCGATCCGGACGGCAACGCCACCGGGTCGCTGACCGCCAGCGTCTCCGGGGTCGTCACCGCCACCGTCACCGTCGGCGGGCCCGCCATCACCCTCACCACCACCGCAGCGGGGCAGTACGCGAGCTGGGCGTTCACCGGGACCGCGGGGCAGCGCCTTTTCGCTGACCTCAGCGCCGGCGGCTTCGGGCAGTACAACGCCGAGGTGTCGGTGCTGAAGCCGGACGGTAGCGTGTTCCTCGCCGAGCAGTACTGCGGAACGTCCTGCGTCTTCGACGCCACCGCCCTGCCGGTGGCAGGCACGTACACGGTGCTCCTGCGTCCGGTCAGTACCACGCACGGCGCTCTCACCCTCCGCCTCTACCAGGTGCCCGCGGATGCCGGCGCGATGATCTCGACCACCGGCACGGCGTCCACACTGACTGCGGGCACGCCGGGTCAGAACGGCCGGTGGACGTTCTCCGGGACCGCGGGCCAGAAGGTGGCTGTGGGTCTGTCGGGCGGCATGATCAGCCAGTACAACTCTCATGTTTCGGTGCTGAAGCCGGACGGCAGTGTGTTGTCGGCCGCGCAGTACTGCGGGGCGTCCTGCAACTTCGGCGTCACGACGCTGCCGGTCGCCGGGACGTACACGGTGCTGTTCGATCCGGACGGTAACGCCACCGGGTCGCTGACCGCCAGCGTCTCCGGGGTCGCCACCGCCACTGCCACCATCGGCGGGCCCGCCATCAAGCTGACCACCACCGCAGTGGGGCAGAACGGGTCATGGACGTTCGCTGGAACGTCCGGCCAGCGGGTCTACCTCGACCTGACGGCCGGTGCCTTCGGCCAGTACAACGCCGAGGTGTCGGTGCTGAAGCCGGACGGCAGCGTGTTCCTCGCCGAGCAGTACTGCGGGACGTCCTGCGGCTTCGACACGACCGCTCTGCCGGCGACCGGGACGTACACCGTGCTGCTGCGTCCGGTCAGCACCACATACGGCGCTCTGAGCCTGCGCGTCTATCTGGTCCCGGCGGATGTCACTGCGGCGCTGCCCACCACCGGGACCGCGTCCAAACTGACGATCACCACGCCCGGCCAAAACGGGGCGTGGACCTTCGCGGGGACCGCAGGAAAGAAAGCCACCCTCACCTTCTCCGCCGGAACCCTCGGCCAGTACAACGCCGAGGTGTCGGTGCTGAAACCGGACGGCACGACGTTGGTCACCACCACGTACTGCGGAACCTCCTGCACCCCGGCGGCTGTGGCCCTCCCCACCACCGGCACCTACCGAGTCGTCCTCAATCCGCTGGCCAATGCCGTGGGAACGCTCACAGCCACCGTGAAGCTCGCCTGACGGTCCGGCGACCTGACCAGCTGACAACGTGATGAGACGACGAACAAGGAGAACCATGCGCAAGCCCTGGCGCCTGCTCGGCACGGCCGTGGCCCTGGCCCTGATGCTCACCGCGTGCGGAGCCTCAGCCAGTAGGCCCAGGGCCACCGCCTCCGCCCCTGCCCGCGCTGCGGCCCCCGCCGCTGGCGCTGACAGGGCGGTGGTCCAGGGCTATGAATCCGTCCCGCGCACGGCTCTCACCGGCTACCTTTCGTCCCTGCGCGCCATCGACCCCTCGCTCGCTGCCAACGACGTGGAGGCATGGCGGCAGGGCACCTTCCTCTGCTATGAGATCTACGCCGGCGGCCCGCCCCCGGCAGTCGCCGTGTTCGCCGCCCAGGCGTACCAAAGCCTGGGAGCAACGCCAGGCGACGCCGCTGCGATCGTGGCCGCGGCCAAGGCGCACCTGTGCGGGGTCCCCGCACTCAAGAAACAGTGGCAGCAGCACAGTTACCCCAGCTCCCCGTCGCGCTGACCCCTCCGGACCAGATATCCCGCACGAGCGGTCTCAGCCCTTGGCTGTCGTGCGTTGAGCAGGCACCTTACCGGACCCCGCTGTTGCAGGCCGAGACCAGCTCAGCGACGGTGGTGCGCGGCCCACAAAGCCGATATCACGAGTGCGAATTCAGTAGCTGGGCGGTTACGACTATCCTGCCTGGTTCCGCCAATTCGGCGTGGATTGGGCGGTCTGGCGGGGCTATGCGCGTCGTGCAATTGGAAGAAGATGAGAAGAAGCTGTAGCAACTACGAGTGGGGGCGCACTGGAGGCCCGCACGACCGTCACGGTACCTCTCTGGAGGCGCCTGAACGGAAGTCACGTCCCGGGCTTGCCTCACCTGGCTCTCACGGGCGTCTCACGGAGGGGGCGTCACCGAGCGGGACAGGTCGTCACGGCGGTGCTCGTGCAACAGGACCTGACCTGGGCGATCAGGACTGCACCGGACCAGCGGATACGGTCCGTCAGGCACTGACGAATGCTGGGGGTCAAGGGATCGCAGGTTCAAATCCTGTCGTCCCGACCAGCATTTTCGCAGGTCGGAGGCCGTTTTCGCAGAAATGCGGAGGCGGCCTTTTTGTTGTCTCTTTGGGCTGTGGTCGCAGTCTTTTGATCTTCTTGTTGGGGCGGTGGAGAAGTCGGGGAGTGGGGTGCCGGGTTGATCGCCGTGAGCTGGTTGTGGCTTTGGGGGATGTGGTCGTCAGGTGGTCGCGGCCGACCCTGGCGATCGGGGTCGGGGCTTGGTGGGGCGCTTGAGCTGAGGGTGTGGTCGATGCAGTCGACGGCTTGGCGGGCGGCTTGGGCGGTGAGGTGGCTGTAGATGTTGGCGGTGGTGGACAGGGTGGAATGGCGCAGCGTCTTGGAGACGATGGTGAGGGGGACGCCGCCCGTGATGGAGATCGTTGCGGTGAGATGGCGTAGGTCGTGGACGGTGGTGCGGGACACGGCTGCTTTGGCGGCGAGGGCGTGGAAGTGATTGAGGACGTATTCGGGGTGGAGCGGCTGACCGTCGGGTTGGTGGAAGACGTAGCCGCGCAGTGGCTGGATGGTGTCGTGGGCACGGTTGCGGAGTACGGTTTCGACGCGGGGTGATAGTGCGACCCAGGCTTTACTACTGCGGGTTTTGGGTGTGGTGAGGATGAGTTTCCTGTTGTCGATGGCGGATAGTGTCCAGCGGACGTAGAGGGCGTGTTGGTCCAGGTGGACCTCTTCCCAGTGGAGTCCTAGTGCTTCGCCTTTGCGTAGGCCGGTGCCGATGAGGACTTCGACGAGGTCGGCGAAGAGTGGGTCTGCTGTGTGGCAGTAGTGCAGGAATTGAGTTGCTTCGCCGGGTGTCCAGATGTGACGTTCTGTCGCTGCGGGGCGGGGGATGGCGGTGGGTCTGGCCGGGTTGCCGGCGAGACGGTGGTGGCGTACGGCGTCGCCGAGTGCGCTGGAAAGCGTCGCGAGGATGCGGTGGACGGTAACTTTGCCACGTCCTGCGGCGAGTTGGGTGCGGACGAGTGCGGCGATGTGGGGGTAAGCGAGGTCCGACGACCATGGCTGCTACCGCGACTACGTCACCCACGACCTCATCCCGCCCTCGGCGACATCGCCCTGGACGATTGCACTATCAGGTTCTTCGCCTCGAGCCACGCGGTGAGGTCGGCGAGGTCCGGTGTGGGCTGAATCTTCGCTGGGGTAGCCGCCGCGGCGGACGGTGTGCCGTCCTGGTGTGGGGGAGGGGAGGTCGACGGAGAAGTGCCTGCTCGAAGGGCAAAGCGCCGGGTTCACCGCCGACCCCAACCAGACCGTCGCCGACCCGATGGCGACCGCGGGTCGTACGTGGCCGCGGTGGGGGCTGCCATCCCGTCCGCCGACGTCCCAGGCAGAGCCGAGCAGCCGCGGCCCAGGGCGTCAAGGTCGTTCGTCCAGCAGAGCGCTCCACCTTGACGCCCTGAACCACGCCCGCTCCACGAAGTGTGGGACGACGGCAGGCGGGATGGCAGCCAGGAGCGTCGTGGCGAGCGCGCCGGACAAGTCCGCACGGATGCGGCCCGTGCCCAGCCTCAACTGGCCCGATTCCGGGGGCCGTCGATCAATTGCCTACCCGGAAAACTGGGCCTGACTGGATCGAAGAGCGCCCATCACCGAGAACCGGGAGGCGATCAAGGAAGGAGGCTACGGCCGGCGTCGTACAGGAGTTGCGCAACGCCGTCGGTGGAGTGCCGTACGAGGGTCTCCATCAGCCCATCCAGAGCCCGGCGTACGCGGCTCGGTTCAGGGGCGGGTCTGGTGCCTTCCTCTTCGAGGTGGAAGGCGTCGCGGACAATCTGCCCCCGGAGTTCATCCGTGATCTCTACCCGCGGCGCGGCTGCTAGCACCTGGCGAGCGAAGGCGATGAACTGAGAGGGATCGAAGCCAGAGTTATTGTTCTGGACGTTTTCCTGGCCGACTTGGATGTTGCTACCGCCGTGAATATCGATGTCGTAGGTCGGGAGGTGGCCGTTCTGCATAAGGAAGTCCTTTACGAGGAGTGGGCTCTCGGCGCATTGGATTCCTACTCCAGTCAGCGTCAAGAGAGCTTCGAGCGGATGCTGGGTGTTCCCTTCGTAAAGGGTAGCCAAGCCCCGTTCCACCAGATACCCCGCCGCTACGCGCACCTCGTCGAGGGTCAGGGAGTCGCCGTACATATGCGATTGAGGCATCGCGAGGAATGCTTCGAGACCGATGGTGGGGCTGTAGGAAGCGCGGGAGGCCGCGGTTATCAGGCCGTTGTGGGCATGCTGCTGGCGCCCTTCGGGGTCACGTCGCAGGTGCAGGAGCCGCCGCGCTTCCAGCTCACCAGCATGTGTGAGGCGGTACAGGTTACCCCGGCGGAATACGAAGTTCCGTTCCATCTGGCCTCGTCGGACCAGGTCGTTCAGGTCGGCACGGAGTCTGAAGCGGCTACCGCGTTTCCACTCCTCGGGGAAATCCTCCGGACCAGCCAGACCTCCCATTCCCTGCGCACTGCGCTCGTGCATCCAGATCAGTAGGTAAGCATCTGCCCCAACTCCCGTCATAGCTAGATGCTACGGCCGATCAGGCCTGCACGGACTGCTTATGTGTAGCCCGGCCCCATTCCCAGCTCCTTTTGACTGCCGGTGGTCGGGCGCAGCGCGACGGATGGTGCCCGCCGCCGACAACCTGGAGAACCTCGAAGACTCCCTGGAGCGGGTCGCACGGAAGATCCACCGTGCCGCAAGCGCGCTGGCTGATGCCTGTGGCCGAGGTTGCTTGGACCCTTCAGGTTCGGCCCCGAAAGATCACACTGAGTGACAGAAGTAGCAAGGTGAGAGTCCGCACTGGTCGCGGTACGGACTCTGGTGCAAAGGCAGCCAGGGGAGCGGGGGCTCTCCTCAGGGCGGACAACGGACAGATCGAACGACCCCCATAGGGGGTTCTACCTCATCTACAGGCAGCGCCAGTGGAAGCAGGAGCCGCCGCGCCTCGGCCAATCAGTGCACGTGCCCTTCGCGCAGAAGGCATACCTCGTGTGCGGATGGGTGTGCGCGGTCTTTGGAACCATCGCTCTGATAACGGCGGTAGGGGTGGCAGCAACCAACTGACGAGACGCCCCAGCGGTGGGGGTTGCGCAGGTGGGATCTGACATCGCCGAGTGACACCAACGGCGGCAACCAAGGCCGGAAGACCAAGGACTCAGTGCGTCCAGATTTCGGGTCTCCACCGACCACACAAAAGTCGCCCAGGATGACAAGACCCAGGCAGAAGAGGGGATTTGGGTCTTCCGCGGAGTCCCCCCGCCGTCCTCGGTCAGCGGTACATTGCCGATTGGACAGGCGAAAGGTGATCATGAAGTACCGGCCCAGGGACGGCGGATCTGTGGGTAAGGCCATGCCCTATTTGGGCCTGATCATCGCCGTGATCCTCTTGATCCACGGACTCTCCATGTATCGCCAGGGCGCCTCGCCGCTGTGGGTTATCACCGCAGGGGCCTGGCCTGGGCCCTGATCGCTTGCCGCGAGATCTACCAACAGATCCGCTCACGAGGCACCCCCACATAAGCGACGTGCCCGTGACGTGCCCGGTCCGGCGGGAAGCAGCGGGGGACTCGCGGGGAACCACGGCGGCGGGCCCGCTCCGGCCAAGGTCAGACGCTTCCCAGGTCGGCCGGCATCTGTATCCCTGGTCTTCCAAACTAGTGCTCGAACGGGCGGTACTCTCCTGAGCCACGGACGAAGGAGTAGGCACACAGGTGCGTCAGCAGATAAGCAAGTTCGGCACGTGGCTTCTGTGGTGCCTCGGGTTGCTGTGGTTTGCCATCCACGCGGTCATGAGCACTGGCGCCGTACAGGTGGGATCGACCATCATGCTCATCCTCATGTTGGCTCACGCTTCTCTCACTCTCTGGGAACGCACCCACCCGCGGTCCAAGCGTCGGCGAGTACGTGAGAGCGACAAGCGCGGCTGAGAGTCGGAGCACCCGCTTCTGTGATCTGGCCTGTAGTACAGCAGCGGAGTACCGCAAGCACAGCAACCGGCAGCGACCTGTAGCGACCCCTGGAAGTCCCTCAGGGACCGGTATGACCCTCAGCGACCGTTCTACCTAGAGCTACGGATCAGAAGGTCGATCTCCACCAGATGGGGCGGGGATCGGCGGTCAATGACGGGTAGACGGTGGGCCGCCAGGATTCTCGGTTGCGTCCATCGCCGTAGGTCAACATCCGTTTTCGGATCCGACCATCGGGGATTCCCAAGCTGATGGCACCCTCGGCCGAGAAACCGTCCGTCGGCGCCCCCTGCCCGTTCCGCCCAGCAGGGCCGGTCTGTCAGTGCGGTGTGGCAGCCTCCCGGCATGAGTTGCGACTTGGCTGTCTGGGACGGCGAGCGCCCTGCGGACGACAGGGTGGCTGGGCGAGCGTTCACAGACCTCTATGACCGCTACGTCGATACGGACGAGGAGCATGCACCGACCGAGCGCATAACGGCATACGTTGCCGCTCTTCTGGAAGGGTGGTGCGACCTGGCCGAGGACGAGGAAGACACCTCTCCCTGGTCGACGGGGCCGTTGATCGGGGAGGCGTGCGGCCCGCTCATCTACTTCCCGATGCGATGGAGCATGGCGGAGGAAGCATCCACCTATGCGGCGGCCCTCGCACACTCCATGGGGCTGGTCTGCTTCGACCCTCAAGAGAACCGGCTCAGGCCCTGCAGCTGAGGGGAGCGCTGCCGTCTCAGGTACTCGCCGAAACGGCCGGGGCGGAGCAGCTTCGGCGGCAGTTGCGGCTCGACCAGGCCCAGAGCGCTGGGGATCGTCGGTCGCGCAGTCGGTAGGTCGGTGTGGCTCTCAGAGTGAGGCCAGATCCCCGCGTGGACCAGGTCGGCCTACGCGGCCCGCGCTTGATGACGTCAAGGCAGTTCAGAGGTCGGATGGGGACGTGAGAGTGCCCCAAGAGTGCCCCGTCTTGAAAGCCGTTCGTTCACCAACGTGATGAGAGCCGTCGGTGCCGCGGATGCGGCAGAGAGAAACGATGGCTCCGCCGGGCCCACTCTCGGAGGGACCGGGGGTCGGCGCACGGGTGCTGCATTGACGTGGTGATTGTGACGGGTCGCGGAACGGCCCCACCCGCACAGCAGCAAGATGCCAGTACCAAGGCTCGGGCTTACCGTAGATGTAGCGCGGTTACCACGACCAACACATGTTGGAGTCCGGTATGGCCGACTACGAAGCACACGCCCAAGCCGCGAGCGATATTTTGGCGCGGATCAAGATCCATGGAATGACCGTCACCCCCGACCTGCTCACACAAGTTGCCCAGGTCCAGGCCCTGCTGGCGCTCGCCGCAGCCATAGCCGGTCGACAGACGGCAGCGTCATCCCAACCGCCACCGTACCCGCCCAACGGGATCACCGACTCCTACTGACAGAAGCAGCCGCCCTCTGGCGACGGCATACGACAGTAGCGGCCGAGTGTCTAGCTGCGCTACAACGGCCCCGTACTTCGGCGGACAACCGCGGACGCTCGGGAACTGTCTGCGCAGGTCAGCGGCGCTATTTCCCCACGTCGGGTGGGTGCGCGAATTTTGCTTCAGGACGAAGAGTCGCAAGATCTCGGGGGATGATGAGCGCATGAACTTCGAGTCCGACAGCGCTCCGCCGGCCAGCACACAGGTCACCGTCACGACGGATGCTGTCGCCCGGGTCTTCTCTTGGGAAGATGACGCGCGCATTGAGGTGCGCAACCTGGGCGGCGAGGTTGTCATCGAAGCGAATGCAGTAGGGCTGAGAACACTCGCCAACCACCTGATGACACTCGCCCAGGACGGCACTCCGAACGGGAGCCACCTGCACTTGGACGAGGGCAACGGCCTTGAAGACGGCTCCGTAGGGTTGGTTCTGGAACGCAACGAGTGAGGCTCCGCCATGGGCATCCGCAAGGGCCGAGGAATCCATGGGGGCCGTGCCACAGCCGTGCCAGATCGGACGGGGACTCACGGGGAATCGCGGTAGCGGGCGGGGTTCGAACCAGGTGTTGCCTTGCACCCGCCTAGTACTCCAGTCATACTCCGCGATCTGCTGCGATATCCTGCCGAGGTGTTGGTCTGAGCCGGTCTGAGCCGAGTCACGGGGTGGGTAGATGGACGGGCGCACGGTCAGGCTGAACGAGCTCGCGCAGGGACAGCGTTCGCTCGGACGGGGTGTCGAGTGGTTCAAGGGCATTTCCGCCGACGAGCAGTTCGAGGTCCTGCGTGACTTGAGCGGGTTCTGCATCCAGGCCCGCGCGACGGTGGAGGACGGCCCTGAGAGTGTTCGTCTGGCAGGCATCCGGCCGACGCATACGCCCGCGGTCCTGATCGTGCGCGGCCAACTGCCCGGACAGCTGACAAAGATCATCAATCTGCCGCAGGACGAGCGCGTGAAGGCATTTAGGTTATTGGTAGCTCTGCTGGGAGTGGCCGACAAGCGCCGCCGGGAGCGGTTCTGTGCTGACGGGTGCCCCCACGCCTGGCACCAGTTGGGTTCCGGGACCGATGCAGAAGCGGCCACCGCGTGATCATCAGAGGTTGTGTGGACTCCTGAAGATGGTGCGGTGGCCGCGGGCCATAGCGTGGACCCTGCCTGCTGGCGCGAGATGTTCGACCAGGCCATGGCCCGCATCGCGGGCCAGTTCCGGCGCGTTGAACCCCGGGCGACGGCGCGGGCGTTCGTGCTCGGGCTGCTGTCCGGTGTCGAACGCAAGAACTGCTGGCAGCTGGCCGAGCAGGCCGGACACGACCGTGCCCCTGTCGATAACCTCATCCGTACAGGTCACGCAGCATGTTGGTACTCGTGGAGGATGCCGCCGAGTCGTTCGCGTCTACGTATGTCGAGGCGGTCGATCTGTTCTGGATCGGTGACGGGAACCGGCAGCGGGTGCAGTGGGCGGGCGTTGGCGATGCCCTGATGGGGCCGGTGGGAGGTGTAGTGCTCTTCGAACTCCCGTAGCGCGTGCAGTAAGTGTCGCTGGTTCCAGATCAAGGTGCGGTCCAGCAGTTCGCGCCGGCAGGTCTGCACCCACCGTTCCATGATCGAGTTCATCCGTGGCATCCGTGGCATCCGTGGCATCCGTGGCATCCGTGGCATCCGTACGCCGCTGAGCACCACGTCGACCCCCGCGTCCGCCAGGACGGCGTCGAACAGGGCGGGGAACTTCCCGTCACGGTCCCGGATCAGGAACCTGGCCCGGCAGCCGGCGTCTTCGAGATCCATGACGAGGTTTTTCGCGGCTTGAATGACCCAGGTGGCTGTGGGGTGGGCGGTGGCGCCAAGGATCCGGATCCGCCGGCTGGCATGCTCGATCACCGCGAACACGTACAGCCGCGCCCCGGACAAGGTGACCGTCTCCAGGAAGTCGCACGCCAGCAGGGCGTCGGCCTGGGAGTGCAGGAAGTCCGCCCACGTACTGGAAGCGTGTTCGGGCGCCGGGTCGATCCCGGCATCCTTCAGGATCTCCCAGACGGTGGAGGCACTTACCTTGATCCCGAGAACGAGGAGTTCACCGTGGATGCGGCGTTATCCCCAGTGGGGATTCTCCCGTGCGAGCCGCAGGACCAGGGTGCGGATGGAGCGCACGGTGCGTGGCCTTCCCGGGCGCTTGGGCCGGGATCGGGCCGCGTGGCGGCGTGCGACCATGTCGCGGTGCCAGCGCAGCACCGTGTCCGGACGCACCACCACCCGTATCTTGCGCAGCGCCTCCGACGGCATCCGGTGCAGCAGGGCTGCCAGGAACGCGCGATCGCCCGGGGTGAACCGCACTCTGTCTTTGCCGAGTTGGCGCTGCAACACCGTGATCTGATGGCGCAACGCGAGGATCTCCGCGTCCTTGTCCCGGTCGCTCATCGGCAGCAGGCGGAGCATGGCGAAGGCGTTCGTGACGGTCAGGTAAGCCAGTCGCAACAGCACGCGATCATCATGGCGGGGCGGTGACCAACCGTGCGAGAGGCCCATTTTGTGCGCTGGTACCCGTGATCGCGCGCACCCCGTAAACCGGCTCCCACCAGGGCGGATGAGGTTATCGGCAGGGGCAACCCCGCCACCCGTCATGACGTGGGCAAAACCGTCAAACGCCCTGAGACACTGATCGAACGCGATCAAGCCCGACGTTAACGAACAAGTTCAATGACCCACAGAAATGCCGCTGAGACGGCGGTACATCATTGTTGCGTAGTACTCCAGCTGTAGATGGTGATCTTCACGCTTCGGCGGGTTGTCGTCGGTAGTGGCTGGCTCGGGATCTAGCCTGGTGGCGACGTCGCCAGTGAGACCAGTCGAGCCGATGAGCGACATGGTGGATGGGGCGGACCACGAGAGCGATGAACAGGCGCTGGATCTCGTTGCTCGTGAGCGGTACGAGATCTCCGGATGCAGGCTGACGGTTGTGTTCGTCTGCGCGTACGACCGCGTGGAAGGCGTGCGCGAGCATGGCCAAGGTGACCCACCGCGACCAGGAGGTACAGCGGCGGACCTGGTGCTCATCCAGGCCCGCCAAGCCCTTTCCGGACTGGAAGAACTCCTCCACTCGCATCGCGCACCGGCGACCCGGACCAAGGTGGTGAGCGGGACCGGCATGGGCGAGTAGCAGCGGTAGAAGGCGAGTTCGCCGGTGTTCGGGTTGCGGCGGATCAGCAGTTGACTGCTACCGGAGCTCCGAAGCGTCATCTGACAACGCGCGACGGCCAGTCAGCACAAGCCAACCTCTCGGCATCCAGCCGCCTTCACCAGCAAGATCGCGATCTACAGCTGGATTATTTGGGGCAGGGCTGATGTGTCTAGCAGGCTGAAGCACAGTTTGATGACGATGCTCACCGGAGTATAGTGCCTGTTCCACCGGGCCCGGTCTACCTGCCGGCAGCCAGCAGAAGCCGACCTACCGACCCGAGATGCTGTCCGCCCACAGGCCAAGATCAAGATCTACAGCTGGTACTAGGTTCACCATGAGATCGGGTACAGGTTTCATGGCACCGTCCTCCTTTGGTGCCCTAGCGTCGTGCCATGACGATTCCAGCTGGACTGAGACGCACGGTCCTCCGGGCGCGGCGGGACAGCGGCTTTCTTGCCGCTGGTGTGCTGCCGCACCTGGCGCTGGTGCCCGTGTGGGCCTGGGCGGCGACGACTACCGCCAGGACGGGGAACTGGCTCCTTACGGTTTCCATGTCGGCTGCCCTGGTCCTGCTCGGCACCCCGGTGCTGACGGCCGTTCAGCGGGCTCGCTACCGGGTGCTCATCGGTGTGGACGTCCCCCGGCTCACCCCCACCGCGCCGGAACAATGGACGTGGGCCTCGACCGCCCGGTGGCTCGCGGCGACGCGGCCTTGGCGCAAGATCGGCTACCACCTCCTGCTGGGCCCGCTGCTCGCGCTGCTGGAGCTGCTGGTGCTCGCGGTGACAGCGGCGTGCCTGGCGGGCGTCATCGCCTACGCCTGGTCAGGGGCGCTGCCAACCGGAATCCGCCAGGACTGGTTCGGCTACCTGACCCAGCTGCCGGCTTACACAGCGGCTGGACTCCTCCTCCTGTGCGCCCTGCCCTGGACCGCGCGGGCAGTAGCCCGGGCCGAGGCGCGGCTGGCGTTGGGCCTGCTCGGGCCCAGCCGGGCGCAGCGGCTCCAGGAGCGGGTCGATCAGCTGGCCGTGAGCCGGACCGACTTGATCGAGGCCGTCGACGCGGAGCGCCGCCGGATCGAGCGCGACCTGCACGACGGAACCCAGCAGCGGTTGGTGTCTCTCGCGGTCAACCTGGGTCTGGCCATTGCCACCCGCCCGGACCGGCCGAGTGATGCCCGCGAGGTGATCGCGAGAGCGCACCTGGAGGCGAAGGAGGCGATCGCCGAACTGAATGACCTGGTGCGGGGGCTGCACCCGGCCGTGCTCGAAGACCGAGGTCTGGACGCGGCGTTGTCCGGGCTGGCTGCCCGCACGCCCCTGCCGGTGCGGCTGCGGATCGATCTGGAGGAGCGGGTGGCACCCAACGTGGAGTCGGTCGCGTACTTCGTGATCTCTGAGGCGCTGACCAATGCAACGAAGCACGCCAACGCGATGCGTGCAGAGGTGATAGTCCATCAGGTCGGCGAGGTGCTGCGAGTGCGCGTTACCGACGACGGGCTGGGCGGTGCCGACGCCGCCGCCGGCACGGGGCTGACCGGGCTGGCCAAGCGGGTCGGCTCCCTCGACGGGGCCTTCCACGTCAGCAGCCCCGTTGGCGGGCCCACCACCATCACCGCGGAGCTGCCGTGCGCGCGGTGATCGCCGAGGATTCGGTGTAGTTGCGGGTCGGCCTGATCAAGGTGCTGGAGATGGGCGGGTTCCAGGTCGCCGCGGAGGCCGGCGACGCGGAGGGGCTGTTGGCAGCAGTGGCGGAGCACCGGCCCGAACTTGCCTTGATCGACGTCCGGATGCCGCCCGGCTTCACCGACGAGGGGGTGCGGGCGGCGATGGAGATCCGTCGGCGCTGGCCGGGGACGCCGGTAGTGCTGCTTTCGCAGTACGTGGAGGAGCGGTACGCGGCTGACCTGCTGTCTGCGAACAGCAGCGGTGTGGGCTAGTCGCAGGCGAGCAGAGCGTGTGCCTGGCTGCGCAGGAAGTCGGCCCAGGTGGTGTCCTGTCGTTGCGGCGCGGGTGGGATGCCGTGCTCCTTGAGGATTTCCCGGACGGTGGAGGCGGCGACCTTGATACCCAGGGCTGCGAGCTCGCCGTGGATGCGCCGGTATCCCCAGGAAGTGTTCTCTCAGGCGAGGCGCAGGACCAGGGCGCGGATCGAGCGGGCGGTGGGTGGTCGTCCACGCCGCTTCGGCACGCAGGATGCGGCATGGCGCCGTTCGAGCAGGTTGCGGTGCGAGCGCATGATCGTGTCGGGGCGTACCAGCAGCAGGAGCTGGCGCAGTTTGTTCATAGGGAGGTGGTGGAGCAGGCCGGCGAGGATGGCGCGGTCGGTGTCGGTGAAGGTGGGCTTGCCGACCTGGCGCTGTAGAACCAGCAGCTGGTGTCGCAGGGCAAGGATCTCGATGTCCTTGTCGCGGTCGCTCATCGGCAGCAGGCGCAGGAAGGCGAAGGCGTTGGTCGCGGCGAGGTAGGCCAGACGAAGCAGCACGACAGATCATGATGCCGCTGACGCCCTGCGGGTAAAGACATCAGAGGTGGGGGACAGCCACAGTGGATACCGGCGATCAAGACCGCGGCCTGGGCGGATGGTTAATCGGCACCCGCAGTGTCGGAGATTGCTTCCTCCTGGTGGGTGGGGGTCAGCGACGGTCGGCCTCGGCTCGGCGGCCTGCCCGCAGTTGATGAGGTCGGATTGCTGCCACGGTTCATCGGCGGCGTCCAGCGCCCGGGACCGCCCAGTGGATGGTCGGTGCGTAGGTGGGCTTCGGCGGGATCGGCCAGGCCGACGGCGGCGACGTGGAGGGTGCCGGACTGCGCTGCGGCGATCGGCCGGCAGCGGCCTGCGCGAGGCGGCAGCGGCGCTCCAGCACCCCGTCCGGCAAAGCGGGCCGCAGGGGGCTGACCGGGGTTGCAGGGTCGAGGGAGAGGTCGGCGTGCACGGCATATCCGTGACTGCGAAGATCCTTTACAGCCTGGCGTGTGCGGCGGGGGCCGTCACGCTCGGGTTCGCTGAGCCGGAACAGCCTGGGCTGGTGGGGGGCGGGCTCGAACTGCTCGCAGGCCAGGAACCATTCGGCGAGGTGCGGGGTCACGGAGGGGGTGAAGGAGGCGACGAAGCCGTGTTCGTCGTGGGTGCCCTGCCGAAGACGAAGTGGGTGCCAGGGTCCAAAGGGGCGGGACTCTCCTCACGTTGGTGGTGGTTGCGGGACGGTCCTGTTCGCCTGTTCGCCTGACGCGATGGCGACGATGCCCGCGTCCCGGCTGTAGGACAGGGTGATCTGCACGTCAGACATGGGTCAGGGCCTCGGGTAGGGTCCGCGACTTCGCGCGCAATGGTTCCTGCGAGAGCGCTGGAATTCGGGCTACGCGAGCGCCGCATGTGTCAGCTTTTGGTACGCAATCGGCTTTGGCCGTCAACTGGTTGGTGACTACGGGTGGCACATCAGTAGTCGAGACGAAGGTCGGTTTGACCAGCCGGGGGTTTCCGGCTGCAGACGATTTGGTGCTTGGCTCAGTCGGGGGAGGCGAGCCTCGTACGCGTCGGCCGTGCGGCCGACCTCTGGCCGTTTGAGCAGTCCGCCCTGGGGGGTAGCTTGTCCGAGATGACGCGTTTCTACCTTTGAGGAGTCAGACATGGCGCAGGGCACGGTGAAGTGGTTCGACGGTGAGAAGGGGTTCGGGTTCATCACGGTGGACGACGGGGGGAAAGACGTCTACGTCCACTTCTCCGAGATTCAGAGCAACGGCTACCGATCGCTGGAGGAGAACCAGCGCGTCGAGTTCGACGTCACACAGGGGCCCAGGGGACCACAGGCTTCAGGTGTGCGAGTCATCTGACGGCTCAGGAGCGAACCGACAGGAGTCGCTGACCGCCCGGTGCTGCCCGCGCTCCGCACAGCCATGTTGGGGTGGCATGGAGGACGGGCAGCGCGAACTCAGCGGAGATCGTAGGAGCCTCAGGAAGGGCCGCTACCGAACGTAGTCATTGTCAGCGGGATCGCGGATTTGCCAATCCGTTGTCACCCAAGCGCCTTCATTATCAGGGAAGTCGCGGATCCGAGACCTCGTGTAGGGAGCGCGCTTTCGTGAGCACCGGCTCCTGCGGAAACGCTGGTTTCCGCGAGAGGTGAGCAGAGGGCGTGTCGGCTGATCATGAGCAGAACGGCCCGCCGTACTCAAAAGAGCGGTCGCTCTCGGTGACGCACCGAGGATCCGGGCATCGCCACGAGGCCAGAGTTTGTGCGGTTCGTATGGGCTCCACGGGAAGCTCGTCGGGGGCTCGGGTGAACTTCAATGGTCGCGACGATCGCCGGTTACCCCAACCGGCGATCGTCGTCTATGTTGCGGTCGCTCGGCTGGTGCGGTCGTGCTTATACGGGCCCTCCGGCACTGCTGCGACCACGAACGCGCACCTGAGCTGAGTCACTCGTCACCTGGGCGTCCATCACGCTTATGACGAGGCGTCTCACTCGCCGAGCGAAGAACTCCGGGCGGCCGGTACGGCTCATGCAAGGTCATCCGGCGGATGAGCGTTTGCCGGGGTTAGTCGACTCTGAGTTCGCGGGCTGCAATAGGGCTGCGTGGTTCGTGTTCTCTGCGGGAGGCTCGTGGTTGTGGTGAGCTTCCATGGTCGCGACGATCACCGGTTGCCCAAACCGACGATCCTTGGCTATGTGGCCGCCGCTTGTCGGTGGCGCCCCGCCCGGGCCGCCGCCGACCGACATGGCATCGAGAGCGCACCAGGCGCTACGCCTCAGTGACGGACATGACGGCGCGAAGGTCACCCCAGGCGGCGGCACGACATCTGGGCCTGGTGCGCAGGGTCAGTCGCTGTCGTGACAGCACGCTTCGGGTCGGCAGGTAGGGCTGCGTGAGCAGCGGTGCTGAGGGCGCGTGCTGTGAGCATGTGGTTGAGCTTGTCGGCGAGGCGGGGTGTGTGCCGGTTGAGGCGATCGTAGGCGCGTGCGCGGGCGGGGGCGATGATGACGGCTTTATTGCGGGTGAGGCGGGTGAGGATGTGCTGAGCCAGGCGTTCGGGTGGGTAGGGCCAGGGGTGCAGGGTGCGCATGAGGGGTTTTGCGGCGGCTGCGAGGGCTGTTGCGGGCAGGTCCGGGTTGAGGTGGTCGAGGATGGGGGTATCGACCAGGCTGGGGCACACGACGTTGACGCGGATGTTGTACCGGGCGGCCTCGGCGCGAAGTCCCAGGCTCATGCCGACGACGGCGTGTTTGCTGGCGATGTAGGGGCTGAGCCCGCCGATGGCGACGCGGCCGGCGATGGATGCGGTGTTGATGATCTGGCCGTGCCCCTGTTCGATCATCAGGGGGTAGCAGGCGCGGACGCCGTGCACGACGCCGAAGAAGTTGACGTCCATGGCGCGTTGCCAGTGGGCGAGGCTGAGTGTTTCGGTGGCACCACAGGTGACGATGCCGGCGTTGTTGAAGACCATGTCCAGGCGGCCGTGGCGCTCGAAGACGCCCTGGTAGGTGCGGGTGACGGCGTCGGGGTCGGTGACGTCGAGAACGAGTGATTCCCGTCGGGGACCGTCGGGGCCGGGGTGCAGGTCCGCGGAAACTACGGTGATCCCGCGGTGGGTGAGTGCGTCGCACAGGGCCAGGCCGATGCCGGAGGCGCCGCCGGTGACGAGCGCGACGGCGGGGAAGGCGGGCACTATCAATTCTCCTGGTGCAGGTGGTAGTGGCCGCGGCGGGGGGAGCGGGTGCGCAGCCAGTACGCGACGGTGGACTTCGGCCACATGACGCGGTTGGTGCCGGTGCGGTCGAGGTACCAGCTGTCGCAGCCGCCGGTGGTCCATACGCTGCGGCGTGAGCGGCGTTGGATGTCGTCCTCGAAGCGTTGCTGTGCGTCGGCCCGCACATCCAGGGAGCGGGCTCCGGTCCTGTCCAGGAGACGCAGGCAGCGCAGGATGTAGTGCATCTGGGCTTCAGCCATGAACAGCACCGAGGTGTGTCCGGCAGCGGAGTAGGGGCCAAGCAGGAGGAACATGTTGGGAAAGCCGGCCACGTTCACCCCGAGGTAGGAGCTCAGTCCGGTGCTCCACACCTGTGCCAGATTGCGTCCGTGGGTACCAGTGATGTCCAGCCGGGCGTATTCGTCGATGACGTCGTACCCGGTCGCGCAGATGATCACGTCCGTCGGGTGCCGTGTGCCGTCTTGGGTGACGATCTCGTGTCCGCGGATCTCGCTGATCGGCTCGCTGACGGCGCGCACGTGGGGCTGGCGCAGTGCGGGCAGAAAGTCACTGGAGAGCAGGATGCGCTTGCAGCCGATGCGATAAAGCGGGGTCAGCGCCTTTCGCACGTCCGGGGCGTGCACGTGCCGGTGCAGGTGCCGGCGTGCGACGGCTTCCGCCAGCCGGCCCAGACGGGGCAGGGCGTACATGACCGGACCGCGGACTTCCAGGCTCCAGTAGGCCGCGGCCCGGCGAAGCCGCTGCAGTCCTGGCAGGCGCCGGGTGAGCCGCTGTTCCCAGAGGCGGTGGGTGCGTTGCAACCGGGGCAGGATCCAGGCCGGTGTGCGTTGGAAGACGTTCAACTGGGCTGCCTGGATGGCGATGTGGGGTACGACTTGAATGGCGCTGGCGCCCGTTCCGATCACCGCGACCCGTTTGCCCTGCAGCTCGCACGTGTGATCCCACTGGGAGGTGTGGAACGCCGTCCCGGTGAAGGAGTCGAGGTTCGGCATGAGCGGTTTGCTCAGTCCGCCGGTGGCCAGGATCAAAAACCGTGTCCGGTATTGACCGTGTGCGGTGTGGATGGTCCAGCGCTGGGTGTCCTTGTCGAAGGCAGCTGTGAGCATCTCGCGCCGGTAGGCGATGTGCTCTTTGATGCCGAAGTCCCGCACGCATTGCCGCAGGTAGGCCCAGATCTCTTCTTGCGGGGGGTAGGTGGAGGACCAGGGGTGGTGAGGGGTGAGGGAGAATGAGTAGAAGGTGGCCGGCACGTCGGCCCCACAGCCGGGGTAGGTGTGGTCGCGCCAGACCCCTCCTACATCTTCGCCCTTCTCCAGGACAAGGAAGTCGCGTAGCCCGGCCAGGCACAGCTTGATGGCCATGCCGATGCCGCTGAACCCGCCGCCCACGATGACAGTCTCGTGTTCGCTGATCATCCGCGTACCGCCCGAATGGCCGCTTCGGCCCCCGCCGCACCGCTCGGCGCCGTGGGTGTGCGATGGCCGAACGAGCGGGTCTTGTAGTAGAAGGCCAGCATTCCCGCGGCGCAGGACAGGGCGCACCAGACCAGGGCCCGCGCTGCCGTCCAGCCGGGATCGGTATGGGTGAGGGCTGCGGCGTTGACCGCCTGAGCCGGCCCGTAGAGCGGTAGGGCCCCCAGGCCGGTCTGCTGGGCGTGGGGGTTGGTGACGGGGTTCTGCAGGCTGGTGTCGAGGAACGTCGTCATGACGATGAGGAAGAACCCCTCCAACTCCCCGCGCACCAACGAGCCCGCCAGGATGCCGAGGCCGCCGTAAGCGAGGGCCGCGGTGGCCAGACCAGCGCACAAAGGTGCGGGCTGCAGGACGGGCCACGACAGTCGTAGCAGCACGGTCGCGTACAGGGACAGCACCACGGATGCTCCAGTCAAGGCGGTGACCTTGGCGAGCACCAGTTGCGGGCGGGGATAGCCCGCCAGCACCAGGCGTTCGTCCATGTCCCGGGCCGTGAACGTCGCCCGGAACATCATGAAACCGCAGATCACTGTGAGCGCGTGCAGAGCGCTGCTGATTTGAAAGATCCTGTCGATGGTGCTGGAAGCCTCGGTGCCCACCGCCCGCAAGTAGAAGACGACCGCAGTGGGATACGCGGTCACTTTGACTACCCAGATCCACACGGGAACGAAGAACACCGCCATGAGCAGGGCGAGTCGGTCGCGAACAAGACTCAGCACGGCGAACTGCAAGGCCACCGCATAGGCAGCCCAGGCACGGGTCACAGCGCCGCTACCCTCTCTTCAAGCAGCCCGTCGCACAGCTGGTACACCGCGTCGAAGTGCCGCAGGTCATCGGGAATGTGGGAAACCACGACCACGGAGCGGCCTTGGGCGCGCAGATGTCCTGCCAGTTCCCAAAACCTCTGGTGGGTGTCCCAATCGAAGCCCTGATACGGCTCGTCCAGCACTAGCAACGCCGGCTCGTGCATCAACGCGAGAGTGAGGTTCAACTTCTGCCGCGTTCCGCCGCTCAACTCGCCAGCGCGTCGGCGTCGGCAGTCGGCGAACGCCAAAACGTCCATCAACTCATACGCGGGACGTAGGTTCGTCTGTCGGTGAGCGATCTGGAAGAGCCGCAGATGCTGATCGACGGTGAGCATGTCGTTCACCACGGCCCGCTGAGGGCAGAATCCGACGGCTCCGAACCGCTCGACCCGCCCGGCGTCAGCAACCGTCCGTCCCACAGCGATCTGCAGCAGAGTGCTCTTGCCGGCACCGTTCTCACCGACCACGCCCGTCAACGTCCCGGGAAAAACCTCCAAATCGACTCCACGCAACACCGCACGCCTGCCGTACACCTTGCACACACCGCTCATCCGTAGACGAACCTGCGTTTCCACCGACCTCACCCTGCTAACAAGTACGCCGTTCCGGTGCTGGTCAACGATCAAGGGGCGGCGAAGACACCGCAGGCCGCCAAGGTCGAGAAGGTCATGCGCGAGCCCGTGCGACCGACAGCCTTCGTCAACTTGCCGGGTCCGGTGGAAGCCCAGCCACCAACTCGTAACCCGCATGCTTCACCCGCCGCATCCAAGAACTGCGCGCGCAGGTTCCGGGCGTTGGAGATCTGAGGAATCGCTTAGTGGGCGGGGCCTTTCATCAGATAGAGCGGCTTCGGATCATGGCTGGAAACCGGCGGTTCCGCGCCCTCTGCGAATGGTGCGGACTCACCCAAGTCGTCCTGCCGCGGCCTGCACGATCCTCCGGAATCGATCGTGATCAGTACTTCCCGGGCGCGTACAGCCGGGTGCCGACAACTGCGGAGAGATCCGCAGCGATACGCACCTCAACCGCGCGGAGTTGAGGATGCGTCAGCCAATGGATGCGGGGATGGTCCGGCGCTCCATTGAAATGCGGCGGCCAGGAAGTGGCCGGAGTGAAGTCGTCGATCACCACCGTCCTGCCGGGAACGAGCAGGTCTCCTGGATCAGCGACACCGTTGCCCCATTCCGAGCCCCACAGGGTCGCGCTGTGGGGCGGATCCGCCGTGGGCCGGTACCGCCCGGACGGTGTTCTCGACCTGCACGTGGCGCTCGTCACCGGGCCGCGAGCGGTCGACAAGGGCTTCGCGCTGCATCCGTTGACTGACTGACCACGTGCGGAAAGTGCGGTCTTGCCAAGATTCGCGCGATTTGCGGCCGACAAGTCTTTGCCATGGCGAGGACTTGCCGCCATGGGGCCTTCACGTCGTCGCTACCGGCCGATAGACCCATGGCATGTCCTCCCTCTCGCAACATTCCGCCTTCCGCCGCAGGCGCTGGCAGCTGATCGCGGCCGTCACCGCGGTGCCGCTGCTGGCGTCGGGGCTCGCGGTAATGCAAGCGCCCGCACAGGCCGCTCCGAGCAAGCCCACCGTTCCCGCCAAGCCCTCGGCGACCCACAAGGTCACCCTGGTCACTGGCGACATCGTCACGGTCACCACGATGGCCGACGGCAAGCAGACCGCCGACGTCGACCGGCCGGACAGCGCCGTCGGCGGCGTAAAGATCCAGGAAATCAAGGGCGACCTGTTCGTCATTCCGGACGAGGTGGTGCCGCTGTTGGGCATGGACAAGCTGGACCGGCGGCTGTTCAACGTCACCGACCTGATCGAGATGGGCTACGACGACGCGAAGTCGGCCGCGGTGCCCCTGATCGCGACCTACACCCAGCCGAAGTCTCGCTCGGCCGTTGAGCCGACAGCCCCCCGCGGCAGCAAGCTGACCCGCAAGCTCAAGGGCATCCACGGCGCCGCCCTCAGCACCGAGAAGCGGCAGGCCCGCACCTTCTGGACCACCGTCGCGCCGCAGGGCAGCGCGACGTTGGGCGCGGGTGTGGCGAAGCTGTGGCTCGACGGCCGCGTGAAGGTCAACCTGAAGGAGAGCGTGCCGCTGATCGGCGCGCCCGAGGCCTGGGCGGCCGGGTACACCGGCAAGGGCGTCAAGGTCGCAGTGCTCGACACCGGCATCGACGTCAACCACCCCGACTTCGCCGGCCTGATCGACGGTACGGTCAGCTTCGTGCCGGGTGAGGCCGTCACCGACGTCAACGGGCACGGCACACATGTGGCCAGCACGATCGTCGGTTCGGGCGCCGCCTCGGGAGGTGACTACAAGGGCGTTGCCCCGGGAGCCGACCTGTTCGTCGGGAAGGTGCTCGGCGGCGCGGAGGGCTCCGGCCAGGACTCCTGGGTCATGGCCGGCATGCAGTGGGCCGCCGAGTTCGGTGCGGACGTCGTCAACATGAGCCTCGGCGACTCCTACCCGACGGACGGCAGCGACCCGATGTCGCAGGAGGTCGACGCGCTGTCCGCGCAGTACGGCACTCTGTTCGTCATCGCCGCCGGCAACGCGGGCCCGGAGAGCATCTCCTCCCCGGGCGCGGCCGCCTCGGCGCTGACCGTGGCCGCCACGGACAAGCAGGACCAGCTCGCGTCCTTCTCCAGCACCGGCCCGCTGGCCAACTCCGGCGGCATGAAGCCGGACATCGCGGCGCCCGGCGTGGACATCACCGCGGCCCGCTCGCAGGACATGACCGACGGTGGTGCGGGCCTTTACCGCACCCTCAGCGGCACCTCGATGGCCACCCCGCACGTGGTCGGCGCGGCGGCGATCCTGGCCCAGCAGCACCCGGACTGGACCGGCGCGCAGCTCAAGGAACACCTGATGAGCACCGCGAAGGGCCTGGACGGCGGGTACTCGCCGTACGAGGTCGGCACCGGCCGTGTCGACGTGGCCGCCGCCGTGCGCACCACGGTCCGCGGCACCGGATCGCTCTTCTTCGGCAACTACACATGGCCGCACGAGCCGAGCGACATCGCCGTCACGAAGGACCTGACCTTCACCAACGCCGGTTCCACCGAGGTCACGCTGAACCTGGCGCTGACCAATGACGGCGGCCCGTTCGCGCTGGGAGCGACCAAGGTGACCGTCCCGGCGGGCGGTACTGCCGCCGTCCCGGTGACCGGTGACCCGCAAGCCGCCTCGGCAGGCCGGCACGTCGGATACGTGACAGGTACCGATGCGACCACCGGGAAGCCGGTGACCCGCACGTCCGTGGCACTGCTCAAGGAGGAGGAGCGCTACGACCTGAACATCAAGCTGGTCGGCCGGGACGGCAAGCCCGCCGCCGGCTGGGTCGGAATCAACCTGGCCGGCGACTCCTGGCCGTGGACGGTCTACGTCGACGGCTCGACCACCATGCGCATGGCACCCGGCCTGTACACCGTCGCGGGTTACGTCGACGTGGCCGGCGAGAAGGCGGACCGCTCGGGTCTGGCCGTGCTGGTCGCCCCGGAGACCGTGCTCAAGGACCGCTCCGCGAACGTGGTCCTGGACGCGAGCAAGGCACGCCTGCTGCAGACCGAGGCGCCGCAGCGCACCGAGGACCGCCAGCGCAAGGTCGACTTCAACGTCCACTACAAGGGACTCGACCCGTTCATGGACTACCGCAGCGCGTACGTGCTGCCGCCGACGTACGACGACGTCTACGTCGCGCCGACGAAGCCGATGACGCAGGGCGAGTTCATGCTGACCACCCGCTGGCGCAAAGGCGAGCCGCAACTCAGCCTGAGCACGCTGGGTGGCCGGCTCAGCTTCGAGGCACTGGTGCAGGGGGGCAGCGCCCTGGGCACCGCCACGGACAGGCTGGACGCCGTCTACGCGGGCAACGGCGCGGCGGCCGCCTACGGGAAGGTGAGGGCCAAGGGCAAGATCGTCGTCATCAACCGCAGCGACGAGGTCACGCCGCAGGAACGCACCCAGGCCGCGGTCGCGGCCGGTGCGAAGGCGCTGATCGTGGTCAACGACGGTGTCGGTGCCCTGATGGAGTACGTCGGTGAGTCGACCATCCCGGTCGCCACCGTGCACCGCGACGCGGGCAAGTCCCTTGTCCCGATGGCCAAGGCCGGCATCTTGAAGCTGACCGCACAGCAGACCCAGTACACGCCGTTCGTCTACGACCTGACCCGGGACTACCCCGGCCAGGTGCCGGACCGGGCCCTGGTCTACAAGCCGACCAAGAGTGACCTCGCCCGGATCGATGCCCGCTACTACTCGGCCACGGACGGCGGAGTGGCGGAAGGCTACAGGTCCGACTTCACACTCAGCCCGTCGTTCAACCTCCCCGAGCTCGAGTGGCACCCAGGCACCCGCACCGAATGGGTGACCCCGGACCAGGTCTGGAGAGAGTTCCACACTCAGGGCGTCGAGGGAGCCCTGCCCTGGTCAATGGTGTCGGGCGACAACACGTATGCCAAGGGCAGCACTACCCGTCTGAACTGGTTCGCTCCGGCGACCCGGCCCGGCCAGGGCGAGTCCTTCGGTGTGTACAACTCCCGTTGCCAGAACTACATGACCTGGAACGTGCAGGCGTGGGCCTCCGCCAGCGACAACATGCGGCTGGGGGGCTACCTGCCGTGGGGTGAGACACCGTCCCACCTGCAGGTCTTCCAGGGCGACACGCTGATCCACGACAACCCGAACGGCGGAGACATGCAGTGGGTGGAGGTGCCGGCGGGCAACCTGCCCTATCGCGCCGTCCTCGACGCGGAGCGGCCTGGTGATGTCTTCCGGCTGTCGACGCGCACACACTCCGAGTGGACCTTCATGTCCGACACGGTCGACTCGGACTTCTTCGAGCGATTCTCGGTGCTGAACCTGAACTACCAGCTGGCGTCGGACCTGCACGGCGACGTCAGGGCCGACGCGACCCAGCAGATCGCGCTCAAGCCGGTGTCGATGGACCTCGGCACCGTGCCGGGCACCGTCACCAAGGTGACGCTGGACGTCTCGTACGACGACGGAGCCACCTGGCAGAAGGTGACACTGACCAAGGTCGCCGGCGGCTATTGGAAGGGTTCGTTCAGGACGGCGAAGAAGCCCGGCGGCTTCATCTCGGTCCGCGCGAGCGCTGGGACGGACAGCGGTTTCAGCGTCAAGAACGAGATCATCCGGGCGTACGGCCTGCGATGAGTCGTACTGTCGGGCCCCGGGGAGGCGACTCCCCGGGGCCCTTCCCGTCACACCTGCTCCCAGCAGGGACTATTCACGGCTTGCCACCATGGCGCATACTCTCCCCGCTGCTGCAAGGGAAAGCGAGTCGGTCGCCGATGCTGGATGTTCTGGGCCTCGAACCCGATGACGAGCGCGTCTACCGGGCCCTGCTCGGGCGGCCGGACTCCACCGCGACGCTGCTGTCGGATCTGCTCGTCGTATCGCGGGCCCACGTCGACAAGGCTTTGTCCCGCCTGGTCGAGTGGGGACTGGTGATCGGGTCGGCGGATGAGCGGTTCACCGCCGCGCCGCCGGCCATGGCGCTCGGCGCTCTCATCAGCCAGCGCCGAGACGGGTTGCGCGTGGCCGAGCAGGCACTGGTGACCTTCGCCGAGGAACACCGGGCGGCGATGACCGGGAGCAGCATCAACGATCTGATCGAGGTCGTCACGGGCGTCGACGCCATCCGGCATCGGTTCCTACAGGTGCAGCAGGCAGCTCGCACACAGGTCCGCACCTTCATCACCGCACCGTTCGTGGCCGTACCGCCGGACGAGAACACCGCCGAACCGGTGGCCATCCGCCGCGGCGTGCACTTCCGGGCGGTACTGGACCGGGCGGTGCTGGCAGAGCCGGGCATCATCACCGATGCGATCGATTCACTGCACAACGGTGTGCAACTGCGGGTCGCCGACCAGCTGCCGATGAAACTCGTGCTGGCCGACAGCGACCTCGGCCTCGTCCCGCTCGCGGTCACACCGGCCGGAGAGCCCGGCGCGGTGCTGCTGCACCGCAGCGGCCTGTTGGATGCCCTGGACGCGCTGTTCGAGACGGTATGGCGCACCGCCCACCCGCTCCAGCTGTCGGGCACCGGCGGAGAATCCGAAACCACCATCGAGCACGGTGCGGACGGCCCGACCGACCTCGACCGAAGGATCCTCGCGCTACTGCTCGCCGGCCTGACCGACCCGACGGCCGCGACACAGCTTGGTCTGTCACCGCGCACGCTGCACCGACGGCTGCGCCACCTCATGGACATAGCCGGAGTACGGACCCGGATGCAGCTTGGCGGTCACGCCATCCGACACGGCTGGGTAGAGACACACTGAGGGTCCCGCGACATCAGCAATCTCCCCGCCGCCGACCCGCGAGCGGTGCCCTGCCGTCGCGGTGCGCGATTCGGTGTCGGTCACCGGTGTTCTCCCGGTGGGCTCGTGGGCATGGGCTCGGGTGGGTGACCGCAGTGGAGGCGGCCGGCGAGTGGGCGGGCGACGAGGCCCTGGCCGGGAAGGTCCAGATAGTCGCAGTCGGTGTCGGACACGACCAGACGCGGTTGCTCGCCGGTGAGGTGGGAGATGACGAAGACGGCGCTGGCCCTGGTGATGTCGCGGGTGTGACCGAGCGGCAGCAGGGACCGGGTCTCCGCTATGGCTTCGTTCTCGCCTGCCCGCAGTACGACGCGGATGCCGGGCGCGGCGCCATGCGCGGCGACGGCGACCGCGACGTTGTCGCGCTCGTCGGATCCCATCGCGGCCAGGGCGCGGGCACGGCGCAGTCCGAGGCGCTGCAGGACACTGCGGTCCTCGGCGTGGGCCAGAACGACGGGTATGCCCAGGGAGCGGGCCAGGCGCAGATTGGCCGCGGTGGGGTTGCGTTCGATGCCGACGACGGGGATACCCAGTTGCAGCAGGGTGTGGCACAGGCGGATGCCGACCTGCCCCAGGCCGACCACCAGGACGTGACCGGAGCGCGGTACGGCCCGCGGGCCGAGGATGCCGACGTGCCGGGAGCCGCTCATGCGGTTGACGAGGCCGGCGGTGAGCAGCGCGGTGAGGCCGACGGTGGTGAGCATCATCGCGGTGGAGACCATCTGGTAGGCGGTGTGACCGCGGTGGTCAGGGGCAGGGCCGACACCGGCGATGACGCGTGCGGCCGCGGCAAGGGCGTACGCGGCGGGTTCGTGGAAGGCGATGGTCGACCAGGCCCAGTCCAGTCCGAGGACGGTGGCGATGCCGGCCAGGCCACCGAGGAGCAGGCGGGCATCGGTGTCGTGAGGGCGTAGTTGTCCGCTCAGGCGCCCGACAAGAGCCTGGCGCCGGGCGGCTGAGCTGTCCCGCCAGGGCGTGCGGACGACAGTGGCGTGTTGCCGGCGTACCGCGGTGGTGGTGCGGCGGTCGGTTCGGAGCAGGGCGAGGGTCGCGGGGTCCGCGCACAGTCCTGCCAGGGTCGGCGCGAGGAGTTCGGCGGGGGACAGTACGGTGCACCGGTGCAGGAGGGTCCGCAGCTGCTCGGCGATGGTGCGGTCGAATACGCAGACCACGAGCGGCACGTCGGGGTGCACGTGGCGGACCGCGAGGGCGTAGCGCAGAGCGGATACGTCATCGTGGACGAGGACGGCGACACCTGGCGGCCCGTCGGCGGTGGCTTGCGCGAGTTCATGGTCGTCCGGTTCGGGAAGGTGGCGTGTGCGGTGCCGGCCCAGTCCCGCGCAGACCCGCCTGGCCAGGCTGGTTGCGCCGATGACGACGAATGTGGCTCCACCCGGGCCGAGGGGTGATGCGCTGCTGCTCGGATACGCCTTCGCGGGCACTGACGTGCCGCAGTCGTCGGACTGATAGGGCTCGCAGTGCTCGCAGCGCCATGCCGCGCAGCCGGAGCAGCGGTGCAGTGCCTGCCCGCAGTGGCATCGCGGGGCGGCGGGGGCGGATGCATCCATTGGCTGATCCCCTATGTGCGGCACGTGGGTTGGTTGCGGTACGGGGTGGGCGGGGTGCGGGGCCGGTTGACGGGATGTGAGCACCGGCCCCGCGGTTTGCGGTGTGCCGCGGTTGTCAGCGGGTGCTGTGACCGTCGGCGCTCACCGCGGTCTTCAGCACCGGCCGCTGCCGGACCCGCCGAGGCGGAAGGAGGTGGCCTTGGCCTTGCCGTAGGTGTAGAGCTGGGGGCTGCTGGCGCTCACGGTGAAACGAGGCTTGTCCGCGGCCTTGTACAGGCGGTAGTCGGATATCCATGAGGCGCGGGGGGAGGCGCCAGGTCGTCCGTTGCCCATGTCGGTACAGGAGGGGACGTCGGCGGTGTTGGCGGCGACTTCGCCGAAGGCGGTGACGACCTGGGCCCGGGAGTAGGTGCCCTTCCACAAGGAGCCGGGGAAGTATCCGACGTCGTGGTGGTCGTAGGAGATCCACCAGTCGCCGCCGATGTTGCGGATCGCGAAGTCGGCAGCGTGGCCGGGGCGCAGGGCCATCCCGGCGGTGAACTTGGTGGACACGGGGACGAAGCCACAGCCGTTGTAACAGGACGTCTGGCCGTCGACCCAGTGGTAGACGAACAGGTGCGGTTTGCTGTCGCCGTTGAGCTGGGGGTCGACGGTCCAGCCGACCTCGACGGTGGAGACCCGGTTGGTGTCCTGCAGGGCGAGCTCCTGAAGGGAATGTTCGCCGATCTGTGTGGGGTTGACCTCAGGATCTGAGATCTCCATCCGGACCGCCGCGCCGGCGGTGTCGGTGGTCTGGCGGCCGTAGACGTAGTCGTAGCAGGCGCCGAACCAGCAGGTGGGGCCGGTCGGGGTGGTCGCGTCGGCGGCAGGCGGGACAGTCGGGGCACTGGAGGTGGCGGTGGCGGGTGTCGGTTCGGTGGCGTGTGCCGGCGACCCGGTCAGCACGGCGAGGGCGGCGGCAGCGGCGAGGCCGACCGCGAAGGAGGTGCGTAGGTGCATGGTGGCTCCAAGGAGTGGATGTGGGTTTTGGCTGTTCGGTGAGGGCGGGAGGCGGTGGCGGGCGTGGTCGACGCACGCCACCTGGGGGTTTCGGCTTGTGGCCGCGTCGTGTCAGGTCGTCCGGCCGGCGCGCAGAAGTCCGGACGGCCCTGACACGAACGTGGTACGGGTGCGGCTGCGGAAGGGGGTGGGGGAGGACCGTCCGCAGCCGCACCCGGGCATGGGACGCGCCGGTCAGCAGGCTCCAGGGCCGCCGAGGGTGAAGGAAGTGGCGGTGGCGTGACCGGAGTTGTAGTAACTGGGGTCGGTCGCGGAGACGGAGAAGTGCGGGGCCGAGTTGGCTCCGTAGAGCTGGTAGCCGGCGATGGAGGAGGCGCCGGAGCCGCTGCCGTACTGGCCGTTGGCCATGTCGTCGCAGCTGGTCTGCCCGGAGTCGGCCACCTCTCCGAAGGCGCTGACGTTCTGCGCGGCAGTGAACCGTCCGCCCCACAAGGAGCCGGGGAAGTACCCGAAGGGCTGGTTGTCGTAGTACACGTACCAGTTGCCGCTGTAGTTGATGATGCTGAAGTTGGCCGAGGTGCCGGAGCGGACGGTCATGCCGGCCCTGATGCTGCTGGAAGTGGGCACGAAGCCGCAGCCGTTGTAGCAGGACGTCTGGTTGTTCACCCAGTGGTAGACGAACAGGTGAGGCTGGTAGTCGCCGTTGGTGACCGGGTCGACCATCCAGCCGATCTCGACGATGGCGCTGCGGTCGTCGGTGCGCAGGGCCAATTCCTGCAGCGAGTGGCCGGCGGTGACCTGGGGGGTGGCCTGGGTCATGGTGACGGAGGCGCCGGTGGCGCTGACCTCCTGCTGGCCCGAGACGTAGCTGAAGCACGAGCCGTACCAGCAGGTGGAAGCATTCGCGCTCTGGGCGGGGAGCAGGAGTGCCATTGCCAGCACCAGTGCCACACCGAGCGCGGTGAGTATCTTTCTCCGAGACATCGTCCGACCTTTCTGTGGGGGGCTGCCCGGGGCCTGATGTCCCGGGAGATGGGGGGGAGTGGGTGGCCGGACCCGGTGTCAGCCGTCGCCTCGGGCGGCGGTGAGCAGCATGTCCAGCACGGCGGTGCCGCTTGCGGCCAGACCGTCGTGCTCGTGGTCGCCCGTGACGACGGTGCGGGTGCTGCCGATGGCTGCCGCGGTGCGCAGCGAATCGCCCGCGTCGACGTACAAGTCGTCCTGGTAGACGACCGCGCAGGTGGGCACCTGATTGGCGGCCAGCAGCGCCTTGTCGTACAGCGGTGTCCACGACGTGTCCTCGGCCAGCAGTTGGGCCGTGTCGCGCAGCGGCCGCAGCGCGGGGTCGATGCGGAAGTGCCAGGGGTGGATGGTTTCGCCGGTGAACAGCAGCCGGGCGTGCGGGTCTTCGAGAGCGGCGCAGGCGTCGAACTGCGGGAACTCCGCGCGGACGCGTTCGGCCGCCCACGCGGTCGGCTGTCCGTCCTGGGCGTAGGCGGCCTCGTGCAGCACCGCGTACAGCGGTCGGGTCGCGAAGGACAGCAGGGACTGCACCTGGTGCTGGAAGGCGTCGGACAGTTCGGGGCCCCGGGTTCCGGACAGGAAGGCGCCTTCGAGGAGGTAGTGCAGGCGGGTCGCGCCGTCGATGGTTCCCAGCAGGATGCCCAGACTCTGGAATGCCTCGGCGGTCAACAGCAGGCCGCCGGGCAGCACGACCTCGTGCTCCCTGAGGTGCCGGGCGATGCTACGGGCCCGTTCCTCGTCCTCGGGATAGCGGGCGTAGTAAGCGACGTTCTTGCGTTCCATGCGGGGGTAGGCCGCGCGATAGACGGTTTCGGCATCCGAGTCCAGCCCGGGCAGGCCGCCGACGATGAACGCCTCACGCAGTCCTTCGGGCGCCAGGCAGAGATAGGTGACCGTACAGAATCCGCCGAAGCTCTGCCCGAGCACGCTCCACGGCCTTCCGCCGGTCAGTTGGCGGCGGATCATCTCGGCGTCGCGGACGATGGAGTCGGCCCGGAAGAAGGGCAGATGCTCCGCCTGGTGACGGGCAGTGCCGCGCAGCGGGAGGGTCTGCCGGTTCAGGGGAGCGGAGCGTCCGGTACCGCGCTGGTCCATCAGGAGCACGCGGTAGTCGCGGGCGGCGCGGGCGAGCCAGCCGCCGGCCGTCTGGGTGTCCAGCGGCCGCGGGGCGGCGCAGCCGGGGCCGCCTTCGAGGTAGAGCAGCCAAGGCCGCCCATCCGAGTCGGCCCCCGGGGCGGTGACTTCGCGGGCGAAGACCTCGATGTGCTCGCCGTCGGGACGGTGGTGATCCAGTGGCACCGTGAAGACGTGCTCGGTCAGCCGGAGCCCGGCCTGCCGGTAGGCGGGCGGCTGCTCGGTCGTGGGTTTCTCGGCGGGCGGTCGGTGCGCGGTCATCGAAGCCTCATGGATATCGGGGGCAGGCGGCTGGGTCAGGCGGTGGTGCGGAAGCAGGGGACCGCGTCGAGAAGGCTGCGCGTGTACGGGTGCTGGGGAGTCTCGAAGATCTCCTCGCGGGTGCCGGTCTCGACGATCCGGCCGGCTCGCATGACGGCGATGCGGTCGCAGAAGTGCCGCACGACGGCCAGGTCGTGGGAGACGAACAGGTAGGAGATGCCGAGTTCGTCCCGGAGATCGGACAGCAGGTTGAGCACCTGGGCCTGCACCGAGACGTCCAGGGCGGACACCGGTTCGTCGGCGATCAGGAGTTCCGGCCCCAGGGCCAGCGCGCGGGCGATGCCGATGCGCTGGCGCTGCCCGCCGGAGAATTCGTGCGGATAGCGATCCAGGTGCAGGCGTTCGAGTCCGACCTGTTCCAGCAGTTCGGCGGCCCGCTCGCGGCGTGCGTCGGCATCCAGGCCGGTGTGGACGCGCAGCGGTGCTGTGATGATCTGCGCGACGCTGCGCCGGGGGTTGAGGGAGGCGTAGGGGTCCTGGAAAATGATCTGGACGCGCTGGGCAAGCTCCGTGCGGACCGGTCCTGAGGCCGCCGTCACATCGGTGCCGCGGAACGCGACCGTGCCGGCGGTGGGCCGTATCAGGCCCATGACGACCTGCGCGGTGGTGCTCTTTCCACAGCCCGACTCGCCGACCAGGCCGAAGCTTTCGCCGGCGCCGATGGTGAAGCTCACGTCGTGCACGGCGTACGACCGGGGTGTCCCGTGCCACCGCAGCAGCGAATGAGGGGCGTAGTCGACGGTCAGTTCCTGGACGGACAGGATGTCGGCCCCGGTTGCGGCGGGCGCGGCAGCCCGGTTGCTGAGTGACACCGGTGTGGGGGCCCGCGGGGCAGGTGGCGTGGTCGCGGCGGACACCGTCGCCAGCCGAATGCCGGGCGGGGTGTCCATGGTGGGCACGGCGGCCACCAGCGCGCGGGTGTAGGGGTGCTGGGGGGCGGCCAGGAGCGCGTCGGTGGGACCTTCCTCGACCTTCTCGCCCCGGTACATCACCAGTGTGCGGTCCGTGGTCTCGGCGACCACGCCGAAGTCGTGGGTGATGAGGACCAGGGACAGGGACAGGTCGCGTCGCAGGTCGTTGAGGAGCGCCAGCACCTGTGCCTGGAGGGTGACGTCCAAGGCGGTGGTGGGCTCATCGGCGATGACGATCTCAGGCTCGTTCATCAGGGCCATGGCGATGCAGACGCGTTGACGCATGCCGCCGGAGAACTGGTGCGGGTACTGGCGGGATCTGCGGTCGGGCTCGGGGATGCCGACCCGGTCGAGCATGTCCACGGCTCGGGTCCTGGTCCGGGTCCGGCCGGCCCGCGGGTGGTGGAGCCGGTACATCTCCTCCAGTTGGGCACCGACGCGGTGGAAGGGACTGAGGGCGGCCAGCGCGTCCTGGAAGATCATGGCGATGCGGTTTCCGCGCACGTGGCGCATCACCGTCTCGGGCGCGTCGACCAGTTCCTCCCCGGCCAGTAGCGCACTGCCCGAAATGTGGGTGGTCGCCCGGGGCTGCAGTCCCATGAGGGCGAGCAGCGCCGCGGTCTTGCCCGAACCCGACTCTCCGACGATGCCCAGGGCCTCGCCGCGCTGAAGGTCGAAGGACAGATCCCGCACTGCGTGCACTCGGTTGCCGCGCGCCGCGAAGGTGACGTCCAGGCCGCGGACACGCAGTGCGGGTGGCGCCGCGACGGCCGGCGGAGCCTGAAGCGATGGCAGAGACATGGCGAACTCCCTGGTGGGCGCACGGAAGGAAGCGGAACGGCGGCGGGCATGGGCTGGGGCGGTGGGACGGCCCGGCTGGGAATCACGACAGGCGGATACGCGGGTCGAGCAGCGCGATCAGGCAGTCGGTGAGGGCGACGAAGACCACCACGAACAGCGCGGCGAGCAGTACCGTGCCGACGACGGTCGGCAGGTCGTTCTGGGTGATGGCGGTCAGGGCGAGCTTGCCGACTCCGTTGAGGCCGAAGACCGTCTCGGCGATCACCGACCCGCCCAGCAGCCAGCCGATCTCCAGGCCGATGAGCTGGACCAGCGGTGCCGCGCTGCCACGCGCGGTGTACTTCAGATGGGCCTGCCACCAGCCCATCCCCTTGCTGCGGGCGGTGCGGATGTACTCCTCGCCCATCGTGTCGAGCATCTGGGTGCGGGCGAGGCGGGCGTAGACCGCGGCACTGACCCAGCCGAGCATCAGCCAGGGAACCAGCATCCCGCGGAACCAGCCGGCGGGATCGTGCCAGGGAGAGGTGTAGCCGGGCTGCGGCAGCAGATGCGCCTGGTAGACCAGGTAGTACTGGACGGCGTAGCCGATGAAGATGAGCTGGACGCTGGCGCCGACCAAGGTGAAGGTGTTCAGAGCCCGGTCCAGCCAACTGCGCGGGAAGAGCGCCGAAAGGAAGCCGGTGCCGCCACCGATGACGGCGAGCACGAGGACCGCGCCGAGCGTGAGGGACAGCGTGACCGGGAACGCCTGGCCGATCGCGGTCACCACGGGCTCGTGCAGGAAGTAGGAGTACCCCAGGCACGGTGCCGGGCAGGCCACCGGGGCGCCGTTGATGTCCTGCAGGGTGCGGCCGGCGACCAACCCGCTGAGGTAGTGCCAGTACTGCGCCGGCACCGCCTGGTCCAGGCCCATTCCGTGCCGGATCGAGGCCACGGCGGCGGCGTCGCACTTGGCGCCGCAGGCGCTGCGTGCGGCGTCCTGCGGGCCGGCGTAGAACAGCGCGAACGTCACGGCACTGATGGCCACGAGGACCGCGAGGACTTGGGCGGTGCGCCGCACTGCGAAGGCGAGCATCTGTCGACTCCGTTCAGGCCACGTGGGCGCCGTTGAGGGGATTGCCGTTCGCCGCCCGGGGCAGCCGCAGGTTCACCCCGTGGATTTGGTAGCCCTGCGAGTACAGGTAGGGGATGACCGGGACGCCGGCCATGATCTTCTTCTCCAGGGCGATGTACGCGGCGGCCTTGGCGGAGGCATCGCTCAGGGCCGCGATGCGGTCGAACTCCGCGGTGTCGGCGGAGCTGTCGAACCGGGAGGAGTCGTACCAGGGGCCCTGCCGGGCGTCGAAGACGTTGGGCAGTACCGTCGACGGGGAGGGCCAGTCCGCTCCCCAGCCGGTCAGGAACATGTCGTACGGTGCGCCCTTGGCACCGATGGTGTCGTAGTACGTCGTCGCGTCGAGCGGTTTGGCCACGACATGGATACCGATCTTGGCGTAGGCCGAGGCCAGCACCTGCACCTGCTGCTGTCCGGCCCCGTCCCCGCTGCGGTAGGCGTACACCAAGGTGCTGAGTTTCTGCGCCGAGCGGGCCAGGTACTTCTGGGCGGTGGCCACGTCACCGCGCGCCGGAGCGTGGAAGGTGTCGTAGTCGCGGTAGCCCAGCAGATCAGGGGTGGTGACGGTGGTGCCGTACTGACCTGCGAACGCACCGCCCTGCAGCTGCCTGAGCTGCTCCTTGGGGAAGGCGTACAGCAGGGCCGTGCGCAGATTCACGTCGGTGATGCGGGCTGTGTTGATGGCGAACCAGTAGCCGAAGATCCCCTGCGGCTGGTAGGCGATCGACCCACGGTCCGCGCGGTTGTTGACCGTGTCGTTCAGAGAGGGTGCGATGGCGTTGCTGAGGCTCATGGTGGTGGGGCCGTTGCCGGCGGTGGACAGCATCTGCTGGTCGATGTTGACCAGTTCCTTGCCGAAACCGAACTCGTAGGCGTCGGCGTACTGGTAGCGGATCGGGTCGGTGTCGGCCTTCCAGTGCAGGTTGGGGACGAGCTTCATCGACACGTTCTGGGTGTGCGCGGCGATCTGGTAGGGCCCGCAGGAGTACGGACTGAGGTCGTAGGCGCTGCCGGTGTCCTTGTCCTTGCGGACCGGGCTGGCGGTTCCCAGCGCGGCGGCGAACGGCACGTCGGACTGCGGCTTGGGGAAGTGGAACACGATGGTGGATGCGTCCGGGGTGACGATGGCGGGCATGTCCCCCGTGGCGGGCCCGGCGTACTTCTTCTGGGCGTCGGTGATCGTGCTGGTGCCGGTCAGCCACTCCTGCCAGTACACCGGGCCGTTCTCGAAACCCTTCTGGAAGGAGCGCTCGATGCCGTACCTGACCTGCTGGGCGGTGACGGCTTGGCCGTCCTGCCAGGTCGCACCGGACTTGAGGTGGAACGTCCAGGTCCTGCCCTGGTCCGATGCCTGACCGGTGTTCGTGGCCAGGTCACCGACCAGGACCCGCTGCCCGTTGATCACGGTATAGCCGGTGAGCTGCCGGTCCACCATGTTCAGCACGTCATAGCCCTGGGAGACGTACACCTTCTGTGGGTCGAGGTGGTCGTAGTCGGCGGTGTCCAACACGGTGACGGTCCCGCCCCGTCCCGCACCGGAGATGACCGGCGCCGGGCCATGGCTCTCGGCCTCGGTACCCATCCGCACCGCACTCTGGCCGGCTTTGATGGCGGGCGCTTTGCCGTGCTGGGTACCGGTGTTGCCGCCCGCGGAGCTGCAGGCCGAGAGCACGGCGAGGGAGGTGGAAGCGGCGATCGCTGCGCACAGGGCGCGGGACATGGTTCTCATCGCGGGAGTTCCTTGGAGGGTTCGGTTCACGCGGACTTGGGGTCGAGTGCGTCACGGACGCTGTCGCCGAGCAGGTTGAAGGCCAGAACGAAGATCAACATTGCTCCGCCGGGGAAGAGCATGTAGGTGGGGTCGGAGTAGAAGACCTGCCCGGCGTGGCCGATCATTCGGCCCCAGTCCGGGACGGGCTCGTTGATGCCCTGTCCCAGGAAGGACAGAGCCGCCTCGAAAGCGACGTAGGCGGGGACCGCGACGGTGATGTGCACGATCACCGGGCCCCACAGGTTGGGCAGCAGTTCGGTGAGCACGATCCGACGCCGGCTCATCCCCAGCGCCCGCGCGGCCTTGACGAACTCCCGTTCACGCAGGGACCGCACCACCGACCGCAGCACCATCGCCTGGGTGATCCACCCGAACAGCGACAGCACCAGGATCACTGAGGTGAACTGCATCCAGGCCGGCTCGTTCTGGTCCGGTGCGACCAGCCGGGAATTGATCACCGGGGTGAGGGCGATCAGCAGCAGCAGTGAGGGGAAGGCGAGCATCACGTTCGCGACGAACTCGAAGCCCTTCTCCACCACCCCGCCCAGATAGCCCACCGCGATACCGACCACCGCGCCGATGAGGCTGGTGATCAGCACGCAGGACACCGCGATCAGCAGTGAAGTGCGGATGCCGTACAGCAGTTGGGTGAACACGTCCCGCCCGAGTCCGGGTTCCAGGCCGAACCAGAAGCGAGCGCCGATCCCGCCGTTGGCGCCCGCGGGGTACCCGCTGTCGGTGAGCAGGCCGGCATCGTCCTGCCCGTAGTGCTCGGCGGGATTCTTGCCGTAGACCCACGCGATCACCGGGGCCAGCGCCCCGATCACGACCACGCCGAGGACCACACCCAGGCACACCATCCCGACGCGGTCCCTGCGGAACCGGGCCCAGGCCAGCCGGGCCGGGGACTGCCCCGGCCGCTCGTCGGCGTTGTCGGTCCCGTCAGGCGGAGCCGTCGCCGCCCGGGGTATTACGGCTTGCTGCGGATCGGACATGACGCCTCAATCACCAGGGTCAACACGGAAACTGCATGTAAGTGAGCGGATAATCTCACTTACATGTGGAGTTAAGTTAGGGCTCGTGGTCGGGGTCCGCAAGGCCTACCGACGGGTTGCTTGGCCTCGGTTGGGTCACGACGGTCCGGCCGGGCGCCGGAGCGATCCCGTGCCCGATGCGGCCACGGGGGAGGACTCGGGCGCGGCCGGACCGGACCGGGAGGAGACGGAGTGTGCCCTCGGCCCGCTGGTCCAGTGGGTCCCGCTACCATGCAAATGGACGTATTGATGGAGACGCTCCCGGTTGCGCTGGGGACGCTCCGCGCACCCCAAGGGCTCCGGGGCAGTCACATCGCGTTCATGCGACCGAGAGCCGGTCGGCTCGTGGACGGCTCAAGCAGGTGCCCGTGCCGGGGGGCGTGATAGGACTTGTGCCGAGGGCGTCCGCCCGCGCGAAGCCAGGAAGGTGCGCATGCCCATCGGTGGTACGGACGACGGCGCGCCCGGCGACGCCAAGGGGATCGGGGAACGCGTTCAGTCCCTGCGGACCGGCCTGCGGCTCACTCAGCGCCAGTTGGCCGAACCCAAATACACTCCGGCGTACGTTTCCACCGTCGAAGCCGGAAAAGTCAGGGCGTCCGAGACAGCGCTGCGTTACTTCGCCGGCAAACTCGGGACCACTTATGAGCAGTTGGCGACCGGGGTCCCGGCCGAACTGCGGGCCGAACTGCGGGAGGGCCTCGCACAGGCGAGCGCTCTGATGGACAGCGGCTCCAGCACGGATGCCGAATCGCTGCTGATCGGCCTCATCGAGCAGGCGCAAGCGCACCAACTCCACGACCTTGAATCACAGCTGCGGGTCTCACTCGGGCATTGCATGTTGCGGCGCGGCGCGCTGGCAGAGGGGCGCTCACAGTTCGAGCGGGCCGAAAGCCTGATGGCGGACGAGCCGCTTCCCTCGCGGGTCCGCGCGGTGCGCGGCCTGGCCACCGCCCACCAGTTGGAAGGCGACGTGCGCTACGCCTGCTACCTGCTGGAGAAGACCATCAACGAACTGAACGCCGAGGGCCTGCCGGACCCCGAGGCGTTGCTTCTGCTGTACGTCACCGTCATCACCCCGTACATGGACCTCGGGGCCTACGAGCGCGCCGCCAAGGCCGCCGGCCTTGCCCTCGACCTCGCTCCCCAGGTGAAAGACCCTGTCGCGATTGCCGGCCTCCACCGGTCCGTCGCCCGAACCCTGGCCGCCCAGGGACGCTACGAGGACGCGGAGAACTACCTGGTGAAAGCCCAGGAGCTCTACCAGCGGCGCGAAATCCGCTCGGAACTGGCGCTGTGCCACTGGATGCACGGCTATCTGCACACCCAGCACGGCCGCCTGGCCGAAGCGGAAGACGAACTGCGCACGGCGCGCGAGATGCTCCGGGAGACCGGAGGAACGTTCTACGCCGTGCAGGTCGAGGTCGAACTCGCCGATGTCCGCCGCCGCCGCGGCCACGACACCGACGCCGAGCAACTCCTGCTCGACCTCCTCAAGGGGCTCGGACCAGGCCGGGGTGCCGTGCACGCCGCTGCCGCCCACCGGCTGCTCGGGCTGATCCACGAAGAACGAGGCGACACCGGGGGGGCCGAGCAGCAATACCTGGCCGCCATCCCCCTGCAGGAAGAAGCCGACGTCATCGGCGACCTGGCCGACACCTGCCGCCTCCTCGGAGATCTGCTCAACCGGCAGGGCCGCACCCAGGAAGCCATCGCCGTCTACCGCCGCGGCCTGACCCGTCTCGCCCGCCCGGGCACCGTGACCCTCGGTCCGGTTCCCGCCTTCCCGCCTCTGCGGACCCTCGGTGCCGACTCGATGTAAGCGGAGGCTCGTCCAGCGCATCGCCGACGCCTTCGCACTCACATCAACGACCTGCGCCACTCGGCGTCACCACCGAATGTGAGACAGAGCGTTAAATTGACACACCCGTACGCCCTGCTGTGAGGGCCGCAGATTCGGGAGGCCGGGCGCTGCCACGCGCCTTGCTCGGCGGAGTGCCGGCGGTCGCGCGGCGCACTCCGCACGGAGCGCTGTGCGACGCGTCCGGCCAGGCCCGCCGACGGACTCCTGGCGCGCTGGTGCGCGGCGACCGGGGTGGTGAGGGGCTGCGCGAGCCCCCCTCTGTGCGTGCCCAATCTGGTGAAATGAGCTTATTGAGGGCGTTAGGGGCAGGCGCTTCCGGGCACGCGAAGGGTGAAGCGAGTCGTATCGCCCCGGCATGCACCACTCATCAAGCATGCACCCTTCGTCATACCCCAGGAGCTCTCCGTGTCTCCAGATCAGTTCTCTCCACGTCACCCCGCGGAGCAGTACCCGCAGCCGGAATTCGAGGAGCAGGATCAAACCCATCCGGGGCTGAGCGGAGCCATGGATCCGGAGCCTGACTACGGCGAGGACACCTATCGCGGCTCCGGCCGGTTGCAGGACAGAAAGGCTCTGATCACCGGAGGGGATTCCGGGATCGGTCGTGCCGTTGCGCTCGCCTTCGCTCGTGAGGGCGCGGACGTGGCAATCTCCTACTTGCCGAGCGAGGAGGAGGACGCACAGGAGACCGTCCGGCTGATCGAGCACGCGGGACGTCGGGCGCTTGCCGTGCCGGGCGACGTGCGGCAGGAGGACTACTGCGGCGCTGTAGTGCGCCGCGCGGTGGACCAGCTCGGTGGCCTGGACGTCCTGGTCAACAACGCGGCCTACCAGATGTCTCAGCCCGATGGCCTGTCAGCCATCGATACCGAGCAGTTCGACCGCGTCATGAAGACCAATCTCTACGCGATGTTCTGGCTGAGCAAAGCTGCCCTTCCCCATCTGGCTCCGGGGTCGTCCATTATCAACACCGCCTCCGTCCAGGCCTACCAGCCCAGCCCGCACTTGCTGGACTACGCCATGACCAAGGGTGCCATCGTCACCTTCACACAGGGTCTGGCTCAGCAACTCGCAACCGAGGGGATCCGGGTCAACGCGGTCGCCCCCGGTCCGGTGTGGACTCCTCTCATCCCCGCCACGATGTCCCCCCAGAAGGTCGCCGAGTTCGGCAAGCAATCGCCCCTTCAGCGGCCGGCGCAGCCGGCTGAGATGGCTCCCGCCTATGTCTTCCTCGCCTCTCAGGAAGCCGGCTACATCACCGGGGAGATTCTGAACGCCACCGGCGGCACCCCACTGCCCTGACGGGCAGCAGGTCGTTCTCGCCCGGTTGTGCCGGGTCCCGTGAGCGGTGTTGTGAGGCCCGTGACGGGGGTGATGTGTGGGAAGGGGAAGCCGGGGCACGCGGGATTTGTGTGGGTTGGCCCGCTGAAAGGTCGAACGGTGCTGAATTCAGGAAGAGAAGGCCGTGACGCCGGCTGGCGGTCTTCGGCTGTGGAATGGCGGAGCGGTACGGCCCCGGAAAGGTCGCGGCGCGGCTCGGACGGGCGGAGCCTGGCACAGGAGCCGTCCGGCGGTGGCGGTGGTGTGATGACCCGAGAGGCTGCGGTGAGCGTCACCAGCGAGTTGTCTCCGTGGGCGGGCAGGATCCTGCGATTGCCTGGCGTGTACAGCCCACAGGCCGACAGTTCGCTTTTGGCAGCTGCCATGGGGCGGGAGGGTGTCGGTGCGGGGATGGACGTCCTGGACGTGTGCACCGGCAGTGGGGCGTTGGCTCTGCATGCTGCTCGGCTGGGCGCCAGGGTGACGGCGGTGGACATCAGCCGTCGGGCCGTGGCATCGGCGCGGTTGAACGCATCGCTTGCCCGTCTGCCGGTCCGCGTCCTGCGCGGGGATCTGCTGTCGGTAGTGCCGGGCCGTTCGTTCGACGTGCTGGTCTCCAACCCGCCGTACGTACCCTCGGCCAGTGCGCAACTGCCGCGACGTGGTGCCCGCCGCGCATGGGACGCAGGTGTCGATGGGCGGGCCTTGGTGGACCGGATCTGTGAAGCCGCTCCTACCGCGCTGCGTCCGGGCGGCGTGTTGCTCATGGTCCATTCGGGGTTCAGCGGCCCGGAGGAAACGGTGAGCCGACTTGTCCGGGCAGGGCTGAGCGCTTCGGTCAGTGATCGGGTGGCGATCCCCTTCGGACCGGTGATGCGCGGGCGACTGTCATGGCTCCGGGAGCGTGGTGTGGTGCCGGCCGGCACCGACAGGGAAGAACTGGTGATCATCCGTGCACACAAGGACTGAACAACCGCGCCGCGTGACCGTGGTGGACGGCGGCCCGATCCTCGTGGAGGGTCCCGTCGAAGTGATGACGGACGACGGGAAGCTGGTGGTCTCCGATCGGGTCGTCGTCGCGCTCTGCACCTGTCGGCGCAGCCGCATCCACCCCTGGTGTGACACCAGCCATCGCCGTCGGGAGCACATTCCCGCCGCGGCCGACACCGTCCGAGCCCCGGCGTGCGGAGCCGGAGCGACTTCCGGACGTGGAGTCGAAGGGACGGACGGAAGGCAGGACAAGGAGGGAGCACCGTGACCACTCGTCAGACGGAACACCTTGGCCGTATCACTTCGGAACCGAGCCTGCCTCCAGCACGCGGACCTCTCTCCGGCAGCGTTCTTGCCGCCCTGAGCGGCCGGCGTACGCCGTTGCCCTCCGAGGGCGAGATCCGTCAAGCCGATCCCTACGGCGATGATCTCCAGCTTCTTCTGTACGTCCTGTACGAACTGCATTACCGCGGTTTCGAGGCGGTCGACGAGGGCCTGGAATGGGACCCCGCTCTGCTGCGCGTGCGTGCAGCCGCCGAGGGCATCTTTCTGAGCGCCCTTCGCGCGCACACCTCAGGCGGCAGCGACGTGCGACAGACAGTGGACGCGCTGCTGGTGGAGCCGGTGGAGGACGACGGCCACAGCGTGAGCCACCACCTGCAACGCGAGGGGGAGCGCTGGCAGATTCGGGAGTATGCGGCTCTGCGCTCGCTCTACCACCTCAAGGAGGCGGACCCCCACCTGTGGGTGGTGCCGAGGCTGCGGGGGCGAGCGAAGGCGGCCATGGTGGCCATCGAGTTCGACGAGTTCGGTGCCGGCAGGGCGGAGAACATCCACGCGCAGCTGTTCGCCGACCTGATGGCCGACCTCGATCTCGACATCGCCTACGGGCGCTACCTCGAGGAGGGGCCCGCTCAAGCGCTGGCCACGGTCAACCTGATGTCCCTGTTCGGACTCCACCGATCCCTGCGCGGTGCGCTGGTCGGTCATTTCGCCGCAGTGGAAGTGACCTCGTCCCCGGGATCCCGGAGGATGGCGAAGGCGATGAGACGCGTCGGAGCAGGTGCCGCCGCGCAACGGTTCTACGACGAGCATGTGGAAGCCGACGCGGTCCATGAACAACTGGTCCGCCGCGATGTGATCGGCGGACTTCTCGAGGACGAGCCGTACCTCGCACCGGACATCGTTCTGGGTATCGAGGCCACCGGGCATCTGGAGAACCTCCTCGCCGACCATCTTCTGTCCGCCTGGCGGGACGGAAGTACCGCCCTGCGCACACCGCTCGGCGGAGCAACGCGGCCTGTGCCGGACGGAGCCCCGCCACCGGAAGTCGCGCCTCAGCACTGAGCCCGACCGGAAAGTGCGCCCGCCGGCAGGGCACCCATGATTCACCGTAGTGAACGAGGAGTTGGCCATGCTGCCACCCCGCCCACGCGACAGACCGTTGGTCATTCTGGCGAACTTCGCCTCCGACACAGCCATAGACCTTGAACAGAGCGCGATACTCCGGCGGTGGTCGCTCCAGGCTCCCCGTGAAATCTGGCTTGCGCGCCCAGGGGATGTGCTGCTCACCCCGGTCCCGCTGTCGCCGGCATTCATCCGCTACGCCTGCTCCGTGCTGGACATGCCGATCGACGCGATCGGCGTCCTCACCGTTCCGGATGTCGCGGGGGCGGCGATGGCCGACACCGTGCGGTCCACCCGCGCGCTCACATCGCTGCGCGACCTCGTTGCACAGCGGCCCGGATACCGCCTCTTGCCCACTGCTCTGGACAGCGCGACGGTGGCACTCGCGGCGGAGCTCGACATCCCGATCTCGCCCTACGATCTCAGCACTCGGGCGGCGGGCCCGGACGCTGTTGCTGTCACCGCGCTCCTCAACACCAAAGCGGGTTTCCGGACCGCAGCACAGGATCTGGGGATGCGGCTGCCCGACGGACAGCTCTGCGATGGCTCGCGGCTCCCGGCCGTGGCCCGGGAACTCATCGGCGCCTACCAGGACATCGTCGTGAAACCGGACCGCTCCGCAGGTGGCCACGGTCTGCGGTTCATCAGTGGCAGAGATCTGCCCCTGGCCGCGGAACCCGCCGCCGGCCAATGGGTGGTCGAGGAATACCTCGCCCACTGCAGATCGGTCAGCGCCCAGTTCCATACCGGGGAACATGAGCCCCGCATGCTGTTCAGCGGAGAGATGAGCACCCGCGACGGTGCCTTCACCGGCTACCGCTCACCACTGGCCGACGTGCCCGAATACACCGTGAAGAAGCTGGAGCGATGGGGCCTCGATCTGGGCGACTACCTCGCCGCGCGAGGCTACCGAGGCCCCTACAGCATTGATGCCTTGGTCACCCGGCAGGGTGGGCTGTACGCAACGGAAGCGAATGTGCGGCGCACGGCGACCACGACCCCGCACGCCATGATCACCCGGCTGCTTCCGTCCTCCCCGACGCCCGCTTGGCTGATGGGGACTCGTCGCGCCGACCGCGTGTACACGTTCCCCGAGGCTGTAGATCTCCTGGCGGCAGCGGGCCTGGCCTATGATCCCGGCACCGGTGCAGGTGTGCTGCTGTACGCGGACGACCCCGCTGACGGTATGAGCTGGCGCTATGCGATCACTGCGCCAGACCCCGACGGTGTCCGCCAACTCGACCGTCAGTTCGCCCTGCTCTTCGCCCCATCCTGTTAGGACGGGGATCAGTGAGCCGATCCGACTCAGGTCCCGAGCATGACGGAATGGGTCCTGGCCGGCCAGCGGTTTGGGCTCCGCGGCGGATCGCACTCCGGTGGACGTCCAGGTGGCACCTCCAGCCTCCGCTCCAGGAACCTCAACCGCAGGCTCGTCAGCTGCCATCGCTGTATCCCACCCGTCGGACCGGCTGACGACTGCCGGAAGGTCGACGTCGAGGTTCCCCTGGGACTGGTACCGGCACGGTCCCCATGTCGCTGCGCCACCCCGAATGGCGTCACCCAGGATGCCGGGCTCATCGACGGACGCGACGATCGGCGGGGACCGCCGGACAGAACCGAGCGGCTCCAACCACACGCGATATCAGGAGGCAGACATGCCGCAAGGTTCCACCGCCAAGGGGAAACGGCAGAACGAGCGCATCAAGGCCGGCTCGACCAAGCGGGGCGTGAGCGCACCACGCACCAAGAAGGTCACCACCCGCGCGGTGAGCAAGGATCGCGCTCCGGTGAGTGCGGCGCGCACCATCGCTCGCACCTCGCACAAGAACACCCCCGCGGCGCGGCGCAGCGGCCTGAGCTCCCACACCGGGCCGGCCAGCCGCACTTACGACCAGCTGTACGCAGAAGCCCGGCGTCGCCGCATCGAGGGTCGTTCCTCCATGCGCAAGGCCGAACTCATAAAGGCCCTCGGCCGCTGATCGCAGCGTCGTCAGAGCACCGTCGCTCCTGACGGTCATCGCGGGCTGCTCTGAGGAGGTGAGCGGGTCCGGGCTTCGCCGCCCGGGCCCGCCCACCTTACCTCTCTATCAGCTCGTGATGATCCATAGGGGGATTCCGGGCGCCCGCCCCGCCGCTGGCCCGGGATTCGGCGGCGTTCACATCTCAGCGACGTCTCGGCGTGTGGTGCATGACTGGAGGCACGTTCTCATGTTGAAGGCCATCGCAGATGCCCTGCGAAGCATCGGTTCAGCCATCGCCACTGTGGTCACACTGCCCTTCCGCCTGATCGCCAGGCTCTTCGGCGGCGCCTCGGACAGCGCACACGGCCGCCATTGACGTCGCCTTCCGCAGATTCAGCCCCTGCGATCCGAGAGCGGCTGGGGTGGCCTGGTGACCCCAGGACCATCCGTCTCCCGGTCACCGCACCGGAGCTTCCTTTGGCGGACCCTTGCGAGGTGGTGGGCTGGGGCTGGTCGTAGCCTGCTGCTATGACTGAGGCCCCGATGCTGACTCCCTCCGAAGCCTTCGAGCTGCTGCTGGCCGGCAACCAGCGTTTTGTTGCCGGCGAGCTGCAACACCCCAACCAGGACGCCGCGCGCCGCGCTGAGACCGCGGCCGGCCAGCGTCCGTTCGCCGTGCTGTTCGGCTGCTCCGACTCCCGTCTGGCCGCAGAGATCATCTTCGATCGGGGCCTGGGTGACCTCTTCGTGGTCCGTACTGCCGGCCATGTGGCGGGGCCGGAGGTGCTGGGGAGCATCGAGTACGGGGTGAGTGTGCTGGACTGCCCGCTGGTCGTGGTGCTGGGCCACGACTCGTGCGGTGCGGTCGCGGCCACCCGTGCCGCCCTCGTCGACGGCCTGGGGACCACGGGGTATGTGCGTGACGTCATAGAGCGCGTCACGCCGAGCGTCCTGGCCGCCCGCGCCGCCGGGCTCACCGGGGACGACGACTTCATCGCCGAGCACGTACGGCAGACCGTGGATCTCCTCCTGGACCGCTCGCGGGTGCTCGCAGACGGTGTCGCCACCGGACGGACCGCGGTGGTGGGGCTGTCCTACCGGCTGGCCGACGGCAGTGCTCGACGCCTCGCAGCCCGCGGCCTGCCGACGGAAGCGATTGCCACGGGGCCAGGCGCCTGAACGAGCACCATCACCGGCACGTCGTGTGCGTCCGGCGGCCCCACAGCCGCCGGACGGCCCGGTCCCCGACGCCGACCCGGAAGCAGCCACACAGGACCGCTTGATCTGCGCGATCGGGGTAGGCGCGTGGTGTGCTGAGGATGCTGTGGGTCGCGTTGCTGGGTTGTCTTGCTGTCGCCGGTGCCGTTTTGGCGCTGGTGGCCTCGCCGTGGTGGTGGTTTGCCGGGGGACCGCTGACGGCTTTGCTGGTGCTTGCGGTGTGGGATCTGGTGCAGCGGCGGCATTCGGTGCTGCGGAACTATCCGGTGCTGGGTCATCTGCGGTTCGCCCTGGAGGGCATCCGCCCTGAGATGCAGCAGTACTTCGTGGAACGCAACGTCGACGGCAGGCCGTTCGACCGGGACACCCGCAGCATCGTCTACGAGCGTGCCAAGGGAACCGACGCCGAGGAGCCCTTCGGCACGGAGCAGGACCTGTACGCGACGGGAAGCGAGTTCCTGGTCCCATCGATGGCCCCGCACCCGGTGCGTACGGATGTGCCGCGGGTGCGGGTCGGCGGCCCGGGCTGCAAGCAGCCCTACGACATGGCGTTGCTGAACGTTTCCGCGATGAGTTTCGGCTCCCTGTCCTCGAACGCGATCCTCGCGTTGAACTCCGGTGCCGCGTTGGGCGGTTTCGCCCACGACACCGGTGAGGGTGGCCTGTCGGAGTACCACCTGCGGCCGGGCGGGGACCTGGTCTGGGAGATCGGTACCGGGTATTTCGGCTGCCGCACCGATCAGGGCGGCTTCGACCCCGCGATGTTCGCCGACAAGGCCGCGCACGAGCAGGTCCGGTGCGTGTCTCTCAAGCTGAGTCAGGGGGCCAAGCCCGGAATCGGCGGGGTGCTGCCCGGCACCAAGGTCAACGCGGAGATAGCCCAGGTCCGAGGCGTCCCGCAAGGCAGGACCATCATCTCCCCGCCTTACCACCAGGTCTTCTCCACCCCGCGCGAACTGGTTGCCTTCGTGGCCCGGATGCGGGAGCTGTCCGGCGGCAAGCCGACCGGGTTCAAACTGTGCATCGGCTCCCGAAGCCAGTTCCTGGCGGTGTGCAAGGCGATGCTGGACGAGGGCGTCACACCCGACTTCATCATCGTCGATGGTGCCGAGGGCGGGACCGGGGCCGCGCCCCTGGAGTTCGCCGACAACCTGGGCATGCCCCTGACGGACGGCCTGACCACGGTCCACCAGGCCCTGGTCGGTACGGGCCTGCGGGACCGGATCAAGATCGGGGCCAGTGGCAAGGTCGCCACCGGCAGTGACCTGGTCAAGCGTCTCCTTCAGGGGGCCGACTACACCAACGCCGCCCGGGCGATGATGTTCGCGGTGGGCTGCATCCAGGCCCAGCGGTGCCACACCAACACCTGCCCGACCGGGGTGACCACCCAGGACCCGCGCCGGGCACGCGCCCTGGACGTCGGCGACAAGTCCCGGCGGGTCCAGCGCTTCCAGGAAGCGACCGTCAAGAGCGCCCTGCAGATCATGGCGTCGATGGGCGTGGACGAACCCTCAGACCTGGCCCCGCACATGCTGCGCCGCCGCATCGACTCCGTCACCGTCCGCTCGTACGCCGAGCTGTACCCGCCCCTGGCGCCGGGCGAGCTGATCCACCAGGCGCCGGAATTCTGGGCGGCGGACTGGAAGGCCGCGGACCCCGACCGCTTCACCGTCTGACCCGGCTGGCCCTGCCGGCCCGTTTCCCTGCTCGACCGCCTGACGAACCGGAGGATTTTTCCGTGGCACGCACTGTGGCTCGTGTGATCATCGACGCCCTGCAGGAACTGGAGGTCGGTCACGTCTTCGGCGTGGTCGGCGACGCGTTGAACCCGCTGACCGACGCCATCCGCACCACCGATGGTTTGGAGTGGGTGGGGTGCCGCCATGAGGAGGCCGCCGCGTTCGCCGCGAGCGCGCAGTCCCAGCTTTCCGGGAGTCTGGGTGTGTGCATGGGCACCGTCGGGCCGGGCGCGATCCACCTGCTCAACGGCCTCTACGACGCCGCGAAGAGCCGCACTCCCGTGCTGGCCATCGCCGGACAGGTACCGCTGGCCGAAATGGGCAGCGACTACTTCCAGGAGGTCGACAACGACCTGCTGTTCCGCGACGTCGCCGTCTACCGCGCCACCGTCACCTCACCCGACCAGATGCCCCGTCTCCTGGAGGCGGCTGTGCGCGCCGCGGTCGGCCACGGCGGGGTTGCGGTCCTGACAGTGCCCGGCGACCTGGGCGACCAGGAGCTGACGCAGGACCGTCCCGCCCGCTTCCCCCGGACCCGCCAGCTCACCCGCCCCGATGAGCCCGGCATCCTGCAGGCGGCCGAGATCATCAACGCCGCGTCCAAGGTGACCCTGCTGGTGGGACGCGGTGCCCGCGACGCCCGCGAGGAAGTCCTGGCACTGGCCGAGCACATTGGCGCGCCCATGGTGCTCACCCTCAAGGCCAAGGAGGGCTTCGAGGGCGACAACCCCTACCAGGTCGGCCAGACCGGCTTGATCGGCAATCCCGCCGCGGCCGGCGCACTCGACGAGTGCGACACCCTGCTCATGCTCGGCACCGACTTCCCCTACCGCGACTGGTACCCCACCGGCTGCCGTGTCGTCCAGATCGACACCCAGGAACAGAACCTCGGGCGGCGTGTACCCATCGACGCAGGACTGGCCGGCGACACCGGCGCCACCCTGCGCGCCCTGCTACCTCACCTGGACGCCAAGCCCGACCGCGCGCACCTCGATACCGCGCGCAAGCACTTCGCCACCTGGCACGATGGCCAGCAGCGCCTGGCCGAACCCGCGCACGACACCAAGCGCTGGACCGGACGGCTGCGCAGCGCACTGGACAACCCCGACCACGACATCCGGCCCGAAGCTCTGGCCGCCGCGGTCGACGCGTGCGCCGACGACGACGCGATCTTCACCTCCGACACCGGTATGGCCACCGTGTGGCTGTCCCGCTTCGTGACGATGCACGGTGACCGCCGTCTGATCGGGTCCTACAACCTCGGCTCCATGGCCAATGCCATGCCCCAGGCGCTGGGCGCACAGCTGTGGGCACCGGGCCGCCAGGTCGTCGCGTTCTGCGGCGACGGCGGACTGAGCATGCTGCTCGGCGACTTGATGACCATCAAGACGTATCAGTTGCCGGTGAAGCTGGTCGTCTTCGACAACCGCCGTCTGGGCATGGTCAAACTCGAACAGGAACAGGCCGGACTGGCCGAGTTCGGCACCGAGCTCGACAACCCCGATTTCGCCGCGGTCGCCACCGCCCTCGGGCTGACCGGCATCCGCGTCACCGACCCCGGCACCCTCACCGACAGCGTCCGCCGCGCCTTCGCCACCCCGGGGCCGGTCCTCCTCGACGTACTGACCAACCCGCAAGAAGTCGCCGTCCCCGGCAAGCCCACCGTCCAGCAGGGCTGGGGCTTCGCCATCGCCAAGGTCAAGGAACTCCTCCAGAGCCACGAGGGCTGACCACCAGGAGCACGGTAACGGGGTCCCCGCAGCCCTCTCTTCGGCCACCAGCAGACGCTTTCTGCAATGAACCCGGTGCGGCTTTCGTCCGTGCGCGACACGCGCCGAAATGCATCTCGGAACAGATGTTCGGCGTGCGGCGGGAATGGCTGGGGTGATACCGGGTATCCGCAGCTTCAGCACGCCAGGCAGCCACCACACTCCGGGAGTCAACTCATGGCCACTGCATCCGCAGCGATAGCCTCCCCGGCCACTCACGTTGCGACGGTGGCAGACCTGCCTTGGGTGGAGGATGCCGGGAAGGTCGCTCCGAAGGACGCCTGCACGTTCTCAAGCCGCTCATGGCGCAGCTGGGTGAGCGCGACCTGCGCATCCTACAGATGCGTTTCGGCGACGAGATGACCCAGGCGCAGATCGGCGTCGAGCTCGGCATCTCTCAGATGCACGTCAGCAGACTCCTGACCAAGGTCCTGGACCGCTTGCGGCAAGGAATGCTCGCAGAGGCCACCACCTGATTGCGCTCCCGTAGCCGCGAGATCACGCAGGCCCGCCCCGCATCGCGCGAGGCGGGCCTTTCGCTGCACGTCTGGAAGGGTGCAGAGGGGGAAGTCGACCGGTTGGCCGTGATGTCTTCGCGGTGGGTGTGTGGCAGGCCGCCGGGATCGCTCTGCAGTGATGACGATGCCCCGCGGGTCGCAGAAAGCAGAGGGCAGATCATGTCGTCGATATCCGGGCCCGCGCAGGACCCGGTCGAGATACCACCAGCACAAGGCCTGTCGGGGCCGGCGGCGCTGAATGTGCGGGGCATGCGGCGCAGGTCCTGGTTCGTCGCCGGATTCACCTTCACCCTGGGGGCCTTCCTGGCGTGGCAGGTCGCGCAGGCGGTGCTCCGGGCCAGTCAGGTGCTGCTGCTGGTAGTGCTGGCGTTCTTGCTGGCGGTCAGCCTGGAACCCTTGGTCGGGTGGCTGGTGGCGCGGGGGCACCGGCGCGGGCGCGCGGTGCTGATCGTGTGCGCCGTGTTGCTCCTGATCGTGGCGGGCCTGCTCGCCGTGGTCGTCCCCCCGGTGGTCACCGAAGTGGAAGCGCTCATCCACGCGGTGCCGGGCTGGCTGCAGCAATTGCACGACCACCAGTCGACCCTGGGCCGCTTGGAGGACCGCTACCACCTCACGGACAAGGCCAAGACCCAGATCGGCTCCGGTGGCGGATCCAGCATCTTCGGCGGCCTGTTGGGCGCCGGCCTGTATGTCGTCAGCGCCCTCACCGCGACTGCCGTGGTCGTGACCCTGACGGTGTACTTCATGGCCGGCATGCCTGCCATCAAGCGCTTCTTCTACCAGTTGGTCCCTGGCAGCCGCCGCGCCCGCACCCAGGAGATCACCGAGGAGATCCTGGTGCGCATCGGCAGGTTCATGCTCGGCAACGTGGCCACCTCCGCGATTGCCGGAGTGGCCACGTTCGCGTGGTGCGCTCCGATGAGCGTCCCGTACGCGGCGGCACTGGGAGTGTTCACCGCGGTGATGGACATGATCCCGATGGTCGGCTCAACGATCGCGGGTGTGGTCGTGAGCCTGGTGGCGCTGTCGGTGTCCTGGCCGGTCGCGGTCGCCACCGCGGGTTTCTACATCGCCTTCCGCCTGCTGGAGGACTACCTGATCATGCCCCGGGCGATGCGCTACGCGGTCGACGTCCACCCCCTCGTCACCGTGGTCGCGGTCCTCGCGGGAGGAGCCCTGCTCGGGATCGTCGGAGCACTGGTCGCCGTCCCGGTCGCCGTGGCCATCAACCTGGTCCTGGACGAAGTCGTCTTCCCCGAACTCGACGCCGCCTGAGCGCGGCAGCCCCACCCTGCACGAGGTTGCCTCAACCGGTCACCCCCGCGGGGCCACAGACAGGCGGCGTACTTCGGTGATCCTGCACTCCTGGGTCATCGCCGCAGGTCAGGTCGTCTGCCTGATCGGGTCGCCCTCCCGGAGCGGCAGATCACCGCCCTCGTCGGGCGCATGATCGAATCAAGTGGGGGAATGCGCTGGCCAGGAGGCTGATAACCATGGGTCCACTTCTTTTGGTTCTACTGCTCGCGCTCATCCTGTTCGGTGCCGGGTTCGCTCTGAAGATCCTTTGGTGGGTCGCCGTCATCGTCCTGGTGGTCTGGTTGTTGGGCTTCGTCATGCGGGGCACGCACTCCAGCGGCGGCCGTAACCGCTGGTATCGCTGGTAGTCGTACGCGGCACCAGCACACTGCGTGGCTGTGGGTCCGGACGGTCGTCCGGACCCACAGCCATGTGTCCTCCTGCGGCCCTCCGGAAGTCCGTCCGTAGGAGAGACGACCACACCCCGGGCAGTGGCGACCCGCACGCTGTCCTGGCCCACCACGCGCGATAGCGCTCGACGGTCCCGGCTCTGGCGGCCGGAGTGTGACACCCCGACACTGAGTACCCGCCCGGGGTATGGTCAGAACGTGGCGCCCCTCGGTAGCGCCCATGGTCTGAGAAGGGAACCGGCAGTGGCAGGCATCGGACGGGCGCGCAGGCGGGGCATCGCCCGGCTGCTGACGCTGTGTGCGGTGCTGCTCGGCCTGTTCCTCATGCACGGCGCACCGGCCACCGCGGCCGAAGGCTGCCACGGAGCGATGACCGCCACCTCCCCGACACCGCACCGCCATGCCACCGCCGCGATGACGTCCACGGTTCCGGCAACTATGACGACGGTGACGACGCCTCCAGCGATGGCACATCCCGACGTACCGCAGGCGTCGAGCGGCGCGATGTGCGTCTCGACTCCCGCTCGGGACCGGAACCCGCTGCCGATGGGCGGGGCCCTGATGGCTGTCGTCGCGGTGCTGGTGGCCGGCTTCCTCTCGAACCGTCCGGTGTCCCTGGGCGGGTCGCGGCGGCGCGGACCCCCGCCACCGGGCGGGCGAAGTCTGCTCCTGACGGTGTGTATCGCGCGGACCTGACAGGACCGTGCCGGAATCCGGATCTTCTACGGGGCCCGGCGAGGTGTCCTGCTCACTCCCGCGCGCCCGCCCGGCGTGGTGCGCCCACTCGGAAAGACCACCGCAATGACTCCCTCCTCCCGTACCACCGCGCGCCGACGTGCCCTCGCGGCCGCCGGCACCGCAGCCGCCCTCGCCCTGACCCTGGCCGCCTGCGGATCCTCCAACGACTCCTCGATGCCCGGCATGGACCACGGCGCCAAGCCCTCCGCGTCATCCTCAACGCAGGCCACACCCCCGATGAGCACCATGCCCGGCATGGGCACCATGGCCGACGGCGACGGCCTGTCCGACACGAAGGACGGCTACCGCCTCACCAGCCAGGACACCACCCTCCCGGCAGGTCAGCAGGCCGCGTACCGGTTCACTGTCACCGGTCCGGACGGCAGGCCCGTCACCGACTTCGCCGTCGAGCAGAGCAAACGGATGCACTTCTACGCCATCCGCTCGGACCTGACCGGCTTCCAGCACCTCCACCCGACCATGGCCGCTGACGGCACCTGGACGGCCGACCTGGCCGCCCTCGCGCCCGGCACCTGGCACCTGTTCACCTCCTTCACCCCCAGCACCGGAACAGGCAAGGGCACAGCGTTCGTCCTCAGCCGCACCGCCACCGTCCCCGGGGCGGCGACGAAGACCTCGCTGCCGGCGGCAACCACCTCCGCCGAAGTCGACGGCTACACCATCACCGTCAAGGGCTCCCCGATGGCCGGCATGGAACACCCGCTGACCGTCAACATCACCCGGGGCGGCAAGCCCGTCACCGACCTCCAGCCCTACCTGGACACCTACGCACACCTCACCGCCTTCCACGAGGGCGACACCGCCTTCGCCCACCTCCACCCGACGACCAAGGTCAACGGCGACCACGGGGGACCGGAACTGTCCTTCCACGCCGAACTGCCCACGCCCGGCAACTGGCGGCTGTTCCTGCAGTTCCAGACCGGCGGAAAACTCCACACCGCCGCCCTGACCCTGAACGTCGGCTGAACCCTTGCGGGGCGCCGCCAGACGGCGGCGCCCCGCGCTCACCCACCCGCTGCGCGACCGCGGAGGCGGAGCGTGTCGGTGGGCCCCAGGCCGTACTCCTGTCGGAAGGCTTCAGGAAGGGTCCACGCCGTACTGCATGCACGGTCGATCGCCGGTTCGATGACCTGGGAGATCACCTGGGCTCTGATCCTGGGCTTCGCCCTGTCCGCCGTGGTCCAGGCAGTCGTCCGCAAATCCACCGTCGTCTCACTCCTCGGCGACGACCGCCCCCGCACCCTGGCCATCGCCGCCGGCCTCGGCGCCGCCTCTTCCTCGGGCTCCTACGCCGCCGCAGCAGGGGGGCCAGGGTGCCGAACTCGTGTGCGGGGGCGGCGATGCTCAGTACGGCGCCGGTCATGCCGGTGAGGGTGCGCAGCAGGCTCTGGACGCCTTTGAGCGAGGGGTGACGTCGTGGGCGGCGATCGAGTGTGCGTCCGTTGTCGGAGCCGAGGCGCCGGGCGATCTTCCATGGCTCCGAGAACCCCCACTTCAGCAGCAGCGGCGCTCCCCGCGCGATTGTCAGACCCTGCGTCTAGCGTGGGAACGGAGTCGGGTCACGTCGTCCACGACACAGGAGTCGATCGATCATGGCTGAGTTCCCCGAAGGCGCACCCTGCTGGGTGGACGCGATGTTCTCCGATCTGGAGGGCGCGAAGAGCTTCTACGCCGACGTACTGGGCTGGACCTTCGCCGAGTCCAGCAGCGAGTACGGCAATTACACGCAGGCTTACTCCGACGGCAAGGCTGTCGCGGCCGTCGTGCCGCCGATGCCGGGGCAGGAGGGCCAGTCGCAGTGGTGTCTCTACCTGTCCTCGCCCGACGCGGCGGCCACCGCGGAGAAGATCAAGGCAGCGGGTGGTGAGCTGTTGATGGAGCCGATGCAGGTGGGCTCCTTCGGCACGATGGCTATCGCGAAGGAGCCGAGCGGCGCGGTGTTCGGTGTCTGGCAGCCGGGTGATCACAAGGGCTTCGAGAAGCTCGGCGAGCCGGGCTCGTACTGCTGGGCCGAGTTCTTCTCGCGCGACGTGGCCAAGGCGGACGCGTTCCTTCCGCGGGTCTTCCCGTACGGGACCCAGCAGATGGACCTCGGCGATTCCCCGGAGGCGGCGGGGATGGACTTCAAGGTCTTCAGCCTTGGCGGTCCGGAGAACCCGGTGCTGGGCCGGATGAACATGGGTAGTGATTTCCCGCCGGAGATCCCCTCCTATGTCCAGGTCTATTTTGGCGTCCCGGACTGCGATGAGGCGGTCGCGAAGACGACCAAGCGCGGCGGCAAGCTCCTCTTCGGGCCCATGGACAGCCCCTTCGGCCGCTTCGCGGCGGTGTCGGACCCGCAGGGCGCGGCGTTCGCCGTGATCGACATGTCGAAGACGGTCGGCGAGATGCCGAAGTTCGCCTGACGGGAGCCCGATCGTCCGAGGGGCGGGGTCGCCGCAGGGCCGGTTGCTCGTCGACCGCGACGGCACTCTGAGCGCCAGCGGATCAACGGCGGTCGGGGTGGCCCGTTCCGCAAGGGCTGAATACGGTGCGTCGCTGAGGAGCGCAGTGCTCAGCGTTCTTCGCGCTGGACGAGTCGGTAGCGGTTGCCTGGAGTGGTGCCCTTTTTGGCGGTTGCATGCTGCTGTCGATGCGTGGTGGAGGCGTTGACGAGGGCGTTGACCAGCGGGTTGCGTGAGCGCAGCCGCCTGAGTACGGCGGTGGAGTAGCCCACGAGTGCCGTGGCGGCCGCCAGGGTGGATCCGGAGGCGACTTGGCTGAGAACCAGGCGTAGTTCGGGCGCCGAGAAACCTGGTTCGTCGCCATGGCGGCCGTGCGCCTGCGCCATGGCCTGGACGCTGGCCATGGCGGCGTGGAAGGACGGATCCTGTTCGCGCCAGTCACTGAGCAGGGCCTCGGAGATGCCTGCCGCTGCGGCACACGCCGCCGGGGGCAGACCGAGTGCTGCCGCTCGGATGGCATCGGCCCGGCGGAGGGCATTTTCCTCGGAGAGCACCGCCGTCCCGTGGAGGACCGAGACGAGCGTGTGGTCGATCGTCTCCGGGGGCGTGACGAGGCCGGCCACGACGGAGCGGGCCCACCCGTCATGGTTGCTTGACTCACCCTGTGGGTATGCGGCCAATTTCCTCGGTCCCCCTGTGGTTCTGTCCGTGCGATAGGTGTCCGTCCGGTTCAGGCCGCCACGACGGTTGTACGATCGTCGGTTCGAGCGGTGAGGGAGGCGGAGGATCAGCGCACGAGCAGGATAGCGGTGGTGGCGCGGTCGGTGAGTACCAAGCCTGCGGCCCACAGTCTCGAAGTGCAGGGGGTGGCGAGGATCCATGCTGGGGGAAGGCCGACGACCCAGGGCGCAGCACAGGACGCCGACGGCGCAGGCGGCGGCCACCGGCCGGTCCACGGGTGGGGCACGTTCGACTACACCCTTGTAGACGGATGGCTGATCAACCTCTATGGTTAGCCGAGCCTTGCCTAAGCATGAGGGCAGGTTCCTTCGCGTCCGCCCGTTGCCATGGAGTAGGTATGTCCAGTTCCCAGATTGCCTTGCTCGGCGCGGTTGCGGGGTTCACGATCTACCTCGGGCTTCCGCTGGGCAGGTTGCGCAACGCCGCACCGCGCTTGAGGGCCGGACTGAATGCCGTTGCGATCGGTGTCCTGGTGTTCCTCGTCTGGGACATCCTGACCCATGCATGGGAGCCCACGGACGCGGCGCTGAGCGACAAGCACTGGGGTACCGCGCTCGTCGGCGGAACAGTGCTGGCGGCCGGGCTGGCGATCGGACTCGCCGGATTGGTGCACTACGACCGCTGGGCGGCGGCACGGCGAGCCAAGTCCGGGCTCCCGCACGGACCCGGCGCCGCGGATACCGCCGAACTCGCCCCCGCCAAGCGGTCGCAGGCCGGTGAGCTCGCTTTGATGATCGCTACCGGTATCGGTCTGCACAACTTCGCCGAGGGGCTGGCGATCGGCAACTCCGCGGCGCAGGGTGAGATTTCCCTGGCGGTGCTGCTGGTCATCGGCTTTGGCCTGCACAACGCCACCGAAGGGTTCGGCATCGTCGCTCCCCTGGCGGCTGAGGGTGAACGCCCGACGTGGTCGACGTTGCTCTGGCTGGGTCTGATCGGTGGTGGGCCGACGTTCCTGGGCACCCTTCTTGGCCAGCACCTGGTCAATGACACGTTGTCGATCGCGTTCCTCGGCCTGGCCGCCGGATCCATCCTCTATGTCGTCATCGAACTTCTCGCGGTGGCCCGCCGTGCGGCGGCGTCGAAGGAACTGACGACGTGGTGCATTCTGCTCGGCCTGCTCCTCGGATTCGCGACCGACGCCGTGGTCACCGCCGCCGGGGTATGACCCTTCGCTAAGCATCCGGGCCCGGTAGCAGGAGGGTGAATGCCGTGGGGTCGGTGGCACTGACGGTGAGCCGTCCGCCCGCCGCCTCGGCCAGCTCCCGCGCGACCGCCAGGCCGATACCGCTGCCGAACCCGGTGGTGGTGCCCCGTTCGAAGGCGGCCCGCGAGGCGATGCGCAGAGCCCCTTCGTCCGTGACATCCACGGCGATCGCCCCGGTCGCTTCGCGCACGGTGATCAGCACGGTGCCCCGGCCGTGTCGCAGTGCGTTGTCGAGCAGGACGTCGAGGACCTGGTCGGTGGTGCGGCCGGGGAGACGAAGGGGGCCGGCCCCGGAGTGGACCGCGACATCCAGGCGCCGCCCCGCGTCGGCGAACGCGCCGTGCCAGCGGCGTTCAGCCCGCGCGCTGAGTTCGGCGGCGGTTTCATCGGGCGTGGGGACCAGCTCGCCGGAAGGTGCGCCGGCCAGGCGAAGGACTTCGTCAACGGTTCGCTGAAGATGCTGCGATCGTTCCAGGGCGTCCTCGAGTGCCTGCCGCAGGTCCGTGTCGGGGGACCGGGTCGCGTCCAGGGCGGTTTCGAGTCCGAGCTGCAGTCCTGCCAGTGGGTTGCGCAACTGGTGAGAGGCGTTGGCGCTGAAGTGCCGTTCGCGCTGCAGGAGCGTGGTCAGCCGCGCGACCATGGTGTCCTGGGCCGTGGCCAGCTGATCGATCTCCACAATGCCGCAGCGCCCCGCGCGCGCGGTGAGATCACCGTCGGCGACGGCCCGCGCCGTGGTGGACAAGGACTCCAGCGGTCGGCTGAGTGCCCGTGCCTGGCGCCGGGCGACAGCGATCGCTGCGCACAGGGCGAGAAGCACCACGCCCAGGAGCGCCAGCCAGGTCAGCAGGATGCGGTGCCATACCTCCGAGGTCGGGGTCGTGGCGCGGACGACGCCGATGACCTGTTCCGAGGTCGAGACAGGAACGGCGACGACCAGGTCACCTCCGGAACTCCCGCGCACCACCACTCCACGGGCCGCGCGCCGCGTCACGTCATCGGCCTGCGCGGAACCCGAGCCCGAGCGCAGCCGCATCGTGAGGTCGTACACGCCCAGCTTGCCCTCCGTTTCCGGTGCGGGCAGTTCCACCTCGTCACCGGCCGCGAACTGCGGTCCGACGCGGACGGCGGCGGCCAGCGCTGTCCTCTCCAGTTCCCCGCGCTCGTCGTCGAAGAAGGACCGCTGGATCACTACCGCCAGGGGGACGGCGAGCAGGACAAGGGCCACCAGGACCGCGGCGACGGCCACCCGGACCACATGCGCTCTCATATGCCCATCATGGGCGCCGGTGGCTGCTGCGGCCCGGTTGTGCGGGGGCGGGGGCGAGGTTTTGCCGTCGTCTAACCCTCATTGCGCCGGGGTTTTGCCGCCTGGTCCCTAGCGTCGTGGTCATCGCAGTCATCCCCCTGTGGAGGCCATCATGACCTTGCGAGGCTCCCTCACCGTCACGGCTGCCCTGTTGGCTGCGGTGGCGATCGCCGGATGCGGCGGCTCCGGCGGCGCCAAGGGCACGACCAGCGTACCCACGACCGCCGGCCCTTCCACCGCCTCCAGCCCCGCCGCCCCAGGCGCTTCCTCCGGCAGCCAGACACCGGCGCCGGTGGAGTCCAATCCGCCCGGTGACATCCCCGACAACCAGGCGTACGTCGCCTACGCCCCGGCTGGAGGCGGCTTCCAGGTCAAGGTGCCCGAGGGCTGGGCCCGCACCCGGACCAGCACGGTCACGGTCTTCACCGACAAACTCAACCGCATCGAGGTCTCGCAGAGCACCGCCCCGACCACCCCCACAGTGCAGGCGGCCGAGTCGGCGGTCGTGCCCCAGCTGGCCCGGGAGGTCCCCGCGTTCGCCCGGGGATCGGCCTCGCTGGTCTCCCGGCAGGCCGGTCAGGCCGTGCTGCTCACCTATCAGGGCAACTCCGCTCCCGACCCGGTGACCGGCAAGGTCAGCCGGGACGCCTTCGAGCGGTACGCCTTCCACCAGGGCAGCCGCGAGGTCGTCATCACGCTGTCCGGTCCCGTCAATGCCGACAACGTGGACCCGTGGCGTCTGGTCACCGATTCCTTCCGGTGGCAGTGATGAGCGGAACCGCGCCCGCCCCGGCCAAGGACGAGGACAAGGGAAAGGGCAAGGACGAGCCCCATGTCCTCGACGCGCGGGACCTCTACCGGTTCTTCCGCTCGGGGGAGGAGGAGACCCTCGCCTTGCGCGGGGTCAGCCTGCACGTCGGCCGAGGGGAGACGGTCGCCGTCGTGGGCCCCTCCGGATCGGGAAAATCCACCCTCCTGGCATGCCTGGCAGGGCTGGACGAGCCCGCCGGCGGGGTGGTGCATGTCGGCGGTGAGCGCATCAGCCACCGTCCGGAAGCCGAGCGGGCCCGGGCGCGGCTCCGCCGCATCGGCGTGCTGCTGCAGTCCGGCAACCTCATCGCGCACCTCAGTGTCCGCGACAACATTCGCCTCGTCCATATGGCAGCGGGACGCAGCCGAGGTCCGGCGCCGGACGCCGACCGCCTCCTCGAGCAGGTGGGCCTCAGCAGCCGGGCACGGGCACTGCCGCACGAACTGGCCGGCGGTGAACTGGCGCGTGCGGGACTGGCGGTCGCCCTGGCCAACGACCCGGACATCCTGCTCGCCGACGAGCCCACCGGTGAACTCGACGGACAGACCGAACAGCGGGTACTGGCCCTGCTCAGGGACCGTGCGAAGGACGGACGCGGGGTCCTCGTGGTCACCCACAGCCCCGAGGTCGTCAGGATCGCCGACCGGGTCATCGGTCTGCGCGACGGAAGGATCGAGTCATGAACGCGCCGACCGTGGCCCAAACCCCGGCCGCCACGGTACTGGTGAGCTGCCAGAACGTCGCCCGGACCTTCGGCAGGGGAGCGGGCGCCGTGGTCGCGGTGCACGGCACCTCCTGCCTGGTGCGCGCGCACGACCGGATCGCTGTCATGGGCCCCTCCGGGTCCGGGAAGTCCACGCTGCTCCATCTGATGGCCGGCCTGGAACGGCCGACCGGCGGCACGGTGACCTGGCCCGGCTTCACCATCGACGGTGGACTGCGCGCACGGGACATCGGGGTCGTCTTCCAGAGCCCGAGTCTGATCAACAACCTGGACGTGGCCGAGAACGCCGGTCTCCCGTTGGTCCTGGCCGGCAGGCCCGAGGGCGAGGCCCGGCGGCGGGCACTCGAAGCTCTCGACCTCGTGGGAGCCGGCGATCTGATGGGCAAGCTTCCCCAGGAACTCTCCGGCGGCCAGGCCCAACGGGTCGCCATCGCCCGTGTGCTGGCGCTGCGGCCCCGACTGATGCTGGCCGATGAACCCACCGGTCAGCTGGACCGCGTCACCGGCCGGCACATCGTCGACGTCCTGCTGGGCGTGGCCGACCGGATCGGCGCCGCACTGGTCGTCAGCACGCACGACCCCAGCGTCGGTGAGCGGTTCCCGGCGCGCTGGACCATGTCCGAAGGCCGGCTGACCGTTCCCTTCGACTCCGGTCCGCCGACCGCGGGCGACACCTGCCGGGGAGACACACCATGATCGTCACCTGGTCGGTCGGCCTGCTGCGGCGGCGTGGCGGCAGATTGCTGGTCACGGCGCTGGGCATCGCGCTGGCCGTGGCACTCATGTCCGCGCTGGGTTCGTTCCTCACCGCGTCGAAGTCGACCATGACGGCCCGCGCGGTCCACTCGGTCGCCGTCGACTGGCAGGTGGAGGTGCAGCCCGGCGCCGATCCCGCCACCGTACTCGGCACGGTCCGCGCCGCCGCGGGTGTACGGACCGCGCTGCTGGTCCGCTTCGCCCGCAGCACCGGCTTCCAGGCCACGGTCGCGGGTTCGGTACAGAGCACCGGCTCGGGGGTCCTGCTCGGTCTCCCGGAAGGCTACCGGTCCGCGTTCCCGCGCGAGATACGGCAGTTGACCGGAGCGGCCGACGGCGTGCTGCTGGCACAGCAGACGGCCGCGAACCTGCATGTGGCACCAGGCGACACGGTGCGCATCGGCCGGCCGGGCGCGAGCCCCGTGTCCGTCACGGTGGCCGGTGTCGTCGACCTGCCGCAGGCGGACTCGCTGTTCCAGAAGGTCGGTGCCCCGCCCCAGACGCAGCCCTCCGCGCCGCCCGACAACGTCATCCTGCTTCCGGCCGCCCTGTTCAGCACCCTGACGACCCCGGTGAAGGCCGTGGACCCGGCCGCCGTCACCACCCAGATCCATGTGTCCCGCGACGCGCGCCTGCCGCAGGACCCCGCCGCTGCGTACTCGGCGGTCACCAGTGCGGCGCACAACCTCGAAGCGCACCTGTCCGGCGGAGTACTCGTGGGCGACAACCTCGGCGCCTCCCTCGGCGCGGCCCGCCAGGACGCCGTCTACGCCCAGATCCTCTTCCTGTTCCTGGGCGCCCCCGGAGCCGTCCTGGCCGCCCTGCTGACCGCGGCACTGGCGGGTGCGGGAGCCGACCGCCGTCGCCGGGAGCAGGCACTGCTGCGCACCAGGGGGCTGCGCCCCCGTCAGGTGGCCAGGCTCGCCGCGGTGGAAGCGGGTGTGGTCGGTCTGGCCGGCGGCGCGGTTGGGATCGGAATTGCCGCGCTGACCGGGCGGCTGGCCTTCGGCACCGCGTCGTTCGGCGCCACCACCGCTTCGGCCGCCACGTGGTCCGCCCTCGCCCTGATCCTGGGACTCGTCATCGCAGCGGGCGCCGTGCTGCTGCCCGCTCTGCGGGATCTGCGGGCCGGCACCGTGGCCGAGGCGCGGCACACAGTCAGGCACGGCCGGAATGCACTGTGGATGCGGTGGGGTCTGGACGTCGTATTGCTGGTGGTCTCCCTCCTGATTTTCCGGGCGTCCAGCCGAAACAACTACGCGCTGGTACTGGCCCCGGAAGGCGTGGCCGCCATCTCGGTGTCCTACTGGGCCTTCCTGGGCCCGGCCCTGCTCTGGCTGGGCTCCTCGCTCCTGCTGTGGCGGCTGGCAACGATGGTTCTGGCTCACGGCCGCCGGCCGTTGGTCCGGCTGGTCAGGCCGCTGACGGGAACGCTGGCCGGGGCGGCCGCAGCGAGCATGTCGCGCCGGCACCGTCCGCTGGCGCGGTCCATGGTGCTGCTGGCGCTGGCGGTCTCGTTCGCAGCCTCCACCGCGACCTTCAACGCGACATACCGCCAGCAGTCGGAGATCGATGCCCAGCTGACCAACGGCGCGGACGTCACGGTCACACAGTCACCGGGTTCCACCACCGGACCCGGCGGCGCGAGCGCTCTGGCCTCGGTCGCCGGAGTGCGGCATGTCGAGCCGTTGCAGCACCGGTTCGCGTACATCGGATCCGATCTGCAGGACCTCTACGGAGTGCGGCCGTCCACGATCGCCTCTGCCACCTCCTTGCAGGACGCCTACTTCTCCGGCGGCAGTGCGCAGAGCTTGATGCAGCGGCTTGCCGCCCGGCCCGACTCCGTTCTGGTCAGCGACGAAACCGTGAAGGACTTCCAGCTCGCCCCCGGAGACCTGCTGAATCTGCGCCTGCAGGACAGTCGCACGCAGCAGTTCCGCACCGTGGCGTTCCACTACGCGGGCATCGTGAAGGAATTCCCGACCGCCCCCCGCGACAGCTTCTTCGTCGCGAACGCCGACTACATCGCCAAGGCCACCGGCAGTGACGCGGTCGGCGCCTTCCTGGTCGACACCGGCGGCACCCACCAGAGGGACGTGGCCGCGAAGCTGCGCAGCGAACTCGGCACCAGGGCGAGCGTCACAGACGTCACCCAGGCACGGACCGCAGTCGGCTCCAGCCTCACCTCGGTCGACCTCGCCGGACTGACCCGGATCGAACTCGCCTTCGCGATCGTGCTGGCCGCGGCGGCAGGCGGCATCGTGCTGGCTCTGGGCCTGGCGGAACGCCGCCGCACCTTCGCCATCGCCACGGTGCTCGGGGCCTCCAGACGACAGCTGCGAGGGTTGGTGCTCAGCGAAGCCGCCGCCCTACTCACCGGCGGAGTGCTCGGTGGCGCCGTCATCGCCTGGGCGTTGTCGCAGATGCTCGTCAAGGTACTGACCGGGGTCTTCGACCCGCCGCCCAGCACGGTGGCCGTGCCCTGGCAGTACCTGGGCCTGACCCTGCTGATCACCATGACCGCGCTGGCCGCCGCTGCCCTGGCCGCGGCCCGTGCCTCCCACCGGCCGGCTGTCGAGGAGCTGCGGGAACTCTGACGGCTCACCCGGCCGGCGGGGCAGGCGCCACGCTCTCCCTGGTGTCTGCCCTGCTCCTGCCTGCCCGACCCCTACGCTTCGGAGCATGCCCATGGCCACCGCATCCGACCGGCCCGCCGCTCTGGTGATCGAGGACGACGAGACCATCGGACGCCACCTGCACACCGGCCTGCTCGGTAACGGATACAGCGCCACCTGGTGCCGCACCGGGACTTCCGGGCTGAGCGCAGCGCACAAGGCTCTCCCCGACGTCGTCCTCCTGGACCTCGGCCTGCCCGACATGGACGGCATCGACGTCGCCCGCAGCCTCCGCGCGGACCACCCCGATCTGCTCATCGTCATCCTGACCGCCCGCTCCGACGAGATCGATGTCATCGCCGGCCTGGACGCGGGCGCTGATGACTACCTCGTCAAGCCCTTCAGCCTGACCGTTCTGCTCGCCCGGCTCCGCGCACACCTGCGCCGACGCCCCACCACAGCGCCGGAGGGCCCGGAGTCCCTCGTGATCGGTCCTTTGACCCTGGACATCGCCGCACGGCGCTGCCTGCTCAACGGAGTGGAAATCGTGCTGCGCGCGAAGGAGTTCGAACTCCTGGCCGTACTGGGCCGCAACCAGGGCGCGGCCGTGTCACGGGAGGACCTGATGGCGCAGGTGTGGGACGAGAACTGGTTCGGCCCCACGAAGACCCTGGACGTCACCATGGCCTCATTGCGACGTCGCCTGCACCATGCCGCTGCCACCGCCGCCGCCCCGACACGGCCGCTGGAGATCACCACGCTCCGAGGCCACGGCTACCGGCTCGAAAGACCGGAGGAGAGCCTGTAGCGCCCGGCCGACGGCGGCTGGGACGGACAGTCAGGTTCTGTTCAGGTGCGTCGTGCCAGCCTCGCGCCATGACGATCACGACGGAATGGTCCGGGGCTGCGCCCACGCGCCGCCAGATGTTGAACAAGGTGCCGGAGGTCACGATCTACTTCTGGGTCATCAAAGTGCTCTGCACCACCGTGGGCGAAACGGCAGCGGACTTCCTGAACAGCAATCTCGACCTCGGCCTGACCAACACGACCTACATCATGGCCGGCCTGCTGATCATCACGCTGTTCTTCCAGTTCATGGCGAAGAAGTACGTGCCCGCGGTCTACTGGATGGCGGTCGTTCTGATCAGCGTGGTCGGCACGCTGGTCACCGACAACCTCACGGACAACTTCGGCGTTCCCCTCGCGACCACCGCGATCCTGTTCGCCGTCGCGCTGGCCGCCACCTTCGTGATCTGGTTCGCGAGTGAGAAGACGCTGTCCATCCACAGCATCGTCACCGTACGGCGTGAGGCCTTCTACTGGGCGGCCATCCTGTTCACGTTCGCCCTGGGTACCGCCGCGGGCGATCTCACCGCGGAGCAGCTGGGCCTGGGCTACTGGGTGTCGACGGTCGTGTTCGGGGCGCTGATCGCTCTTGTCGCACTGGCGCACACCGGCATCAAGCTGAACGCTGTGGTGGCCTTCTGGATCGCCTATATCCTGACCCGCCCCCTCGGCGCCTCACTGGGCGACTACCTCTCGCAGCCCGATGACGAGGGCGGCCTCGGCCTGGGGACGGTCGGGACCAGCGCGCTCTTCCTCGTGACGATCTCGGCTCTCGTCGCCTTCCTGTCCTTCACCCGTAAGGATCAGACGGATGCCGGAGCCGCCGAACCCGTCGCGCGCGACCTCGTCCGGGGTGCCTCCGAGGGCGGGTGATACTGACCCCGTGGCTGTTCACACCCCTTCCCACCGCGACGCGCCGTCCGAACGCCGGGCCGAGCCGGCCGAAGAACCCGGCGCGCGGTCCGGCCCGGCCGTGCGCAGGACGCGGCCCCTGGTGCTGGTCGTCGAGGACGATCACGCGCTGAGGGACGTGCTGGCCCGAGGCCTCCGCGAGGAGGACTTCGAAGTGGTGACCGCCGCCGACGGCCGCAGCGCACTGCGAACCCTTGCCGCCACCGGCCACGCGGACGCCGTTGTGCTGGATGTCGGCCTGCCGGACTCCGACGGACGCGACGTGTGCCAGGCCATGCGGGCCCGCGGCCTGGTCGCACCGGTGCTGTTCCTGACCGCGCGCGACGGACTGACCGACCGACTGTCGGGCTTCTCCGCGGGAGGCGACGACTACCTCTCCAAGCCGTTCCACATGAGCGAGCTCGCCGCGCGACTGCGGGCGGCCGTGCGGCGCACCGGAAGCGAACGTGTGGTGCACGGCGCCGGGGTCCGACTCGACCCGGCACGGCATCTGCTCGAGGTGCGCGACCGCACCGCATCCCTGACACCCACCGAATTCCGTCTCCTGGCCTGCCTGATGGCCGAGCCCGGCGCGGTGGTGCGACGGCGGACCCTGATCCGCACGGGATGGCCCGACGGCGCCAGCGTCAGCGACAACACGCTCGACCAGTTCCTGGCGCGGCTGCGCCGTAAATTGCGGGAAGTGGACGCGGTCGAGGGCATCGACACCGTCCGCGGAGTCGGATACCGGTTCGCATGAGACGCTTCACGCGCCGCCCGGCCACCTTGCGCGGCCGGCTCGCACTGCTTGCTCTGGCCAGCACCGCCATATGGGTGGCGCTGCTCACCGCCGCGTTCAATGTGGTGCTCGACGCGCGGCTGCGCGCGCAGGCCGATGATCTGCTGCGTACGCGTGCGGCCGCCGTCGCCGCCACCGTCGAAGTGCGGTCCAACGGCTCACTCACCGTCCATGAACCGTCCGACGACCATGTCCTGGACACCGGAATCTGGATCTACCAGGGCCGGCGCGTCGTGGAAGGACCGCCGCCGCCCGGCGGCCCGCAGGCCTGGGCCGACCGGCTCGCCGGCGGGGAAGGGTTCGCGGACGAGTCGTCCGGCTCCGCTCCGTTCCGACTGTACGCACTGCCGATCCGGGACCGGGGTCGCCAGGTTGGCACGGTTGTCGCAGCGGTGGAAGTCACTCCGTACCGGCATACGGCCGAGACCGCGCTCATTGGGTCGATCGGTCTGGCGGTGCTGCTACTCGGGGGTGTCTACCCGGTGACCCGTGCGGTCGTGGCCCGGGCACTACGCCCAGTCGGCGTCATGAGCCGGCAGGCGGCACGGTGGAGCGGGGAGGACGCCGGTCACCGCTTCGGAGCAGAGCGACGCCCGGCGGAACTGGCCGACCTGGCGGGGACACTCGACGCACTCCTGGACCGGCTGGCCGCGGTGCTCCGGCATGAGCAGCAGTTGACCGGTGAGATGTCACACGAACTGCGCACCCCGCTGGCCGCTCTCACCGCCGAGATCGAATGGCTGCAAGCCAGGCCGCGCGGCGCCGAGGAGCAGGAGACCGCGCACCGGGCCATCGCGTCCGGGGCAGCCCGCATGCGCGGCATCGTCGAAACGCTGCTCACTGAAGCGCGCACCCGCGGCTCCGAGACATCCGGACGGTGTTCACTGCGGGAGACGATCGAGGAAGTTGCGCGCCACAGCGCCGAAGCCCACCCCCAGGATCCACCCGTGGTGGTACGAACCGGCATCGACGGGGAGCAGCCCACTGTGGGCGTCTCCGCTCCGCTCCTGGAACGGATCCTGGTGCCACTGCTGGACAACGCCCGCCGGTACGCGGTGCGGTGCGTAGCGATCGAGTATGCGGCCGTTCCCGGACGGAACGTGGAGGTCACGGTCTCCGACGATGGCCCCGGGATTCCGGCCGGCCTGTGGGGGGGCCGTCTTCGAACCGGGATTCAGGGCCGATCCCGCCAGCAGGCACGACGGAGCCGGCCTGGGCCTGCCACTCGCACGCCGCCTGGCGCGAGCGGCAGGCGGTGAGATCACGGTGTCTCCTGCCGATACCGGCGCCCGCTTCGTGGTCTCACTTCCCGCCGGATAGCGTGCGGCTCGGGGCAGCCGAGGGGTGTCAGGGCACTGCCCCTCCTCATACTGGCGCCGGAGTCGACGACTGCGCCGAACCAGGGAGAAGGCCATCCTGGAGGCTTTCGCCCACCACTGCGTGATCAAGCCCGCGCGTGGCGGCACGTTGATCCTCTGTGCCCGATGATGGCTATGCGTGATCCTGTCCACCAGCCCTGCAGGCACGACGATTTCGGCCTGTTCTGGACAGTGTTCGTCCTGACCCGTCCGCTCGGTGCGACTGCGGGTGACTACCTGAGCGAGCTGGAATCCGAAGGCGGCCTCGGGTACGGCACGGTCGGCTCCTCCATCGTCCTTGCGTCGGTCCTATCGGGTTAGTACGGGGCGCAGCCGGCTGGTGCGGAGTCGTTCGACGACCGGGGCGCCGTAGCGACGGCCGAGGAGGACGGTCGGGGCGGCAATGGCGGTGCCGACCAGGGCGGCGGTGATGACGTCGTGGGGGTAGTGGGCGCCGACGTAGACGCGGGAAGCGGCCATCAGCACGGCGAGGACGAGAGCCAATGCGCCGAGGCGCCGGTGGATGAGCAGCAGCGCGGTGGCGGCGGCGAAGGCGACGGTGGTGTGGTTGCTGGGGAAGGCGTAGTCGTTCAGCGGTGGGCAGGCTTCGACGAGGAAGTCGTGCGGCAGGGCGCGGCAGGGGCGCGGTTCGACGAAGACTTCCTTGATGCCGGAGTTGACGACGTAGGCGAGGACGACGGCGATGCCGCCCGCCAGCGACGCGGCCATCGCGGCGGCATCGGCACGGCGGGCCATCCACCAACCGGCGAGCAGGGCCACGACGAACAACGCCGCTCCGTAGCTGGTGAAGGCCAGCATCGGGGCGTTGAGCCAGTGGGTGTCGCGGGCGAAGTCGGTGACGGTGGTGTACCAGCCGCCGTCGATGGCTGCGCCGTCCAGGGCCTGGAACGAGGTTGCGGTCACGAGGATGCCTTTGCGCTGGGGAGGCGGGCGCCGGGGCTGCTCGCCAGGCGCGGGAGGGCATGGCACACTCGGGGGCGCCAGCAGCTTCTACAGTCACGTAGACGTTCTACGCGACTGTAGATGATGAACGGAAGGTAGCCAAATCATGAACGACGACGGCGCGGCGACCCCGGCAGCCGGACGGCGCCCCAACGGCGCTCTGGAGGCCGAGGTGCTGGCGATCCTGCAGGCCGCCGAGGAGGCGCTGACCCCCGCGCAGGCGGCTGAGCGCCTGGGCGGCGGACTGTCGTACAGCACGGTGGTGACGATCCTCTCCCGGCTGCACGCCAAGGGCGTCCTGGAGCGCGCCCCTCGCGGCCGGGCCTACGCCTACGCCCCCGTGACCGATGCACCGGGCCTGGCCGCACGCCAGATGCACCAGGTCCTGGGGAGCAAACCGGATCGAGAGAAGGTCCTGACCCGGTTCGTCGATGATCTGTCCGCCGACGACGAGCAGTTGCTGCGCCGCTTGCTCGGCGCCGAACTCGACCCCGGCCAGTAGGGACCGCCCCCGGATGCGCCTCGCCGTCTATCTGCCGCTGCTCTTCCCTGCCTTGGCCGCACTCGCTGTCCGGCCGCTGACGGAGCGGCTGGAACCGCGACTGGCCACCTGGATCCTCGCCGTCGGAGCGGTCGTCCTGGCCCTCGGCAGCACCACGGTCCTCGGGCTGCTCGTACTGGCCGCAGTGGTCCGGATCCCGCCTGTCGCCGCCTTGGGCGGGTACTCGCTCCAGGTGATGCAACGCCACGATCCCACCACCCGGGCGGTTGGGCTGCTCGCCGCCGTACTCCTCGGCGCCGCGGCGACGGCTGCGACCCGCATGGTGTGGCGGCGCGTGCGGGCATTGTTCAACGCGGCCCTGGAAGCGGCCTGCTTTCCCGGCACGAACCGATTGGTCGTCCTCGACGAACCGGCCGCCGACGCCTTCGCCATGCCCGGGCTGCCCGGCCGCATCGTTGTTTCCACCGGCATGCTCACCGCCTTGGACGACGGCGAGCGCGCAGTCCTGCTCGCCCACGAATGCGCCCATCTACGCGGCCACCACTACCTGTTCACCGCTGCCGTTCAGTTGGCAGCCGCAGCCAATCCACTGCTGCGCCCGGCAGTCACGGCTGTGACCTACACGGTGGAGCGGTGGGCCGACGAACACGCCGCCAGGGTGATCGGCGACCGCCGTCGCGTCGCCCGCACCGTGGGTAAGGCAGCCCTGGCAGCCCGGAGCGGTGCGAGCCGCAGCCGCTTGCCGGGCGCGGCGCTGGGACTGCTCGGCCGGGACCGCAAGCGGACCGCCGCTGGACCGGTGCCCCGCCGCGTTGCCGCCCTGCTCGCCCCTGCCCCGCGCAATCGGGCTGTGGTGCTGCTGGGCGTTGTGGCGGTGCTGGCGGCAACGGCGTTGTGCACGCTGGAGGCGGCCCAGGATCTGCACGAATTGCTGGAACTGGCCAAGGGTGGTTGACCCGGGGCCGGGAATCCGGTCAACGGCATCAAGAACGCAGACCGCTCCGGTCCAGTGGGTTGGGGCGGGTCTTCAGCGGCTTGTGGGCGGCCTGGCGGCGAGCCATGTGGGTTCCTTGGAGGTCGTCGGTGTCGGGGGTTGTCGATGCCGGGTGTTCAGGAGGCGGGGTCGAGGAGGGAGTCGAAGGCGGTGGGGAGTGTCTTCCACGCCTCGGGTCCTGAGGCGTATTCGGCGTCGGTGAGCAGGCAGGACTCCAGGAGTTGTTCCAGGCCGTGCCGGTCGAGGCCGGGGGAGGTGAAGACGAGGTGCTGGCAGCAGTCACCGCCCCCCGCCCCGCCGCACGACCGCCCTGGCCGCCGAGTCGGCAATCGACGGCGCGAAGACCGACTGCTGGAAGTAACGTCGTCGGAGGGCTTCCCGCTCCTGGGATCTTGTGATTTGCCCTGGTCAGGGAGCATGCTCAAGAGGCCCACCCGTACACCCGCACATTCTGCACCAGCGCTGAGTCTGTTCCGTGATGGTCCACCATCCGGAAGGGTTTGTACGGCCGTGTTTCCGTGCAGCCCTCTTCGCCCTTCTCTCACATGTGTCTCACGGATGGGGTGTCATGGAGCTGAAGTAGTCATCATGGCGGCGCCTGTGGAACGAGACATGACCCGACTGGAGGAGTGGGGCGCGCTCGCTGACGGTGCCGCTGCGGTGGCCAGCCCCAGGGGAGGAGGGGCCGGTCACCGCAGCTCCATCGTGCGGTCAGTTCGGTGGAGTTCCGGTGTCACCGCCGACCGGAGCCGATGGTCCCCGCGGACCTACTGCTGTCCGTCGCCACCATCCGCGCCGGTTGTGGCGCCGGTGGTGGAGCCAGCACCCGCATCAGTGCCGTTCGCGTCACCGGAACCAGCACCCGCATCAGTGCCGTTCGCGTCACCCGTACCCGCACCCGCACTTGAACCCGCACTGGCGTCGTTGCCGTTGGTGTCACCGCCACCAGTAGCGTTGCCGGAACCAGCACTCGCGCCGGTGCCGTTCGCGTTGTCGCCACCGGTGGCGTTCCCGTTCGCGTCACCACCACCGGCCGCGCTGCCGCTGCCACCGGCGTCGCCCGCTCCGATGACGGCTCCGGTGGCCGCGAGCGCGGCCGTGACCGGCTGGAAGAAGGTCTCGCCGCCCTGCTGGCAGTCACCGCTGCCGCCCGAGGTCAGCCCCACGGCCGCGTCGCCGGCGAACATCGGGCCTCCGCTGTCACCGGGCTCCGCGCACACGTCGGTCTGGATGAGTCCGTTGACGATGTCGCCGTTGCCGTAGTTGACCGTGGCGTTGAGACCGGTCACGGTGCCGTCCTTGAGACCCGTTCTGCTGCCGGATCGCTGCACCTTCATGCCCACGGCCGCGTCCGCGGCCTGGGTGATCTGCTGGGTGCTGCCGTTGTGGAGGTCGACCGCGCTGGACGGCTTCGTGGTCGGGTCGTCGTACGTCACCAGGGCGAAGTCGGTTTTGGGGAACCGGGAGTCCGCGACGGTGCCCAGCGGCTGACTACCTGCCTGATCGGCCGCCCAGGTCTTCGATTCGTTGCCGCAGTGGCCTGCTGTGATGAAGGCGGGCGCTCCCTGCACGGTGACGTTGAATCCCAGTGAGCACTGCGCTCGGCCACCGAAGATGGCGGAGCCGCCGATAGCTTCCGTCGCGGTGTTCGCGCCGCCCGCCTGGCCTCCCGCCCCTCCCGCCCCTCCCGCCGCCGGGGAGCCACCGCCGGCCGCTGGGGGGTTGCCTCCGGCCGAGCCTTGGCGGCGACCGCCCGCGTCGTAGAGTGTGAACTCGCCCGAAGTCCGTTTGACGCTCACCAGACCGGCCAGCCGGTCCGTGGCCCGTGTCAGGGTGGCCATCTTCGTGCCGGTCACCGTCTGGTCGGCGAGGACCACGATCTGGTTGGTCTTCGGGTCGATGGACCAGGCGGTGCCGGGTATCGAGGCGGTGTCGCTCAAGGTGCGAACGCCGTCGCGCAGTGCGGGCATGGTGTTCCGCACGACCTTGGCGATGGCCCCCTGGGACTGGACCCGCCGGGCGTCGTCGTTGCTCAGTACGTTCACGACCAGGTGGCTGGTGGGGGTGTCCAGGTACCAGCCCGCTGTCCTGCCGCCGAGGTCCGTGTCGAGGGATGCCGCGAGCATCGCGGCCGACTGCGAGGAGAACGTCTCAGGGGGTTGTGGCGTGTTGGTACTCGCGTTGGCGTGGGGAAGCAGGATCGCCACCCCTGCGACAACTGCCGCCACGGCGCCGGTGATGGCGCCGGTCCGCTTGTTCACATGTCGGTGGCTCAACTCAAGGACCTCCAGCTGGATCACGCGGGAAGCACACGGGCGTCCGCCCTGGCGTTTCCTTCAACACCTGTGCACGCTTGCCACCCAGTGGTACGTCGCTGCGTGTGGGTCGGCCTCACGGCCACTCAAACTGTGATGAATTCCGGCACATGCCACAGTGAGCACCTACCCTCCGCCGATTCGTTTCGCGCGCGGAAGAGTTGACCGGCGTTCGTGATCGTTTCGCCGGGCCTCCCGGTCCCCGGAGCAGGGCGGGACGCCGCGACGCTTCCGACGGTGTGAGCGGGCGGCAAGCGTCCACGGGAGCCACCGCCGTGGGCCGCGTCGGGGCGGGTTCGTTGTGACCCGGACGGCCGGTTCCATCGGATGGGGGTTCAACCGCCCTCTCCCGGCGGAACGCCCGGCCACGGAGCCGATCGCTGTGGGACCGCCGGGTACGGAGTTGATGCCGCCGTTGTCGGCGGGGGTCAGCCCCAGCCGGGGGAAGCGATTGAGGAAGTGGTAGCCCACAACCAAGCGCACCGGTGAGTTGTTCGAGTTCCCGTCGATGTACGGCCGGCCGCCCGCGGTTTTCAGGGCCACCACCAGGGCTCAGGACGCCGGCACACCCGCGGACACGGCGTTCCGTCCGGGAGTTCGCCATTGCGGTGTCGCGGTGAGGCGCCGAAGGCTGGAACGTCGCGGTGGCGCTCCGGGTCATCGCGTCGACTGCGGACGCGCACACTCCTTTACGGCGTGGCGGCGGCCCAGCGGCTCGGCCTGTGCGGGCATGTCCGTTGCCGGGATATCGGCGATCATTGTCCGGTGGGGCGGGAGGAGAGGGGCGGGCGGAACTGGGGGCCGTAATTCCCCGGGGTACCGGGGATACCGATCTCCATCAATGCGACGGCTGGGGTCTCCAGCCCCCGCATGGCGTGGACGGCCGCGCGCAGGGCGCTGGGGTCGCCGCCATCCCACGCTGTTTCGAGAGTGTCGAGCACGGCGTGGTAAGTGGTGTCGAAGTGGTCGAGGAGTCGCCGGACCGGCACTGACGCGTGGGGCCAGCCGCCGGCTGGGACCGTGGCCATGGGACGGGTGTCGGGGAAGGGCACGGGCGCGCCGGTGAACTGCCTGCTTCCGCCGACCTTGAGCAGCCGCCGTCCGTGGTAGATCTCACCGAAGGCGTAGTAGTGCGCCGGGTGGTCGTCGCCGAAGGACTCATCCGGGGAGGTGATCGTGCCCTCGCCCTGCTCCTTGATGACTTCGAGGCAGCGTTCGACGTCATCGAGGTTCTCGACCGGCTTCAGCACGGCGGAGCCGATGTGTTCGGACAGCTGCCCCCGCGCCGACAGTTCCGGTGCCGCCTGTCGGAACGCCTGCTGCAGGGTGGAGTAGAAGTCAGCAACGCTCGGCGAGGTGGCCCTGCTGCGGGTGAGCGGAGCGTCGGGGGCCTCAATCGCCATCATCACGTCGTGGACGACGGACTTGGTGAGGCCCGACAAATAGACGTTCACTCCGGCGCGCACGCCGCCGGGTAGCGGGCCGGGGTAGGTGGGGGCGGCGTCGCTGATCCGGGGCCGCCCGCCCACAGCCACCAGGAGGTTGCAGACCACTCCCAGGTGGTACATCTCGTCGCCGACGATCCGCCGGATCAGACGCGCGACCTCGCTGCCGCGGTCCTTGACCGACCACCAGCCGCACAGATACGGCGGGATAGTGGAGAGTTCGAGTTCCACCGCAACCTGAAGGGCCTGCCTGAGCCAGCCGACGTCGCGGCCGATGGCGGGAACAGCCATCAGACGCGCGACAGACCCGAACGGTGCGGCCTGCGGCGGCCCGGCCGCGCGCGCGGCTGCGGCGGGCCCGGCCAGCGAGACCGGCGCGGCCGCCAGGGCTGCCGCCGCCACGAAACTCCTGCGCTTGAACGGGGAAGCCTCCGGTTTGTCCGGGTCGCTCGTTGTACCTGTCACCGTGGTCTCCGCTCGTCGCGGTGGGCCCCGCCTGCTCCTGGGGCTCCTCGGGTCTTCCGAAGGTTCGCGAAGCTAGCAGCGGTTGTCCCCGTTCCCGAGGTGCGGGATCCGCGCGGTGCAATTGCCACCCGTTCGGCCCAGACGAGGCGAAGCGGCACCCTTGCGGGGGAGGTCCGCAGCAACCCCTTGCGAACCCGCGGGCTGGGGGTGCGCGGGCCCTATCGTCGGGCCTGCCCGGCCGCACCACGTATCTGAGGCCGCGGGCGCACCGTCTGCTCTCCGACGGACCAGACCTCCGGACCAACCCCGCTCGCACGGGAGGAATGTTCGCGGCCCGCTCCCGCTCGGTGGCAGCGGCGGACTACCTCCGCTCGCGCGGGAAGAACGGTTCCGCAGCGGTGGCCAGTGCCGGACCGTCGGACCACCCCCGCGCAGGGGTGTTTTGGCGATGCTGCTGAGGCGCGGCCGGCCACCGGCTTGTTGAAGGGTGCGGTTGGCGCGGAGGAGCGCGTTGATGCCGGTGGATTCGGTGTGAAGGTGAGGTGGGGGAGGCCGGGTGAGCAGCGGTCGTTCCGGGGCCGGCCCCGGAACACCGGGACGTCCGGGGCCGCATCGCTGTCACCGCTGGAACGGGCTCGGCTCCCAGGCTTGTCCGCCGATCGGGTGGACGTACAGCGGCCGGCCCTTCACCGCGCTGATGCGGAACGGCGTGCCGTGGCCGAGGTCGACGGGGAGCGTCCCCTTCCGGTCACCGCTGGACCACTCCAGCTCCAGGTACCAGGACACGTCGTGGGCGGTGGTCCGGGCGGTGATCTCGATGACCTCCGGGTCGCCCTCGCTCACCTTCAGCGGCAGGCCGGTGCTGCCCTCGGTCACGACCGGCCGCGGGCGGGCCGCGTCGAGATCGAGGTCGTAGGAATGGACGTCGACTCCGCCGCCGCAGCCCTCGCCCATGGAATAGGCGTTCCAGGCGAGGGGAGCCGCGCTCCGGGCGACCCGGACGTTGAGGCCCGACAGCACCACGGTGTCCCTGCTCGTGCCCTGCACGACGATCTCGATCGACAGGTAGGGGCCGGGAACCGCGCCGAGCCGGGAGACCCAGCCCGCCACGTCCGGCACCTGGGGCGGTCGGGGGACTTCGGACGGCGGGCGGTCGACCAGGTACTGATCGCACGGGGTGTCCCACCCGGAAGGCTTGACCGAAACCTTGATCGGAGCGCTCGTGTCCGTCCCGCCGCTCGGCCCCGGCGAGCCCGCGCCCGGGCCCGCGCCGGCGGAGGCGAGCGCGGGCGAGGACGACGACGAGTCGAGGCCCCCCGCGGCCGGAGATCCGGAGGACGACCCGCCGGCCGTGGCCCGCCCAGGATCGGTGTCACTGCCGGTGGCCGACTCCAGCCCCGTAGCGACCGCCCCGATGGTGGCCAGCACCACGGCGACCGCCGCCGCGGCCAGGATCCCCCGGTGGCGGACCCGCCACCGCGGCGGCACCGCCCGGGGGACAGGGTCCGGTTCGGCGCGGGCGGCGGGGACAGGTCCGGCCTCGTCACCTCTCCCGTCCGGTGTCGCCTGCGCCTCCGGCCCCGCCTGTGCCTCCGCCCGTGCCTCCGTCGGACCCGTCGCCCCCGTCGCCCCCGTCGCCTCCGTCGGACCCGTCGGACGTGACGGTTCGGACCCGGATGACGTCCTGGTCCCCCGCACCGCGCGGACGACGACCCACAGCCGATACAGCTCGACGAGCTCTTGCGGCGTCGCCCTGCACAGCCGCGCGAGGTGGTCCAGCGGGGCGAACTCCGTCGGCACCACGTCGCCGGTGCAGTAGCGGTGGAGCGTCGAGGTGCTCAGATGCAGCCTCTTCGCCAGCGCGCCGTAACTGAGTCCCGACCGGCTCTTCAGCTCCCCGAGGAGCCGCGCGATCTCGTCCCGCTCCCTCAACTCCCCGAACTCCTCTGGCACCGTTCCTCCACCCCGCTCTTGCGTCCCGCAATGATCGCGCCCCGCCGTCCCCGGCCGACATCGGCGGTCGGGTTCGGCGGTCGGGTTCGGCGCTGTCGCGTCCCGCTGCGGCCGGACCACCGTGAAGCGATCTCCGGGGCAGAAGCACGCCCGCTCACGCTCCCGCGGTTCCCGCCGCCGGGCACGCCGTTCCTGCGTCCCATTCACGCGTCCCAGGAAGGTTACGTCTTCCCAGCTCAAAGGAGGTAAAGGCGTCCCTGCGTCCCAGATCGGACGCCGGCCGTTGCTGCTGGGACGAAGCGGCCGACAAGCTTTCGGTGATCACCGAGAAGGAGCAACAACAGTGAGCACTGTTCAGGCGGCCCGGCGCGCGATACGTACCGGCGACCGATTCCACCGCGGCGCGGTGGCGCTGACGATGGGCGGCATCCTGCTGATGACCGCGGCCTGCGCCAACCCGCACGCCGAGGGCGCCGAGGCCTCCCGTGCGACGGACACGGCTGCCGCAGGCGGCCCGGCCGCCACGACCACAGGCGGGGCTGTGCCGAAGACGTCGGCCGCGGTGTTGGACGTCGAGCCGAAGGACGGCGCCCAGGGCGTCGCCCCGAACGCGCTTCGGGTGTCGGTCTCCCACGGGAGGCTCACCACCGTGGACGTGACCGACAAGAACGGCAAGCCCGTGCCCGGCTCGCTCACCCCGGACGGCACCGGCTGGAAGCCCGCCGCCGCGCTCGCACCCGGCACGGCGTACACGGTGAACGCCCAGGCGACGGACGCCGACGGCCTCGTGGCCGCAGCCACCACCGCGTTCACCACACGCACGCCCGGCAGGCAGGTCTCCACCAACGACAACATCGGCGACGGCCGGACCTACGGCGTGGGCATGATCGTCAAGGTGGAGTTCAGCAAGAAGATCGTGAACAAGGACGCCGTCGCCAAGGGCATCACCTTCGCGACCGACAACGGCACCGAGGTGAAGGGCCACTGGTTCGGCGACGACCGGCTGGACTTCCGCCCGGCCGAGTACTGGAAGCCGGGCACCAAGGTCACCATCCACTACCGGCTGAAGAACGTCGAGGTCTCACCGGGCGTCTACGGCGACGTGGACAAGGACGAGCCGTTCACCATCGGCCGGTCGCAGGTGTCCACCGCGAACGCCGCCACGCACCAGCTCACGATCGTCCGGGACGGCAAGGCCACCACCGTGCCCGCCACGCTCGGCGACGAGAAGCACCCGTCGTGGAGCGGCACGATGGTGATCATGTCCAAGGAGAAGGTCACCCACATGAACTCCCGGACCGTCGGACTCGGCGACGAGTACGACATCCCCGCCGTCCCGCACGCGATGCGGCTGACCAGCAGCGGCACCTACCTCCACGGCAACTACTGGTACAAGGGCGACCCGTTCGGCAAGGCCAACACCAGCCACGGCTGCGTCTCGCTCAAGGACGTGGAGGGTGGCAGCGACAACTCCGTCGCGGGCGCGTTCTTCAACAGCTCGCTGATCGGCGACGTGGTCAAGGTCGTGCACTCGAAGGAGAAGGCGGTCGCCCCCGACAACGGGCTCGGCGGCTGGAACCTCCCCTGGGCGAACTGGTAGACCCGCCTGCCCGCCTGCCCGCCTGCCCGCCTGCCCGCCTGCCCGCCTGCCCGCCTGCCCGCCTGCTGGCCCGCTCGACCGCTCGATCGCACCGCCCGTGACGGTCAGTCGTGGTCGCCGGCGAAGGGTCCCTCGTCGACGAAGCGGCGCAGGAGGCGGGCGAAGGTGCGGGCGTCGGCCTGCGGCCAGCTGGCGAGTGAGTCCTCGATGGCGTCCGCGAGTCGCTGCCGGGTGACGGCCACGACGGCGCGGCCGTCGTCGGTGAGGGTGAGCAGGGTGGCGCGGCTGTCGTCCGGGTCCGGGTGGCGCTCGAGGAGGCCGGACCGCTCCAGGCGGTCGGCGCGCCGGCTGACGGTGGTGCGGTCCAGTCCGACCTCGCGGCCGAGGTCGGCGGCGCTACACGGGCCGGTGCGGGCCAGGCCGCTGAGGACCGGGTAGGTGAGGTCGTCAACCTCCTCCTCCAGACCGTCGGTGAGGCGGGTATGGAGACGGGTGCGGGTGCTGCGCCGCAGGAGCAGCCCGAGGGTCTGGGCGATGTCGTCGCCGGTCGTGTTCGTCACCGCTTCAGAATAGCGTGCGCGAAGCACGCTTTCCCTGTACAGTCATAAGCGTGCTCAAAGCACGCATCTCTCGTGCATCTCTTGTGCTCGCCTTGCGGGCCGCTACCACCACACCGGAGGAAATCCCATGAACCGCACCGACATCCGCGCCGCCCTCACCGACCTGCTCCTCACCCCGGGCCTGGATCTGGACGAGGCCGCCGAGCGGCACTTCGCCCCCGACTACCGCCAGCGCACCGACGGCAGCTGGGCGGATCGCACCGAGTTCCTCGCCCATATCGCCCACCTGCGCACGGTCGTGGCCGGCGGCTCGGTCGAGGTCCACGACGAACTCGCGGACGGCGACCGGTACGCCGACCGCCACACCATGGAGGTCGTGAAGACGGACGGCTCCACGGTCCGCATGGAGGTCTACGTGTTCGGCGAGTTCGCGCCCGACGGCCGCTTCCGCCGGATCGAGGAGACCACCTTGCTGCTCGCAGGCTCCGAGGCCGACCGCGACCTCGGCAGCGCCCGCTGACCCCCTCGTGCCGACCCTCGTCGTGCCGATCCCCGTCGTGCCGATCCCCGCCGTGTCGATCCCCGTCGTGTCGATCCCCGGCGTCGGAAGGCTCAGACGCCGACCGCAACCCCGCCCCCGCCGCCCCCGCCCGGCCCTGCTCATTCCCTCACCTTCAAGGACACTGTCATGAAGCAGTTGCTGTTCCCGGACAACACCCAGTTCTGGTACGAGACCCTGCGGTCGATGAGTCACATCGCTTATGGCGGCGCTGATTTCGGTGAGGTGGTCTCGACGTGTGAGCGCATCGTTGAGGGTGATTACGACAGTTGGCACACGGAGTGGCTCGCGACGGCGGACCGGGTGGCCGGCGAGGCGCGGATGGCGCTGGAGGCCGGTCACCCGGTCAGTGCGCGGGACGGGTTCTTGCGGGCGTCGAACTATTACCGGTCGGCTGAGTTCTTCCTGCACGGTCACCCGTGCGACCCGCGCCATGACCATGCCTACGACCGCAGCGTGGCCTGTTTCCAGGCGGCCGCCGCGCTGTCCACCCCGCGGATCGAGCCGGTCCGTATCCCGTACGAGGACACCACGCTGCCCGGCTACCTCTACCGGGCCGACACCACTGGCGCACCTCGGCCGACGCTGATCATGCACTCCGGTTTCGACGGCACCGCCGAGGAGCTCCACTTCAGCGGTGCGCTGGCGGCCGTGGAGCGCGGCTACACGGTGCTGACCTTCGACGGCCCAGGACAGCCCGGACCGCGCCACCGCGAAGGGCTGGTCTTCCGCCCCGACTGGGAGAACGTCATCACCCCCGTGATCGACTTCGCCGAGACTCTTCCCGAGGTCGACGCCAGCCGTATCGCGCTGCTGGGCTCCAGCATGGGCGGTGTGCTCGCCCCCCGGGCGGCGGCCTTCGAACACCGCCTGGCCGCGCTGATAGCCGTGGACGGTGTCTATGACCTCGGCCAGATCTCCGTCCGCAACATCCCCGGCGACCGCGCCGCGGCCGAACGTCTCCTGCGCGCGGACTCGGCCCCTGAACTCGACGCGGGCTTCGAGCAGCTCATGGCCCAGGACGCCACCGCCCGCTGGGCGATCAACCACGGCATGTACGTCATGGGCGTCGACACCCCCCGCGCCTTCAGCGCCTCCTACCTCGACTACACCCTTCACCACGGCATCGCCGAACAGATCCGGTGCCCCACCCTGGTCTGCGACGCCGCCGACGACGAATTCTTCAAGGGCCAGCCCGAGCAGCTCTACCACCACCTGACCTGCCCCAAAACCCTCATGGTCTTCACCGCCGAAGAAGGCGCCGGCGCGCACTGCCACCCCGGCGCCATGCGCCTGTCCCTCGCCCGCATCTACGACTGGCTCGACGACACCCTCACGACGTGAGCGGCGGTCGCCGGATGGCCCTCCCGGTCGGCCCAGACCGCCCGGTGGGCCCAGACCGCCCGGTGGGCCGCCGCCGGACGTCGGCGGTGCTGCCGCCGTCCGGAGCCGGCACCGCGAGCGGATGAAACCCAGTAGCCCGAAGCTCGGTCGTGTACCCAAGGTCATGGAGCCAGACGGCTGCCTTCAGAAGGTCTCGCTCCTCCTCAGGCACGGCTGCCGCGATCCGTCGGGCGCGCTTCGCTACCGTCTGCGTGCGTAGCCAGCGGTTCCCCAACGGAGGCAGGAGGGGCCCCAGCAAGTTCGGCGGCGTCGATTGGACTGCCCACACGTAAGAGCAGCATGCAGGCCACGGTGGCTCAGTGCCTCGTTCCGGCTCCTCGCGCGACTCTGAGCCGGTCAGAACCGGAAAGTCATAGCCGATCCAATGGGAAACGTCATCAGCTTGTATGCCGCCGCCGCGTCAGCGGGTGGTGGGCAGGTCACCTGTGACCAGAGGCCAGTGGGTGGTGCAGAAGTCGCAGCCACAGGTAACGAGGGAGTTCGCGCGGCAGTGGGCGGCCGGCCAGAAGCGGGACGCACAGGGGCTCGGGTCGAGTGGTGTGCCGTCGCCGGGCACTGTCCGGTCGCACCAGGTGCATTGGGCCGTCGCATGGACACCGGCCTGCTGCAGCCGCCGTACTGCATCGGTGGCCGCGTCGAACGGGATGTCCTCCAAAACCGTCGCGGGCGCACTCTTCAAAAGGAGTTTGCTGTGCCACGGACTCAGCCCGGCCAGTGCCATGACCGCGCGCAGAGCATCTTGTCCACCGTTGCCCGATTCGGTCAGCCACACAGTGAACGACGGATCCTCCACGGACACATCTCCTTCAGCGACGGGGCACTCGATTCAAGGTAACTCGACATCTCGCCGGATAGGGCATGCGTCCTGTGGATTTCGGACGAACGCCGGGGAGCGATGTCCCCTCGTCGTCGGTGATCTTTGACGCCGCAGCGACCGCGGGGACGGACTCTCTCCACCAGATCAAGGCAACTCGCTCCGCTCGCCGCCGCCCTCAACTGTTCCGGTTCAGGTACTGGAGGAACAAGGAAACATAGGTCCGATCGGTGGCTTGCGAGCAGGGAAATGTCCGGCCCGCTCGCCTTCGGTGAGCCGTGCAACAGGGACGCTATGGACACGGATCCGTCAGCCGTCCTAGATTCGTCCCAGTGCGAGGTCAGCCGGGGGATTGACGCTCATCATCGTGTGCCGGGGGGAACATGAGATTCGGCTTGCTGGGGCCGTTGCACGCCCAGATCGCCGGACGCGCGGTCCCGTTGAACGGGCCGCGGCAGACCAAGATGCTGGCAGCGCTTCTGATCGACGCCAACAACATCGTCGCCATGGAGCGGCTCGTCGCCGTGATGTGGGACGGGAACGCGCCCGCCACCGCGGTCCGCCAGGTCCAGGATGCTGTCTCCGGGCTGCGCCGCAACCTCGTCGTCTGCGGAGCACCCGGCTCCTTGATCAGCACCCGGCGCGGCGGCTATGAGATCCACCTGGCCCGGGATCAGCTCGACCTGCTGGAGTTCGACCACGAGCGACACCTCGCCGAACAGCGCACGGCCCCGTTCGAGACAGCCCTCGCGCTGCGGCGGGCGCTGGCCTGCTGGCGCGGAAGCGCCCTGGCCGACACTCCCAGTCAAGTCCTGGAAATCGATGCGGCGGGGCTGAACGAGAAGCGTGCGGCCACGCACAAACAGTGCCTCGCCATCGAACTCGACCTGGGGCGCCACCGAGAGGTCATCGATGAACTGACCGTTCTGCTCCGCGAGCACTCCTACGACGAGCAGGTCGCCGAACACCTGATGGTCGCCCTCTACCGGTGCGGAAGACAAGGTGAGGCGCTGCAGGCGTACGAGCGGCTGCGCCGGACACTGGCCGACGAACTCGGCGTCGACCCCACCCCGCCGCTCCAGGCGCTGCATCAGCGCATCCTGACCGCAGATCCCGCCCTGGCCGCTCCGGTCCCGGCACAGGGTCCCTCGGGCACACCACCGGAGAGTCCTGCCCCGGCGGCCCCCGGGCCGGCAATGGCGATGCCCGTGCGTCAATTGCCGCTCGACGTAACCGACTTCGTGGGCCGGGCAGAAACACTGGCCGAGATCGCCGGACTGCTCGACGTGTCGGCGTCGAACCGGGCCCCGGTGGCCGTCATCGTGGGCAGTCCCGGTGTCGGCAAGTCCAGCCTGGTGACGCACGCTGCGCGGCTGGCGAGCGCCAACTTCCCCGACGGCCAGCTCTACCTCAACCTCGCGGCAACATCGGACGAGCCACGGGACCCGGGACTGATGCTGGCCGAAGCACTGCGCGCGCTCTCCATCGCCGGCAGCGCGATCCCGAACGGCCTGTCCGAGCGCGCCGCGCTCTACCGTTCGTTGCTGGTCGACCGTCACATGCTGGTGGTACTGGACGATGCCGGTCACGCCGATCAGGTGCTGCCGCTGCTGCCAGGCGCCGACGGTTGTGCCGTGTTGATCACCAGCCGCACTCTGCTGACGCAACTTCCCGGCGCTCGACACATCGACCTGGACGTGCTGAGCCCGGCAGAGGCGCGGGAGTTGTTCACCGGAATTGTCGGGCGGCGGCGGGTCGAGCGGGAACCGGGCGAAGCTGACGCGATCCTCGACTGCTGCGGCAACCTGCCGCTGGCGATCCGAATCGCCGGCGGCAAACTCGCGGGCCGCCCGGCCTGGTCGCTGCGGGTGCTGCGGGAACGCATCGAGGACGAGTCCCGGCGGCTGGCCGAGCTGAGGATCGGGGACCTCAACGTGCGGGCCAGCGTCGAACTGAGCCTACGGCTGCTGCCGGCCGACGCTGTGCGCGCGCTGAGTCTGCTGGGTCTGCTCGGCCCCTACACCCTGCCCGGCTGGGTGGTCGGCCCGTTGCTGGACCGCCCGGACGGCGAAGAAGTGCTGGACACCCTCGTCGACGCCAGCCTGGTGCGGCTGACCGCCACCGACGCCATCGGCCAGCCGCGCTACCGACTGCACGACCTGATCAGGACCTGCGCCGTGGAGATCGCCGCCCCCCTGCCGACCGCGGACAAGCGGGACGCGATCATCCGGGTGCTGTCCGTCTGGCTCGATCTGGTCAGGCGCGGTACCGACCGGCTGCCGGCCGGGCTGCTGACCGCCGCGCCTGGTTCGGCACCGCGCCGGTCGCTGCCCGACGCGGTCATGGACCGGCTCATGGCCGATCCGTTCGGCTGGTTCGACGCGGAACGCGACAACCTGCTCGGTGCGGTGAAACTTGCCGTGGACCGGGGCCTGGACGAGTTGGCCTGGGAGCTGGCGGCCGGCACGGCCACCTACTACGACCACCGGTGTCTGTATCAGGACTGGCAGCACGGGCACCGACTCGCGCTGGACGCGGCCGAGGCCACCGGCAACGCGCGCGGCGCATCGGTGCTGCTCCGCGGACTTGGTCAACTGCACATCTACCAAGACGAATTCGACCGAGCCACCCGTGCCCTCGACATGTCCATCGAGCTGTGCCGGGACAACGGGGACAAACGCGGCGAGGCACTGTCGGTGGCGATGCTCAGTACGGTCAGCCGGGTGCAGGGCCGTGACGACGAAGCACTCGAACGTGTCGAGCAAGCGCTGGCCATCGCGGTCGGTGAAGGCGACCGGGACGTCGAAGCGCAGCTGTCCTGCTCCATGGCCGTGATGCGACTCATGCAGGGCCAACTCGAAGAGGCGGAGTCCTGGTTCACCGGAGCCTTGAACCTGTCCAGGGCGCTTGACGACGAGCATCGCGTCGCCGTCGTGCTGCGGCGGTTCAGCAGACTGCACGATCGGCGCGGTGATCCGGACGAGGCGCTGCGCTGTCTGTGGCAGGCGTTGGCCACCTTCGAGAGACTGGCCGACGAGCGGTGCACCGCGTACACGCTGCTGGAAGTCGGCCGCGTGTACGCCGGCCAGGACGACCGGAACCAGGCGAGCCCGGCGTTGGAGCGCGCGGCTGGCCTCTTCCACCGGCACGGCGACCGCCAGGACGAGGCCACGTGCTGGCAACTGATCGGCGACCTGGACGCCGCGGCCGGCAGCCACCACATGGCGCGCCAACACCGAGGGCGGGCGCTGCGCCTGTGGCAGACGATCGGTGAAATGAACCAGACGACAGCTCCAGCGCGACCATCTTCCCCGTGAAGGGAGGCTGTGACGCGCCCTGAGGCCGTGCGGAACAGGCAGTTCGAAGTCATCCGTACCTACCATCCAGCCGACAAGCACTGTGGTCGGCCGATCCCGAAGTTCGCGCCGCCCGAGAGCAGGATCGCGCCGAGGCGTACCGCCGCGCGGCAGCCGTCATCCAGAGTTAGCAGAAGCGCGAGCATGGCGCGGCATACCTTGGGCGAGTATCCAATGAGACGGGGCTCAGCGGGTCCACCGCTGCGGAAACCCACAGGGTGGCCGGACCGATGGACCGCCGTCGGATGATCAAGGGTCCTGTGGGCGGACGGCCGCCCGGCGTCGGCACGAGGCCGGCCTGGTCACCTGCGGGCTGCCGCGGAATTCGGCATGGGTCTCGTGAGCACTCGGCTCGGCCGGATGCTGGGAGATGGAGCCATCCGGCTGCGCCGGGAACATCCAGACCGGCCGACACGGTTGCATTGGGCGAGGGGCCGGCGCCGCACGGGCGGGAATATGGAGACCGCGAGGTCATCCCACCTGGAGTCGGGCCCCAGGATCGCGGTAGGCCTGCCGTGATCTCTATTTCTGCAGAGGACTGTTCAATGACTGACCGACCCTTGACGCTGATGGCAGTACACGCCCACCCCGACGATGAGGCCACCGGAACCGGAGGGGTCCTCGCGCGGTATGCGGCGGAAGGCATCCGCACGGTTCTTGTGACGTGTACCGACGGCGGTTGTGGTGACGGACCGGGGGGTGTCAAGCCGGGTGACGCCGGGCACGATCCGGCGGCCGTCGTCCTGATGCGCCGTCAAGAACTCGAGGCGAGCTGTGAGGTCCTGAAGGTCAGTGATCTGGAGACGCTGGACTATGCCGACTCCGGGATGATGGGCTGGCCGAGTAACAAGGCCCCGGGAGCCTTCTGGCAGACCCCCGTGGAGGAAGGCGCCGCCCGGCTCGCGGAACTCATGCGGCACTACCAACCTGATGTGGTCGTCACCTATGACGAGAACGGGTTCTACGGCCACCCCGACCACATTCAGGCCCACCGCATCACGATGGCGGCGCTGGAGATGACCGAGCTGACACCGAAGGTGTACTGGACGACGATGCCCCGCTCGATGATGCAGCGCTTCGGGGAGATCATGCGCGAGTTCAATGAGGACATGCCGGAGCCGGATCCTGCCGAGGCCGCCGCGATGGCCGAGATCGGCCTGCCCGACGATGAGATCTTCACGTGGGTGGACACCACGCCCTTCAGCGGTCAGAAGTTCGATGCGCTGGCCGCGCACGCCAGTCAGGGCGAGAACATCTTCTTCCTCAAGATGGGCAAGGAGAAGTTCGGCGAGTTGATGGGCGTGGAGACCTTCGTACGGGTCAAGGACGCCACCGGCGCGGCCGTACCCGAGAACGATCTCTTCGCCGGATTGCGCTGACCCGCCCGTCCGACCGAGAGCCGGAAAGGTCATCGGCCGCACAGCGCGATCGAGCGGGTCACGCACCCGGAGGCTTGTCCGCCGACGCCGCTCGGCTCGAGGACCTGGAGCGGTAAGGCGCTGGTCACAGCGGTGAGGGCTGCCGGAGGTGGGGATGGAACGGATCGCCAAGAGACGGCTGCGGCAGGTGCGGCCCGCCTGGCGGGTTCCGGGGGTTTCAGGTGCGTTCGGCAGCCAGGATGCCGTGGGGGGCTGGTGCGCGGCCGGTTCGGTGGTGCGCGGGCGGGCGGACGGGTTGCACGCTTACGACCTGGGCACCGGGGAAGCCGTCTGGTCGTGGACCGTTCCCGGCCGCACGGCGCTGCTCGCCATGAGCCGCACGGCTGTGAGCGGGGTGGGTCTGGCCGTCCACGCGGACGACAGCGCAGGTGGCGAGGTCGAGGACTGCGCTGTCACCGCCGTTGGGGTCGAGGACGGCACTGCCCTGTGGTCCGTTCCGTTCGACCTCAGCGGCGGATCCTGGAGCCTGCACGAGCAGCACGTCCGCGGAGCCGTCGCAGTCGCCCCGAACCGCGCCGTCCTCCTGACGGACGGGCTCGGGCTCCAGGCCTACGCACTGAACAGCGGACGTCCCGTCTGGCCCCCGACCGCAGCGTTGAGGGGCAACGTCCAACTCGCCGTCTGCCGGACCGGCATCATCCAGGTCGGGCTGGACGACGGCCACCTCACCGTCCGGTGTCTCGACGCGGCCGAAGGGACCGTCCGCTGGGAGACCGCTCCGTCCACGCACGGGCCCGTGGCCACGGTCCACGTCCTGCAGGAAGATCCGCTCGCCGTCCTGTGCCGAGGTCGTGGCCGGGGCCGCCGCGGGCCGGAGGAGGTGCTGGTCCTCGACGCCGAGGACGGGCGGACGGCCGGGCGGATACCGGTCTCCGCGCACGGCGAGCTGCGTGTCGCGGCGTACGGACGTGTGGATGGACTCTCCGACGGACAGCGCGTGGCCGCGGTGGGTGAACTGCTGGTTGCCGTGGTGCGTCCGGTGAACGCCTGCGCCGATCAGCTGACCGCGTTCGCCCTGGACGGCGGGGCGCCCCGCTGGACCTGGTGGTCGCATGGGGTGGTCGTCAATGTCTTCGCGGCAGACGGTCACGTCGCGGTGGTGAGCCAAGCGGACCCTCTCGTCCGTGTGCACCTGCTCGACGGCGCGACCGGAGCGGTCCGGGCGGTGCGACGGCTGGACGGGTACGAGGTGGGAATGCGTGGCCGGTACTACCTCGACGCCCACCACCGCCTGGTCCACCTGTCGCAATGGGGGGACGGGAGATGGCATCCGCTACAGATGTTCCCCTTGCGTTGACAGCGGCGCGGCCCTGGTGCGGCCATCGTGAGCGAGCCTGAGTGTGCCGCAGGTGGCGTGGACCGCGTGACCCCGCAGCCGTCTGCCCGATCCGGCCGTTGCGCCCATGCACCTTCGGCTTTGCCGACAACCAATCGGATTCCGCGATGGTTCGGGGATGAGCGACACACTGATTCAAGCCACGCCCGTCGACCGCACGGCGCGTGCTCATCTCCTCGACCATCTCACCCACCACCGCGCCCGCTTCCGGCGGATCGAGCACGCATCTGAAGGCAGAACCGACGTGGTGAGCGCCCTGCGCGGGCACCCGGTGGGGCAGGCAGCGAAGTGCATCGTCGTCCGAGTGAAGATGACCAAGAAGAGTTCTCACTACGTCCTGGCCGTGGTGCCCGGTGACCGCCGGGTCAATCTGGACAGGATCCAGGAGCTCTGGGAGGCACGGCAGGCGTCCTTCGCCGACCGCGCCACCGCTGAACGCCTTTCCGGTTGTGTCAGCGGCGCCATCGTGCCTTTCACCTTCGATCCAGCGCTGGAACTCGTCGTCGACCCGGCCCTCCTGGAACACGAAGAGATCTTCTTCAACGCAGCCGATCTGAACCTGTCCGTGGCGCTGGACGTGCGCGACTACGTACGGATCGCGGAGCCCCGCACCGAGGCCATCGCGGAGAACGCTGTTGCCCTCGCCGACTGAGCCCCGGCCTGCCGTTGTGTCCCGTCCCACGGGGGCGCAGCGGCAGGCGCCGCACCGGCCGTCAGGACGTGCGGATGCCTGCCGGGTCGGCATCCGTCCGAAAGGACCACCGGCTCGAACCGGGGGAGAGGAGGCCCGCCCCTGGCTGTGGTCACGGGGACGTTCCTCTTGGCGTAGCGCGCGCACTCGTCAGGCTTCGGCGAAGCTACGACAGACCACATCCACTCAGCACATCAGCCCCCGATGCCTCCGGTCCTGCTCGGGGGATGCAGGACCGGACGCGTCGGCATCGCGACCGTGGTGTTACGCGGTCCCGCCCTTGAGCCAGTCCGGTGTGCGGAAGGTTCCGCCGCTGTACATCGGGAGATGTATCGATTCTCCGTATCGGGCGAGCCGACTCCAGGGTCGGTTGATTCCGGCGGAGCCGTAGCGGCGCACCCTGGTGACGGTGACGGTGACGGTGACGGTGACGGTGACGGTGTCGAGGACGTCGACGTGGATCTCCTCGCCGGAGCCGGCCTGTTGGCGGACGATGCCCTCCGGGTCGACGACGGCGCTGGTGCCGACCCCGGCCGGGTCGCAGACGTTGACGTTGATGACGTAGACCTGGTTGGTCCAGGCGTTGGCGCGGGCGCAGACGAGTTCCATCTCCCGGTCGCGGGTGGGGGTCAGGGTGGGCTGGATGACGATCTCCGCTCTCAGCCAGGCGAGCTGGCGGACGGTTTCCGGGAAGGAGCCGTCGTAGCAGATGGCCAGGCCCACCCGGCCGGTGCCGGGAATGTCGAAGACGGTGAACTCGTTTCCGGGCGTCGCTCTTTCGTAGGGCTGCCAGGGGAAGACCTTGCGGTAGCGGGCAACGATCTCGCCGCCGGGTGGGACGGCGAGGGCGGTGTTGTAGATGTGGCCGTCCTCGGCGCGCTCGTAGAGGCTTCCCGGGATGAGCCACGGGCTGGTCTCCGTGGCGAGGGAACAGATCCGGTCGGTGAGCGGTCCGGGGATCGCCGTACGCCATGAGCAGGCGGCCCGCCTCATGGCCGCGAGCTCGCTACTGGGTCCGGGCCTGGGCGCCCGGCAAGTCCTCGGCTGAGCGGCGCGTCGACCTCGCGGCAGACCTGTGGCCGGAGTTATGGCGGGCATCGCTGGAAGCGTTCGTGCACTGCCCCGACCTCGACTTGCGGATATGCAGTTGCGCAGCTGCACATCGGGTCCAACTCACTGAGATGAAACGGGGATGTTTCATAGACTCAAGTCACCACCACGCAATGGGCACTCAGAGAGTGGAGATGGACGTGTCACGACGATGGAAGATCGCGATCATCGTGTTGACGGCGGGGATCGCTGCCTTGGTCCTGATCTTGCTCTACGGGCCCTCCTGGTTCATTGCCTGGGCGGACGACCCGGGCAAGTAGGGCACGTGCATCGGTGCGCGGTGGTACGGCATCCCCGTGTGATCGTCCCTTTGAGTCGTCGGACCGCGAGGTCATGTCCGTAGTCCTCGGCGAAGGCCAGTGGCGTGAGCCCTTCGGGGTCGGGAGTCGGGTCGGTGTACGGCCGAGGGGTACCAAGCGATCACCGCGGTGCGGGCGTGATCCAGGGACGTGCGAAGTGCGAGGGACCCGACAACCGGAAGCCCCGACACAGTGGCCGTCCCTCACTCTTCGCTACCGGCATCTCGAAGCGTGGAGGACGGCCACTGCCTGTCTCAACGACGGGACGACATCCGGCCGACCGTGGTCGTGTGGGCTCAGGAGCCGTTGGTGAAGACGGTGACGGAGTTGCCCGGGACGGTCACGTTGTGACCGCCCGTGAAGTCCGCGGTCAGCGTGCGGACCTTGGTGGGGAAGCCGTTGGCGTCGACGGTCGGCGCTGAAGTGCTGGTGTAGACGTACTTGTCCAAGGTGACGGTGCCGGTCGGTTCGTTGAGCGAGACGGTCTGCGTGTCGGCGGTGCGATTGACCAGGACGAAGGTCCAGGCGCCGGTGGGCAGTTGGGCGGCCAGGACGCGCACGCCGGTCGGCTGGGCGGGGGCGTGGATGGTGGACCCGGTGGGAAGGTAGCGGCTCAGCAGACTCCAGGTGTAGAACCAGGGCCGGAGCGCGGTCGAGTGCGCCGAGACCGTGTTGGGGTCTTCGGTGCCGCGTCCCCACATGCCGCAGTATGTCTGGGCCGCGTAGCCGTCGAGGCACCATGCGGCGGCGCCGTCGACCCCTGCTCGGGCCTCCTGCACGGCCAGGTCGGCCATGCGGAGCGGCTGCGTCGTGTCCAGCGCGAAGTCGTAGTTCTTGCTGCCGTCCGGGTTCTGGGCCGCCTTCATCCCTGTCTCGCCGAGCAGCACCGGGGTGCCGGTGGGCGTGGCCGCGCGGAGCTGAGCGACCGCCCGGGTCATCACCGGCTCGACGTACGCGGGTGCCGCACCGTACAGCTCCTGGTCGTAGAAGTGCGCCTCACTGGCGCCGAGCAGGCCGCTCTGCGCGGAGCGCAGCCACCAGGAGTTGCTGTTGGTCCAGGAGCCCGAGTTCAGAGCGGTCTGCGTCTGCGTCAGGTCGTTGAGCGGATCGTTGAGGGCACTGCCGGCGCCGGCGATCGCCATGCCGCCGACCGTGTGATCCAGGGTCGAGGACGCGACCGACAGACGCAGGTATGTGGCGTTGGTGATGCCCGAGGCCGTGTAGGTGTACTGCCACATACTGCCGCTGTTCTGGCCGGTGACGGTGGCCACCGGCGTCGGTGCGGCAACGGGCAGGCTCTTCCAGGTGGTCCCGTCGGACGAGGTCTGGAAGGTGACGGCGGTGTCGGTCGCGCTGGCGGCGTACACCTGCGATGTGAAGGACTTGAGCGCGGCCGTCTTCCAGACCAGTGCGGAACTGCAGCCCGGGTTGCAGCTCTTCGCGGTCTGGTGGCCCAGGTCGCCGCTGTAGGCGGAGATGCCGGCCTCGGCGGTGTCCGCACCGGAGACGACGGTCTTCGAGGTGCTCACCCCCGCGATGGTGAAGGCGGTGGTCAGGTTGGTGGTCGCGGTCACCCAGTCCGGGTAGGAGTACGACTTCGGTCCGGTCGAGACATTGGGCTCGTTGAGGCCCACCCAGTACTTCGGTGCGGCACCGTCGACCTGAAGGTGCTTCACCAGCGTCGCCTCGATGGTGGCGGTGCCCGGATCCGTGTAGTTCAGCGGGTCGACGCCGAACAGCCCGCTGACGACGGGGATGCCCTCATCGACGTAGTGTTTGATCACCTTTTCGGCGCTCAGGTAGGCGTCGTTGGTGAAGTCGTAGCCGCCGGTGCTCGTCCAGAACCAGGGCAGGTTGAACATCACCCGCACCACGCTAGGCTTGATGTAGTCCGTGCGGGACACCATCAGATTCCAGTCGGCGGCGGTCCAGGTGGTGCCGTTCGGCGGCTGCGGGGCCTGGTTGTACCCGAAGCCGATCCAGTCGCTGGCGACAACGTCGCTCGGTGCGACGGCGCTGCTGGGTTCGACGGCGCTGCTGGGGGTCGGCACGGCCAGGAAGCTCGTCAGCAGAGCGCCCACCCCCGCAAGAGTCGCGAACGCGGAACGGCCGGCCAGGGAGGGGGAGGGGCGGCGAGAAGGTCGTCGTGGACGCATGATGCGGGGTCTCCAGATCTGCGGGCGGAGCTGAGTCGGAGACGTCACCGTCGATGAGGGTGGTGAGTTCGCCCCAATACCTCAAACTCAGCGTCCACCACGGTTGATGGTCGTCACTCAGGTGGTGACCGCCTCAAGTCTGGTCTGTGGCGCGGTCCGTGGCATCCGTGAAACTACGTAGTGAGCGGCGGGGCCGGACGTGGTGTCGCCGGGCGGCGGGAACCATGGGCTCGTGCGGTGGCCCGCGACCGGCCCGCGACCGGCCCGCGACCGGCCCGCGACCCGGCCGGGGACGGGGCCCAAGGCTCGACATCGCGTCAGCGCCCGTCACCGGATCTCCGCGACCCCGAAACGCTGGGTAGCCTGTTCACATCAGGGCCTGACGAGCGGGGCGAGAGCGTGATGACGGTGGTCGGCAGGTCCGCGGAGGTGCAGCAGCTCGACTCGCTCATCAACGGCCTGGGGATGAACGCGGGGCCCTGGGTGGTCGACATCTCCGGGGACGCCGGTATCGGGAAGAGTCGGCTCCTGGGCGAGGCGTGTGCGCAGGCCAGGCGGCGCGGGCTGACCGTGCTGTGCGGCAGGGCCACCGAGTACGAGCGACACACACCGTTCCAGATCTTTACGGACGCGTTCGCGGACATCGATCCCACGGTGCTCGACGAGGAACTCGTGGCGGCGCTGACGCCGCTGTTGCAGGGTGTCCGCGGTGCGGGGGGCTCCCTGTCACACGCGGGATTATCCGACCGCTTCTCCGTGTATCGCGCCGTCGCCGGGGCGCTGGCACGGCTCGGGGAGAACGGGCTGGTGGTGGCGCTCGACGACCTTCACTGGGCGGATCCCGCGTCCTTGGAGCTGGTGGAGCATCTGATCCGGCATCCGGTGCACGGCCCGGTGCTGCTCCTCCTGGCGCACCGGAAACGGCAGACTCCGACCCCCTTGACCGCCGCTCTCACCCGTGGAGTCGACAGCGGCGCCGTGCTGCCCATGGCGCTCGGGCCGCTGGGTGAACGGGAGTCCATCACGGCACTGGCCCCCGACCTGCCTGAGGACGATGCGAGGCAACTGCATGCCGCCAGTGAGGGAAACCCGCTGTATCTGCACGCCCTCCTCCACGCGTACCGGAACGGGGCGTCATTGCCGGGAGTCACCGCCCGGATCCACCCCCACGTACCGGACGACAACGCGGCCGGAGTACCCAATGGGCTGGACTCCTTGCTGCTGGATGAACTGACCGCGCTGACGGAGCCGCAGCGCCTCGTCATCGAGGCAGTGGCCGTGCTCGGCGACCACGCGACCTCTTCGATGCTGCGTGTGGCGATCGGTCATTCCGGGCGCGAAGAGCCGGGTGACCCGACCGCCGAACTCGCCCGACGCGACCTGCTCCGGAGGGGAGCGGGCGACAAGTGGACGCTGCGCCACCCGCTGCTGCGGGCACTGGTCTATGAGAACACCGCCCCCCGGCTGCGTACCGAGATCCACTGCCGAGCGGCGGACGAGCTGGCCAGGACCGGTGCCTCCGCCGCCGAGCGCGCCCATCACGTCGAGAGGTCACTCAACGGCTGGGATCCGGCGTCCGCTGCCGTGCTGAGTGAAGCGGCCGTCCAGTTCGCCGATACGGCGCCGGCAACGGCAGCCCATTTGCTGGACGTGGTCCTGCAGATGCTGCCGGAGGCCCCTGAGTTCGACGGACAGCGCGGTGAGCTGACGCTGTCGCGAGCCAAGGCGCTGGGGATCAGCGGCAATCTGCGGCAGAGCCGGGATCTGCTGCACGCACTGATCAGCGTGTCAGGGGACGGCACCCCTGCCCTGCGCGCCGATGCCATCGCCTTGTGCGCCATGATGGAACGGCATCTGGGTCACTCGGCGGAGGCCACCGCGCTGCTCCGCAACGAGCTGTCCCGCACTCCCGGCCCTCCGCCCGGCCAGGTGGTCCCCCTGGGGCTGGCGCTGGGCATGTCCGCGCTGCTGACCGTTTCCTATCCCGACGTACGCGCGGACATCGAGCGGACCCTTGCCGCCGCTCGCTCCCAGGGCGACACCACCGGCGAGGCCGGGGTCCTCGGGCTCGCGGCGCTGGGGGAGGCGTACGAGGGCCGGACCGGGGACGCGGAGCGGTTCGCCGACGCAGCCGCAGGCCTCGTGGACGGCCTGACCGACCCCGGTCTCACCGACCTGTGCGAGTCGCTGGTGTGGCTCGCCTGGGCGGAAGCCCTGCTGGAGCGGTACGCCGAGGCGGAACGGCACGCGGAGCGGGGACTGGACATCGCCCGTCGCGCCGGACAACTCCATGTCCTGCCGCATCTGTTGATGAGCAAGGCCTACGTGCACCTGAGCACCTGCCGACTGCCATCGGCACTGGAGGCCGCCGAGGAGGCCGAATCCGTCGCGCGAGCCATCGGCAGCGGCGACCTGCTGGCGTTCACGTTGTCCACCAAGACGCTGATCGTGCTCGTGGGGAGCCCTCTTGGCGATCACCGGGCCCTGGCGACCGCCGAGGAAGCGGTGGCGGCGGCCGGCACGGGCTGCAACTGGTGGGCGTCACTGGCCTGGTGCATGCTCGGCCAGGCCGCGTACATGGCCGGCGATCCGTACCGTACGACGGAAGCCATCCTGAGGGCGGGAGGCGGCCCCGGACTTCTACGGCTGCAACCTTCGCTCCGCCCGGCCCAACTGGAGACCCTCACCAATGCCGCCATCGCGACAGGCGACCTCGACCAGGCGGCAAGCTGGGCCTCCCGGGCCGCGGAGGAGGCGGCCCACATTGGGCTTGCGGGCCAACGCGCGGCGGCGTTGCGCGCCAGGGCCGCGATCGCCGAGCAGCGGGGAGACACCAGCGCTGCCGCGCGTCTGTTCCACGACGCGGCCCAGGAACACGCTCACACCGGCGGGCTCCTCTGGGAGGTGGTGTCCTTGTTGCGGGCGGCCTCGCCGGCGAAGGTCACCGGCCACGGACCTCGTGCCGACGCCATGCTTCGCCGCGCCGAGCGGGTGGCCACCGGAGGCGGGGCGCGGTTGGTCTCCGACCTGGCCGAGTTGATCCGGTCACAGATGGAAGACCCGCCGCACGTCCCCGCGGAGCCGGCCCAGCTCACGGCACGCGAGCTGGAAGTCGCCGCATTGGTGGCCGAGGGACTGAGCAACCAGAACATCGCGACCAAACTCCACCTCAGCCGCCGGACCGTCGAGACCCACCTGTCGACGATCTATCGCAAGACCTCCGTACCTTCACGCTCGGCCCTGGCGAGTCTCATGACCCGGATCGCTTGTGACGGCCGCGGGTGGCCGACAGCCTGAGCCTCAAGGACCACTGACCGGGCCCACCGATCCGGTGCGGATGTCGGGGGTTCGTCACAACGGTCCGCCGTTGGACCCAGGTTCGTGACGTCACGCTGTGCGGTGCCGCGGGCGCGGTACGTTCTCGGCAGGCATCAACACCTCGGGGGGACCATGCGTAAGATCCTGCTCGCGACGGCGGGCACCGCCTGCCTCGCGCTGACGGCGTGCAACGGCACGACCGGCAGCGACGCGCACACGACGCCGACGGGCACACCGTCCGCCGGGCAGCCGACCACCGTGCTGCCGACGGCCACCGGCAGTCCTACCGGCACCGCGACCGCTCCCAGCGGCGACACCGGCAACGGCAGCGCCGCGCAGGCGCTCGGAACGCCGGCACGGACGGTGGGGACCAAGCTCGTCGGCATCGTGGAGATCACGCCGACGACCGTCGTCCATGCCACGGCAGGTGGCGGGCAGACCTCGCGGTACGGCACCTTCGTCGTCATCACGACCCTGGACACGTCGCTCTCCGCGAACGCGGCCGACGAGGAGACCACGGACGGCACGGGCGCCGGCTGGCAGTGGATCGGCTCGAACGGCCAGACCGTCTCCGAGGGCAAGGGCAACGCCTTCAAGGTCAGCATCGCGGGGTACGACAGCCTCGGCCGGATCGAGCCGGGAGCTCGGCAGAACCGCGCCGAGATCTTCGATCTCACCCCGGAGCAGGCCAAGGGCGGCACACTCGTCTACACCGACTCCACCAAGGCCTCCTACCGCTGGAGGATCCCGGCGGCCGACGCCGGGCCCGATGTGGCCACGGTGAAGCAGCGTCTGGGCTGATGGTCACGAGGCGGCCGTGCTCGTGTGACCACAACTGCGCGGGGCCCGCACTCTGCCCATGGACTGAGAGTGCGGGCCCGTCGCGCTCCGGCGCGTTCTGGGAGATCAACCCTCCAAGCGCATGGCCGCTTCCCTGGGGTTGCCCGTGACGAACGTGCCTACCTCGGGTCCGAGTTCGGCAGCCTGACGATGGTTTTGCCGTCTGCTTCGCCCGCGGCCATGCGCATCAGCCCGGCCGTCACGACGTCCTCGAGGTCGATGACCGCGTCTATTGACGTGGTGGCGATCTCCGGGTGGTCGTTGAGCAGGGCCAGCGCCTCAGGCAGATCCTGATCGCAGATGTGTACCTTCGACGTCGAGATCCGGATCTCGTCGAGGACCAGCCGGGTCAGGTTCAGGGGCGAGGGGTCACGGTGCAGGCCGACCAGGCGGATGTGGCCGCCACGGCTCACCGCGTTCATGGCAGTCTCCAGCCCCTTGGGCACACCCGACGTCTCCAACACGATGTCGGCGCCGTCGCCACCGGTGGCCCGCTTGATCGCGGCGGCGGCGTCCTCCTGGGACGCGTCGATGAGCACCGAGGCACCACTTCGCTTCGCGATGTCCAAGCGGGCCGGCGAGACGTCGACGGCTATCGTCTCGATGCCCTGCGCCGTGCAGGCAGCCACCGCCAACGAGCCGATCCCGCCCAGTCCGATCACCGCGATGCGCGCACCCGCCTTGGCCTCGGCGCCGCGCACCGCGTGCAGTGCGACGGCGAGCGGCTGAGCCATGATCACGATGTCGGCCGGCATGCTCCCGACGGAGCGGCTGATGCGCGCTGGGACGTTCACCCGCTCGGCGAGGCCGCCGTCCACGTGCAGTCCCACGGTGAAGTAGCTTGAACAGAGGTTCGTCCGGCCGGCATGACACCACCGGCAGTGCCCGCAGGAGACGCCGGAACCCGGGACCACCACGTCCCCGACGGCGAACCCGGTGACCTCCGCCCCCACCGCCGCCACCCTTCCGACCATCTCGTGCCCCAGCACGAGCGGACCGACATGACGGCTCGCCGGATGCGGCTTGGTGAGGGGGATCAGGTGGGGACCCGAAGCGAACTCATCCACGTCGGTACCGCAGATGCTGGCCCGCAGAATCTCCAGTTGGAGTTCTCCTGCCGCCGGTAACTGAGGATCAGGCCATTCCTGGACACGCACATCGCGTTGACCGTGGTAGACGGCAGCAAGCATCTGTTCAACTCCCAGAATTCAAAAGGATCTTCACCCTAGTGGAGGATCGTGGACCAGAGACGGTGGAAACGAGACAACAGCGCTCGCACCGCTCGTCGGGAACCGGCCTCGCGGCCGGATTCCGCCGGCCGGCAGCCGCCGCTGAAGAGAGCTCTCCCACAGTGGGCTACGTCATGCGGTGGTCTCGGTCCGGGGGCTGTTGAACGCCTCGGCGCGCAGTGAGACCGGTCCGTGGTGGGCGCCGTCCGGCCAGGATGCGGTGACGGTCTGCTGTTCCACCAACCCGGAGTTCCTCGCCTCCTTCGCCAACTACTACGTGGGCAACGGGGCGGTCATCAGCGGCCAGTTCGGCGACACCCGGGCGGACACCGCGGCCAAGGCCACCCTGACCCGCCTCTTCCCCGGCCGCGTCATCGAACAGCTCAACATCGACCGCCTCGGCACCGGCGGTGGCGGCATCCACTGCGTCACCCAGCAGCAGCCGGTGCCGTAACGGGACCGCGGCACACCGGAGAGCGGTGCCTGACGAGGTTTTCGGGTGGGTCGGGCACCGCGCTCATCTCCTCATGATCCCGTGCCCCGGTCGGGGGCCGGGTTCTGCGGCGGACCCGGTTCGTCCGTCCGGCGCAGTGCCTGATGGACCGACCACAGGACGGACACCAGCGGTACGGCCACCACCGCGCCCATGACTCCGGCCGCGATGGCGCCGCCGATGACCGTGAACGCGACCACCACCGGATGCAGCCGGACGGCCCAGCTCATCACGATCGGGTGCAGCAGATGGCCCTCGATCTGCCCGATGACCACGATGAGGGCGACGACCATGGCCGCGATCAGCGGGCCTTTGGCCGCCAGCGCCACCACGGCGGCGACGGCAAGGGCGATGGGTGAGCCGATCAGCGGAATGAACGCGGCGAAGAACTCCAGCAGGGCCAGCGGGACCGCGAGCGGCACGCCGAGGGCGAAGAGAGCGACGCCGACCAGGGTCGCGTTGATCGCGGCCACCAGCACGATGCCGTGGGTGTAGCCGGTGAAGGTCCGCCAGGCGGCGCGGCCCCCGACCATCACCCGTTCCCGCGCGGCCGGCGGAAGCTGGTCGCAGAACCAGCCCCACTGCCGGTCGCCGGAGTGGATGAAGAAGACCGAGGAGAACAGGGCCAGCGCGAACACGGTCAGGACTTCGACCAGCCGGCCGGCGCCACTGACCGCCGTACTGATGAGAGTGGACCGGTGGCTCGACAGGAACTGCCCGATCCGGGACTGGACGTCGGTGAGCGCCTCGGGGTTGAGCCGGAACGGCGGCTGCTGGAGCCAGTGCTCGATCCTGTTGATGCCTGCCCGGAACTCCCGCGCCAGCCCGGTGCTCTCTCCCGCCACCGACCCGCCGACCAGGGCCAGGACGCCGAGGGCGAGCAGAATGCTGCCGATCAGGGTCACCGCGACAGCCAGCGGTCGTGGCAGGAAGCGCGCCAGGAGGTCGGTCACCGGTCGGAGCATCGCGGTGATGACCAGGCCGAGGAAGACGGCCACGGCGATCTCGTGGAACCGCCCCAGCACGGAGAAGACCGCGTACACGAGGACGCCCACCACGAGGATCCGCCAGGCGTACGCGGCGGCCGTCCGCAGGGCGGGGAACACCCGCGGCTCGCCGCCGGGCCCGGCCGGAGGTGGGGTGATGCCGCGCAGCGCTTGACGCGACGCCTTCCGGATCCGGTGCCCGCGCCCGGCGGACGGCGCGACGGGGTCCGGTTTGCCGGACTGCGGATGCGATGGCCTGGACATCTCCAAGCGCGTACCACCGGAGCCCGTTCCCGCCACGCCGTCGGCGCGACATTCGCCCGAAGGCGCGCCGACCGTGTGGCGTAGCGCCGGGGGACGCGTCACGGGAACGGACATTCGATGCCCCCGTCCCCGTACGGGCCGGCGCCTGCACGAGCGCTGCGTCGACCCCGCCCGCTGGCTCTGCCGTGTGGTGCAAAGTATGCAAATCTGTCGGATAACAGAGGAAAGGGACCGAGGGCTGAGCTCGGCACCCTACGGCGTGCGGGAGGACCGGACATGCGTCGGTGGGCCGAGTTCGTTCTGCGGCATCGCAGGGCGGTTGTGGCGTTCTGGGGTCTCGTGCTGGTTGCCGGCGTGCTGCTGGCGGGCCGGACGACGGATCGGCTGACGATCGACTTCTCGCTGCCGGGTCAGCCCGGCACCGTGACGGCGCACAAGATCGAGGCCGCTTTCGGCAGCGGCGGCGACACGAGTCCGTATCTGGTCGCGGTCACGCTCCCGGCAGGGCAGACGATCACCGGCCATGAGGCCGAGGTCGGCCGCGCATTCGCGGCCGTGGGCGCAGCGGTTCCGAACGTGCGAGTGATCGACGAGGCGAACACCGGCGACAAGGCCTTCAGGACGAAGGACGACCGCACCGCCTACGCGATGGTGTTCTACCGGTTCAACCCGTCACCGAGCCAGAAGCTGCTCACCGATCCCATCCAAGTGGCGGCGGCGAAGGCCTTGCCGTCCGGCGCCACGGTCGGGGTGACGGGTCAGGACGTCCTGGCCTCCGGGGGCAATGACAGCGGCGGGCCGGGGGTGCTCGGGGAGACACTCCTCGGTGCCGTCGGAGCCCTCGCCGTGCTCGCCTTCGTCTTCGCCTCGTTCCTCGCCCTGCTGCCGTTGCTGGTGGCCGCGGTGTCGATCCTCGCGACCTTCGTGATGCTGCTGCCGCTCACCTACGCCACCGATGTGTCGTTCATCGTGCAGTTCCTGGTCGCCCTCATCGGCCTGGGTGTGGCGATCGACTACTCGCTGCTGTTCGTCACCCGCTGGCGTGAGGAGCGCGACCGCGGCCGGGAGAATCACGAGGCGGTCGTGGTCGCGATGGAACGGGCCGGTCATGCGGTGGTGTTCAGTGGTGTGACGGTGGCCATCGGCCTGCTCGCCCTCGTCGTCCTGCCGGTCCCGTTCCTGCGCAGCATGGGCTACGGCGGCGCGCTCATCCCGCTCGCGAGCGTGTTGACCACTCTCACCCTGACCCCCGCGATCCTGGGCGGCATCGGGCCGAAGGTCGACTGGCCGAAGATCCGGCACGAGAACCGGGCGAGCCGGTTCTGGAGCCGTTGGACCGCCGCCGTGGTACGGCGCCGCTGGATCGCGGCCGCCGCCGCCCTCGCCATGCTCGGGATCCTGATCGGCGTTTTCTTCGGTATCAAGATCGGCCTGGCCTCCTCGGAATCGCTGGCCAAGAACGGCCCGGCCTACGACACCCTGCAGACCCTGGAGCGCGGCGGCGTCCCGACCGGCGCGCTGACCCCGATGGAGGTACTGGTCCGCACCGACCAGGCCGGACCGGTCGCCGCCGAACTGGGCAAGGTCGACGGTGTGCGTGGGGCGTTCGTGCCCTCCGGGCCGGCCGGCAACCGGGACGGACAGAGCATCGTCGTGGTCGTCCCGGACCACGAGACGGTGAACTCGAAGAGCATCGACGTCGTCAAGCGGGTCAAGAGCGTCGCGGCGACCTTTCCTGGGGTCACCGGCGTCGCCGGGATCGGTGCGGCGCAGATCGACTTCCTGCACGCCGTCTACGGCAACTTCCCCCTGATGCTCACCATCATCGCGCTGCTCACGTACATCCTGCTCGTGCGCGCCTTCCGCTCCCTGTTGCTGCCGCTGAAGGCGGTGCTGCTCAATCTGATCTCCCTGGCGGCGACCCTGGGTCTGATGGTGCTCTTCTGGCAGAACGGTCACGGCTCCAACGCGATCTTCGGCATCGCCGCCACAGGGGCCGTCACGTTCTGGATCCCGATCATGATCTTCGCGTTCCTGTTCGGACTGTCCATGGACTACGAGGTGTTCATCCTCTCCCGCATCCGCGAGGAGTACGACGCCGGCCACTCGACCGACGAAGCGGTCATCGAGGGCATCGGTCGCACCGGCCGGCTCGTCACCAGCGCCGCACTCATCCTCTTCCTCGCCTTCGCCGCGCTCGCCTCCGGCCCCGGCACCGATCTCAAAACCCTGGCGACCGGCCTCGGCCTGGGCATCCTGATCGACGCGACCATCGTGCGGATGCTGCTCGTTCCGTCCCTCGTCTCCCTGTTCGGCAAGTGGAACTGGTACCTGCCCGAATGGGCAGCCCGCCCCCTCCGCGTACAGCCGTCCTCCCCACACCCCGAGCAGCCCGCGCCCGGGCCGCAGCCCGAGCCGCAACCGCCCATGGGCTGAACCTTCAACGACCGCGGAAATGGGTGACGTCCGGCGTGTGGGCGCCGGACGTCACCTTTGGTGAGGGGGTGGTTCTCAGTCGGTGCAGACGGTGCCGGGGGCGGGCAGGGCTCGGGTGGTCAGGTAGCGGTTGGTGGCTTCCAGGGCGCACTTGGAGACCAGGAACATGCTGTAGTCGTCGCCTTCATGGCCCAGGACGACGCTGCCCGGGAGTTGGGCGGCCATGGCTGCGCCCGCACGGAAGGGGGCGAGGGCCTGGTGGGTGGACTGGAGGATCAGTGCGGGCGGTGCGCCGTGGACCGGCGCGCCCGCCTTGACGGGCTGGGACGGGGTGGGCCAGCCGAGGCAGCCGGCGATGGCCTTGTAGGAGCGCACGGCGCCACCGAGGTGTGGGGACACCCGGGCGAGTTCCTTCCCCAGCTGGGTGAGCTGGGCGAGGGAGTGCACCGGGCGGGTGTCGTCGAGACAGGCCGGCACCTGTACCTGGACCGGGTCGAGGGTGTCGTCCTGGTCGTGGGTGAAGTCCATCGGGTCGCCCGCCTGGGCCTTGACGATGGCTTTCGCGAAGTCCGGCCAGGCCTGACCGGACAGGGTCAGGTAGTCCTGGGTGGCCTCGCGGATGTCCTCACCGGTCAGCGGCTGGTGGGACGCGCCCCCGGTCGGGATCGGGGTGCGGTCGGCGCGGGCGACGAGGGCGTCGTACTCGGCCGCGACGTCCTTGCCGTGCAGGGCGCAGTCCTTCGACGTGGCGCACCATGCGGCGAAGCGGTTGAAGGCCGATTCTGCGGTGGCCGCCTCCTGGGTGACCCGGGCGAGCGGCGAGCCGGTGTCGTCCAGGGCGGTGTCGAGGACCATGGTGCGGAGCCTGCCCGGGTAGAGCTTGGCGTAGGTGCGTCCGAGGAGCGTGCTGTAGTGGATGCCGTACCAGTTCAGCTGCTTCTCGCCCAGCCCGATCCGGACCGCCTCGAAGTCCCGTGCGGTGCTGGTCTGGTCGAGGTGGTCGGTGAGCGGGCCGTTGCGGCGCTGGCAGTCCTCGGCGAAGGCCCGGTTGTGGGACACGAGTGCGTTGAACGCGGCCTGGTTCTGCGGGAAGTGGCTGACTCCGGCGGGCTTGAGCGGTTCCGCGCAGAGGATCGGCGTGCTGTGCCCCACACCTCGCGGGTCCACGGCGACCAGGTCGAAGTTCTGGGTCATGGCGCCGGCGAAGGCCGGGAGGTGGATGTGCATCGCCAGCCGCAGCTGCTCGATGGAGGAGCCGCCGGCTCCGTCGTTCAGGAGCACGGTGCCCTGGCGGTGGGCCCGGTCGTCCGCCGGGCGGCGGACCAGGGCGAGGGTGGTGCTGCCGGCGCGGGGGCGGGACCGGTCGACGGGTACCTGGATCGATCCGCACTGCATGTTCGTGAAGTCGGTGTCGGCGCAGGCGTGCCAGTCGATGCTGTTGGCGGGGGTCCGGTGATCGGCGTCCTCGGTCTGCGCGAGCGCCGGTACGGCGATGGTGGCCACGAGCGCGGAGAGGGCCGCGGCGATCCAGCCCGCGTTCTTCCGGATTCTTGTCATGTCGACTTTCCTTGGTCATGAGCCTCGGCCTGTTCGGGCTCGAGGGGTTGTTCGGGATGTTCCGGTGGGAGTGTTCCGGTCGGGGTGCTCAGGTCAGGGCGTTTCCGGGAGGAAGCGGGGTCAGCTTTCGCTTCCGTCCAGGGCGCTGTCGGGGATCCAGGAGCCGTGGATGCCGGCGGTCACGCGGCGCGGCAGGTGGACGGTGGCGATCCGGTCGAGGCCGGAGGCGTCCAGGACCAGCAGCTGGGAGGCGTCCTGCTTCAGGTCGGAGACGACGGTGAGCAGATAGCCGTCGTCCTCGTTGGTGGCGCCGGCCGCGGGGACGAACACCGCCTCACTGGGCAGCCGGGCGTCGCCGACCTGGTGGATGCGGCGGGCGCCGGTGGTGCGGTCGTATTTGACGACGCCGTAGCCGCCGAACCCTTCCTGGTCCGGGAAGGACACCGCGTACTGGTAGCGGTGCTCGGCGCCCAGGTAGTCCTCGTTGAGGGTCGGGAACTCCACCGCGAGGTCGTCGATGATCTGCTCGTCGACGGTGCCGGCCGCCGGGTCGATCACCCAGCGGCGGGTGTAGGAACGGGTGTTGGGCTCGGTACCGCGCCCCGGCGCGCCGACCCACCAGTTCCAGGAGAGCTGGAACCCCTCGCGGTCCACGGTGGGGCCTTCCAGAACGATGCGTCCCTGGCCGTCCTCGTAGGCGTTGCCCGCGTGCAGCATGTTGCCGGGTTCGACGGAGAACCAGCGGATCTTCCGGGCGCCGTCGCCGCCGCGGGGCATGACGCCGATACGGGAGGGCTGCTGGTCGCTCCAGCTGTAGGGGATGCCGGAGTGCTCGGTGTGGTCGAAGGTGACGTTGCCCTCGATGAAGACCACGTGGCGGCGGGTGATGGCGAAGTCGTGCTTGAGGGAGGCGGTCGCTCCCGGGATCTCGGCGCTGTGGACGATCTCGCCCTTGGCGTCGGCGACGTAGTACGTCAGGAACGGCGGGAAGGGCGAGGAGGCGAAGAAGTGGAGCTCTCCGGTCACCGGATCGACCTTGGGGTGCGCGGTCATGGCGTTGTTCAGCCGACCGTTGAAGTCATGGGCGCCGACCGTCTCCAGGTCCCGGGTGAGCTCGAAGGGGAGGTTGGCCTCGCAGAGCGCCAGCAGACGGCCGGCGTGCTCGATGACGTGGGTGCCGGCGGTGCTCGCGGTCAGGTCGGGCCCCTTGTCGGTCATGTAGGGGGCACCGTCGAGGGCGGGGGTGTGCACCCACCGGTTGCGGTACCACTCGGCGCGGCCCTCGCGGAGCCGGATCCCGTGCACCATGCCGCTGCCCTTGAACCAGTGGGTCGGGGTGACGCCGGGCTTGGGGTTGTGGCTGTTGCGGATCAGCCGGCCGGTCAGCTCGGGGGGCAGGTGGCCCTCGACGGTGAGGTCGGTGGCGGTGATCTCGTCGGCGACGGGGGTGTAGTGGCCGGTCAGGTAGGGCTTCGCAGCAGTCATGGCAGGAATCTCTCTCCGTGGATGTGTGATGTGTGATGTGAGATGCGGGTCGGGTGTGTTGTCCGGTGTCAGGCCGCCTGTTCGGCGCGGGGCACGGCTGATCCATGGACCGGCTGATCCATCGGTACGGCCGGATTCAGGGGATTCAGGCGAGTTGTGGGTCGGAAGCCGGGCTGGTGGCGACAGCGGCGTCGGTGGGGGTCCGCGGGCGGATGCGGCGGGTGAGGAGCACCGCGAGGAGCGCTGTTGCGGCCAGGACCGCGGCGGCGACGGTGAAGACGGCGCGGTAGCCGGCGGTGAGCGCTTCCAGATGGGGTTGGTGGGTGGCCGCGTGGGCGGTGACGGAGCCGGCCAGGGTGGTCAGGGCGGCGAGGCCGATCGCCCCGCCGACCTGGCGGGTGGTGTTCACCAGTCCGCCGGCCACGCCCGCGTCCTGTTGCGGGACGCCGTCCACGGCGAACGCGGTGAGCTGGACGAAGGCGATGCTCAGACCGAGGCCGATCAGGATGCTGGGACCGAGGACGTCGGCGAGGTAGCTCCCGTCGGCGCTGATCCGTGACAGCCACAGCAGTCCGGCGGCCTCGGTGAGCAGGGCCGCGGTCACGGTCGCGGTGCCGCCGACGCGCCGGGAGATGCGGGGCGCCATGGCGGCGCCGAGCATGTTGGCCCCGGCCAGGGGGAGCTGGCCCGCACCAGTGGCCAACGGACTCGATCCGAGCACCAGTTGCTGGTAGAGCGGCAGGAAGAAGAACAGGGCGATCCACACGGACCCCAGCAGCGCCATCAGCAGGTTGCCCGCCGCGACGCGGCCGGTGGTGAACAGTCGCGGCGGCATCAGCGCGTTCGGCCGGCGGAGCTCGATCACGACGAAGGCCGCGAGCAACGCGGCGGCGCCGAGGAGGGCGCCGAGCACCCGGCCGTCCGTCCAGCCGGCGCCGCGTGCGGTGGTCAGCCCCCAGACCAGGCAGGTCAGGGCGAGTGTGACGGTGGTGGTGCCCAGCAGGTCGAACCGTCCGGCCGTCCGGGCGGGCGCCGCCCGTGGCACGAGGGCCGCGACGGCGACCAGGACCAGCACCGACCCGAGTGCGACGGCGTAGAAGATCCAGGGCCAGCCCCAGGCCTGGGTGAGCACACCGCCCAGCAGGACGCCGCCCGCCCCTCCCGCACCGGAGACCGCGCCCCACACCCCCAGGGCCCGGCCACGCCCGGGGCCGGACGGGTACAGGTCCATCGTCAGAGCGAGTGCGGCCGGGGCGATGGCGGCGGCGCCGAGGCCCTGAACGGCGCGGGCGGTGATCAGGACGCCGGGGGAGGCGGCCACTCCTGCGGCCAGCGACGACACCGCGAACAGCGTGAGGCCGGCGATGAGTACCCGGCGGCGCCCGAGCAGGTCGGCGGTCCGCCCGCCGGCCAGGAGCAGCGCTCCGAACGCCAGGCCGTAGGCGTTGACCACCCACGTGGTGCCGCCGTCCGACAGGCCCACCCCGGCCCGGATCTGGGGGAGCGCCACGTTCACGATCGAGGTGGCGAGCATGACGGTGAACTGGGCCGCGGCGAGCGCCGCGAGCACGGCCGCCGGCCGAGGGGTGGGGGGTGTCCGGCCCTTTTGTACGCGTCGGAGGTTCATGACGCTGAGCTTCGTGCCGGGCGCTGTCCACTTTCCAGGCCCGGCGGGGACGGGCACTGTCCACTCCTGTCCGCACCTGTCCACGCGGTCCTACGGGGTGCGGGTTATAGTCCACCCAGCAATTTCCATGGGTGAATCAGCGTCGAGTCATCCTGACGGTGGACCTCGTCGACCGTCCCGACGTAGGGGCCGACAGCGTTGTCCGGAGTGCGAGTTGCCTGCCCCTCCGCGGGGCGGCAGACGGTGCTCGGCCTTCTGCGCATCGTGCACGGGTCGGCGGACGACCACCCCCGTCCCGGTCTCCGACCCCGTCCCGGGCGTCGGCGCATCGCGCGGCGCTTACCAGGTTGCCCACCGTCACCGCAGCGCCTGCCGCCGTAGCGTTCGCTCCTCGTCCGTTCCCCTTGAGAGGCCGCCGTACCCATGGTCGATCCTCGCTTCAGCGTCCTGTCCGAGGACTTCGCCGCCGATCCCTACCGGCACTTCGCCCGGCTGAGGGACCGGTCACCGGTGCACTACGAACCGGCGATCGACAGCTACTTCCTCTCCCGCCATCAGGACGTGAAGCGGGTGCTGACCGACCATGAGGCGTTCACCACCGAGACGCTTCAGGTGCGCGCGGAGCCGGTGATGCGCGGACCGGTCCTCGCCCAGATGACCGGGGCCGAGCACACCGCCAAGCGGAAGATCGTCGTCCGGGCCTTCACCGGACAGGCCCTGCAGGAGCAGACCCGCGCCATCCGCGCCGACGCCGCCGAGCTCGTCGCGCCCTTGCTTTCCCAGGGGCGGATGGACCTCGTCAACGACTTCGGCAAGCCCTTCGCCGTCTACGTGACGCTCGACGTCCTCGGCCTGGACAAGCAGGACTGGCGGCAGGTCTCCGCCTGGCTCAACGGGGTCGGCGAGTTCATCACCAGCATGGGCCTCACTCCGGAACGCTGTCGGCACTGTCTGGACTGCGCCGAGCAGTTGGAGGCGTACCTCGTCCCGGTCATCGAACAGCGGCGCCGACACCCCGGCGAGGACCTGATATCGAAGCTGTGCACGGCCGGGTCCGACGGCATCGCCATGAGCAACCGCGACGTCACCGCGCTGGTCATCAACGTTCTGGTCGCCGCCGTCGAGCCCGCCGACAAGACCCTCGGGCTCCTCTTCAAGCACCTGATCGACCACCCCGAGCAACTGGCGCAGGTCCGCCAGGACCCGGCCCTGCTGCCGGCCGCGATCGCCGAGACGCTGCGGTACACCCCGCCCGTCCAGCTCATTCCCCGCCAGGCGGAGAAGGACGCCGGGTTCGCCGGCACCGTCGTCCCGGCAGGCGCCACCGTCTTCTGCATGATCGGCGCGGCGAACCGCGATCCCGCCGCCTTCAGCGCCCCCGACACCTTCGACATCCACCGCCAGGACCTGGGCACCGATCGCTCCTTCACCGCCGCCGCCCAGCACTTGGCCTTCGGCACCGGCCTCCACCAGTGCGTCGGTGCGGCCTTCGCCCGCGCCGAGATCGAGACCGTGGCCGCGCTGCTGCTCCCCCTGCTCGACCAGGTCCGCTACAGCCCCGGCTTCCGCTACCGGGAGGCCGGCCTGTACACCCGCGGTCCCGTCTCCCTGCCGCTGGACTTCACACCGGTCCACGAAAGCGCACCGGCCGTGGTGGAACCAGGCCCCTCGTCCCGGCCTCTACCAGGGCGGCCGGCGCCGTATCCTCCCCTGTTCCAGGAGTCAGGGCCCGCCGTGCACCCGACCATCACCCCCACCGGGAGAGAACAGCGATGACTCCGACCGACATCACCCGAGCCATCAACGACCTGCTGTTCACCCCGGGCCTCGACCTCGACGCGGCCATCGACCGGCACTTCACGCCCGACTACCGCCAGCGCACCAACGGCGAGTGGAGCGACCGGGCCGCCTTCACCCAGCACATGACGCGCCTCCGTTCCGTGGTGCTCAGCGGGCACATCGAGGTCCACGACGAAGTCCGCGACGGTCTGCGCTACGCCGACCGGCACTCCGTCACCGTCACCCGGGACAACGGCCGCACCTCGGTCACCGAGGTGTACCTCTTCGCCCAGTTCGCCCCCGACGGGCGTTTCCAGCGCGTCGAAGAGACCACCCTCCTGGTGACCGGCCACGACGACGACCGGAACCTGGGAGTCATCAAGTGACGGGCGGGCCGGACCGCCGGCGCACGTGCCTCGTGCCGGTGCCGGTCACCGCGAGGCCTGGAGGGGACTTCCGGACCGCGTCGTCCGGAGCTGAGACGAGCGGAGGGGAACCGCCATGGTCTCCATCGGAGAGAGACTGAGCAGCGCGCGAGTACAGGCCTTCATCGGCCGGGACGAGGAACTCGCGCGCTTCGCGGCGGCCTTGGCCTGCGATCCGCAGGCGCCGTTCGCGTTCTACGTGTTCGGGCCGGGTGGCATCGGGAAGTCGACGCTGCTGCGCCGGCTGGCGGACCATGCCCGTAAGGCGGGCCGGCTGCTCGTCGAACTGGACGGCCGATTCATCGGCCGGGATCCGGCCGACTTCGAGCGCGCGGCCGCCCCGTTCCTGGACGTCGCCGGCACGGTCCTGTTCGTGGACTCCTTCGAGCACTGCCAGTGGCTGGAGAGCTGGCTGTGGCACCACTTCCTGCCGCGCGCCGCGGACGGCGCCCTGGTCGTCCTGGGCGGCCGGCTCGCGCCGCAGCCGCAGTGGAGCTCCGATCCCGCCTGGGCCGGGCTCCTGCACGTGGCCGAACTGGAGCCGTTCTCCGCGGAGCAGGCCCGGAGCGTGCTGGTCGCGGCGCGGATCCGGCCCGAACTACGGGACCTGGTGCTGCGCTTCGCCGGAGGCAACCCGCTGGCCCTGTCCCTCGCGGCGGCGGCGGACTCGACGGGCTGGAGCAGGGAGGAGACGTGGTCGCCCTCGGGCGACGTCCTGCGCACCCTGTTGGCGGGGCTGATCGGAGAGGTGCCGACGGCGGCTCACCGCCGTGCCCTGGAGGTGGTGGCGCAGGCGCATTCGACCTCCGAGGAGCTGCTGGCCGCGGTGCTGCCCGAGGAGGACGCCCATCTGCTGTTCGGCTGGCTGCGGGAGCTGCCCTTCATGGAGTCCACGCACCGGGGGGTTCACCCGCACGACGCCGCACGCGAGACCCTCGCCGCCGACCTGCGCTGGCGGGCACCCAACGCCTTCCTGACGATGCGCCTGCGGCTGGCGGAGGAGTACATGCGCCTGCTGCGCGAGGCACCCGAGGAGCGGGTCTGGACGGTCACCGACGAACTCTTCTACCTCTTCCGTGAGGTGGAGCTCCTCGCGCGGCTGCGCACGTGGTCCCGCGAGGACGAGGTGCACGACCGTCCGCTGCACGCGGACGACCTCGACACCGTACTGCGCATGGCCGAGGAGACCGAGGGCCCGGAATCCGCGGAGCTGGTCCGCTACTGGGCGCGGCGTCAGCCGCAGGCGTTCAGCGTCTACCGTCTGGTGAACACGGGCCGGATCGTGGCGTTCACGGCCCGACTCGCCCTGCCGGCCCCTCCCGACCCCCAGGACCTGGCCACCGATCCCGTGGTCGCGGCCGCCTGGGCGTACACCGACGCCACGGCGCCGGTGAGCCCCGGCGATCACATCGGCGTGAGCCGCTTCTCGATCTACCCCGAGCGGTACCAGGTCCCCTCGCGCGTCATCGACCTGAGCAGTTCCCGCGCCCAGGCGGAGGCGGCCCGCGCCCGCGGTCGCGCCTACGGCTTCGCCGTCTGGCGCGACGCCGACACCTGGGCCGAGCGCGTCAGGGGCAGCCTCGCCGACACCGGTGCGCGACCGCTGGTCGGTGAGCACACCTACGGGCTGTTCGGCGTCGACTGGCGACAGGTGTCCGTCGAGGCCTGGATCGGCCGCTTCATATCGGCCCCCGGCGTGCCTGCCGAGTCCGGACCACCGCACGGCTCGCGGAGCGCGTTCGACCAGGCCGTACGCGAAGCCCTGTCGCACTGGCGCGACCCTGGCGCCTTCGCGGCCTGTGCCCTGATGCGCGCCCGTCTGGCGGCCGACTTCGCCGACCCCGTCGAGGAACTGCGCGCCCTGCTGCGCCAGGCCACCGACGACCTCGCCCGCGATCCGCGCGGAGTGCGGGCCCGCGAAGCCCTGACGGCGAGCTACTTCTCCGGCGCGCCCACCCAGGAGGCCGCCGCCCGCCGCCTCGGCCTGCCGTACGGCACCTACCGGCGTCACCTGCGCCAGGGACTGGACCTGCTGTGCGAGGCGCTGTGGGAGTGGGAGCTGCACGGTTCCCACAAGGCTCCGTAGCGGGAGACCGCACTCCCGGGACCGGGACCCGGCCTGGTGCAGCGGTACCGGTGTCAGGGTCGGCTGCGGCGTCGTGCTCGACATCGGGCGGGACGCCTCCACCGGCAGGCGAACCGTCGCGAAGGTCTCCGGGGACAGGAAGCACCCGACGAACTTCGGGCGGCTCTGCACGAAGGGCTCCAGGACGGCGCCCACTTCTCCGTCTGCGGCGACGCGGGTCGTATGGCCAAGGACGTCGACCGGACGCTGCGGCAGATCGTCGCGGCACACGGCGGCATGGACGGGCAGTCGGCCGCCGCGTACGTCCGGCAGTTGGCGTCCGACAAGCGGTACGTCCGCGACGTCTACTGATCGGCCGCCCGACTGCCGACCTGTCTGCCATCTGCAAGGCATCCTGCGAGTACAGCGCCAATCTCCGGCTCGCCGACTTCACCTCCGACCGCACGATCCTCGTGACCCACCGCAACGGTGAATCACTCACCGCCGAGCACGGCTTTCCGCTGCGTCCCGTCGTCCCGCACCGGGACCGCCGCTGCTCCCACCAGGAACACGAGGGAGACGGACCACCTCTGTGAGCGTCACGGGCGCAGTAGAGGGAACGATCAGTAAGCCCCGGGATTGAGTTCCCGCAGGACGGCCTCACCCGCCGCGCGGTGCTCGGCGGCCGCCGCCGGATCCGTTGCGTCCAACACGATCGCGATGCCCTCGTGGGCCAGCGCCTCCTCGGACCGGTATCCGAGCTTCGGGGCCAGCTCCAGTGCCTGCCGGTGCAGCCGCAGGGCCTCGTCGGGGAGGCCTGCGAGCCGGCAGGTCTCGCCGTAGCCGTTGAGGAAATGGATCTTCCAGTGTTCCTCGAACAACTCGTCCAGCAGTGCGAACGCCTCCCGGTGGCTGGCCAGCGCCTCCTCGTAGCGGCCCATCTGCCGCAGCGCGACGCCCAGGCAGTTGAGGCACCACGCCTCGTTGTTCATGTGCCCGTCCTCACGGGCCAGGGCCAGTGCCTGGTGCAGGTGCTCCGCCGCCTCGTCGGGTGCCTCGCCGGCGATGGCCACGCCGAGGGTGATCCGAGCCGTCAGCGTGGGCGGCCAGGACGGGTCCGCGTGGGGAATGTCGAGCACTTCGCGGGCCCGCTGCGCCGCCTGGTCGCGGTGTCCCAGCTGCAGCATCGCCCAGGCTTCCGACGCGGCCGCGTGGGCCGCCCCCGTCGGGCAACCCGCCTCCTCGTACAACTTCCCCGCCAGCCTGAAGAGTTCGAGCGGCTCGTCGACATGGCCCTCGTCCGACTTCAGATAGCCGCGGCGCATCGCCAGTTCGGCCTCCGACCGTACGTCCCCCGTCCGGGACAGCCCCAGTTCGGCCGCCTCGTACGCGGCGCCCGCCTCCGCCATCCGGCCCGCGTTGTAGCGCGCGAAGCCCAGGTCGCTGTGCGCCTCGGCCAGTTGCAGCGGATCGCCCAGGCGCTGCGCGGCGGCCAGTGACCGCTCGAAGAGGAAGTTGAGGTGCGTCGTGCCGCAGCGCCGCGCGAAGTACGCCCGCAGGAAGCGCGGCAGCTCGCTCACATGCACATCGGCTCCGATGGCGACCGCCGTCTCGAAGACGGCGATCAGCGTTTCGTACTCCGAGGTGAGCCAGGCGAGGGCCGCGTGCTTGTCCGCGAACTGCGGCAGGGCGGCCGGCGGCCGGCCCGCGGAGGCCGGGCGGCCGGGCGACAGGACCGGCAGCGCGGCGTCGGCGGCGGCAGCCGCGTGCACGTAGTAGTCGAGGAAGCGGGCCAGCGCCCGTTCCCGCTCGGCCGGCGAGTCCTGCTGTTCGCAGGCCCGGCGGGCGTGCTGGTGCACCAGGTCGTGCAGCCGGTAGCGGCCGGTCGCCGGCTGCTGGACCAGGTGCGCGTCGAGCAGGTCCTCCAGCATCTCCCTGGCGCTGTGCAGCGGCACGTCCGCCAGGGCCGCCGCCACGTACTCGTCGAAGGCGGTCCCGGGCAGCAGGCCCAGCATCCGGAACAGGCGGGCCTGGGCCCGGTCCAACTGTCGTACGGACATGGCGAACGCGGTGTCGAACTCGGTCGCGCCCTCCGACAGCCGCTCGACGAGGATGCCGACCGTCCAGCCGGGCCGGTGCCGCAGCCGGGCCGCGGCCAGCCGCAGGGCCAGCGGCAGATGGCCGCACAGCCGCAGCACCTCGGCGGCGGACTGCGGATCGCGGGCCAGCCGCCCGTCGGGGCCGCTGGGGTCACCGCTGGCGCGGGCCAGCAGCTCCGCGCTCTCCTCCGGACTCAGCACGTCCAGCGACACCGGGGGCACCTCGTCCAGGCCGAGCAGCCGGTTGCGGCTCGTGATCAGGGCCACGGAGGGGCCGGCGCCGGGCAGCAGCGGGCGGACCTGGTCGGCATCGGCGGCGTTGTCGAGGACCACGACGGCCCGCCGGCCGGCGAGCTCCGACCGCCAGCAGGCGGCCAGCTGTTCCACGCCCTCCTGCGGGACCCTCTCGGACGGGACGCCGAGCGCGCCGAGCAGCATCCGCAGGACCGAGCCGGGATCGAACGGCTCCCGGCCCTCGGTGAATCCGTGCAGGTCCACATAGAGCTGGGCGTCCGGGTACCGGTCGGTGAGCCGGTGCGCGGCATGCACCGCCAGACAGGTCTTGCCGACGCCCGCCATACCGTCGACGGCGACCACCTGATGGCTGTCCACCGCGGCGAGCACGGCCGAGAGTTGGGCCTCGCGTCCGGTGAAGTCCGGTACGTCGCGCGGCAGATCGTTGCGGGGCTTCGGCGGGACCAGGCGGCTGGCCTTCGGGGGCGCGGGCAACGGGTTCGAGGACCGTTCCCACAGGGGCCGCAGCGGGCGGGGGTCGCGCTTGACGAGCCGGCAGAGGGCGATCACCGCAGGCCAGGGCGGCACGGTCTGTCCGCTGAGGTAGCGCGACAGCGACGAGGAGCTGAGGCCTGCGTCCTTCGCGAGAGCACGGACACCGAGCCCGGACAGCTCCTGGAGCAGACGCAGTCGGGCGGCCAGTTCGTCCTGTGGGTCGGCCTGCGCTGTTCGCTGTTCCATGTCCACCGTTCCCCCGCTTCGCTGTCCCGCCCCGGCCGAAGTATTACGGGCCGTTTCTCCGCTGGTCAAGGCTGTTCCAGCTGTCCCAGAGCGTCCCATCGCCGTCGTCGTAGGAGGCCGGAACGGCTGTTATGGAGTCACACCCCGGGGAGAACGGGGCACCGAACAACACGAGGAGCAGACCGAGATGCAGTCCCGTATGCAGAACCCCGCCGTCGTCCTGTCCGACGCGATGCAGCCCATCCAGCAGATCTTCAAGGCCGTGCACTCCGGCGGGGTGGACGGTCAGACGCTGGAGCTGGTGCATCTGCGGGTCAGCCAGATCAACGGCTGCAGCGCCTGCGTCGACGGCGGCGCCAAGACGGCCCGCAAGGCCGGAGTGAGCGATGAGCGGCTGGCCACGGTCGTCGCCTGGAGGGAAGCCCCGTACTTCACCGACGAGGAGCGGGCGGCCCTCGCGCTGGCCGAGGCCGCGACGCGGCTGGCCGACACTCCCGACCCGGTGAGCGACGAGGTCTGGGACACGGCCGCCACCTACTTCGACGAGAAGCAGCTGGCCGCGATCGTCCTGATGATCGGCGTCACCAACATGTTCAACCGGCTCAACGCCACGACCCGTCAGATCGCCGGCGCGTGGGGATGACGGGCACCGGCCCCGGCCGGCGGGCACGGACCCGCCGGCCGCCCGACCCGGGGCCCCAGGGGTGAATGGCCCCGTGAACGCCGGTTTCGGAGGAGCCGCCCCCGCGGCGGCTCCTTAGCATGACGATGCCATCCATCACATCACGTACCAGGAGGAAATCCACCATGAAGGACACGCAGAAGCCCGCCAGCACCACCGCCAAGAGCACCACCGGGACCGACAAGAGCTTCGAGGGATTCACCGCCGAGGAACGCGATGCGATGAAGGAGCGCGCCAAGGAGCTGAAGGCGTCCGCGCGCCGCGGATCGCGCGCCGAGAAGGCGGCGGAGGAGGAAGCCGCCGTGGTCGCGAAGATCGCCGAAATGGAGGACTCGGACCGGGTGATGGCCGAACGGATCCATGCGGTCGTCAAGGCGAGTGCGCCGGACCTCGCACCGAAGCTCTGGTACGGGATGCCCGCGTACGCCAAGGACGGCAAGGTCGTCTGCTTCTTCCAGAGCGCGCAGAAGTTCAGCGCGAGGTACGCGACGTTCGGCTTCAGCGACAAGGCCAACCTCGACGAAGGCGCCATGTGGCCGACGTCCTACGCCCTGAGGGAGCTGAGCGCCACCGACGAGGCGCGGATCGGCGCGCTCGTGAAGCAAGCGGCGAGCTGAGGGAAACCCGTGGGTCCGGGGGCCTGGCCCTTCTGGAGCAAGGCCCGAGCCCCGGACGTCCTCTACTCCACGTCGTCCCAGGCCATCGAGCTCATGCGCCAGCCGGCGGGCGTCCGGATGAACTGGGTGGTCTTGTGGCCGGAGCCCTCGAACCAGTCGCCGTTGAGGAAACCGGACTTGCGGTAGTCGCTGAACCGGTGCGCGATCGACCCGAAGATCTCGGTCCGCTCGGCGACCTCCCACTCGGAGAACTCCGTCAGCGTCCCATCGGTGAGGATCTTCTCCCGGGGCTCGATGAACGCGTCGAGGTCGTAGACCACCGGCTCGGCGCCGACGTTCTTGATGATCATTCCTTGAGGGATGAACACCTCACGGACGACGTCGACGTTCGGCAGGCTGCCGGCGGTGTTGGTGAACGCGCCGAGGAAAGCGCGCATCAACTGGTCGAGTTCGGCCTTGACGTCGGACACGGGTACCCCTCCCACACGGTGATCGCTTCGCGCCTGATCGTGGCCCACCGCCCACGGGTCAGCAAGCCCCGTGGCGGCCGGGACGATCCTCAGCGCGGCCGGGTACCCGTCCGGGGCACTCGCGGGCCGCGGAACGGCAGGGTGCTGCTGAGCACGAGGTTGGTGGTCGTGCTGCCGAACTGGGCCAGGGCGTCGACGATCTCCTCCAGGTCGGCCATCGATGTGGTGGCCACCTTCAGGACGTAGCAGTCGTCGCCGGTGGTGCGCAGGCACTCCAGGATCTCGGGGCGCTCCTCGATCAGCCGGTGCAACGGCTCGTGCCGGGTCCCCGGGTATTTCAGCCGGACCACCGCCAGCACCCCGTACCCGGTCCGCTCCAGGTCCACCTCCGCCCGGTACCCGGTGATCACCTCGGCCGTCTCCAGCCGCCGTACCCGTTCCGTCGTCGCCGACGCGCTCAGGTTCACCCGCCGTGCCAGCTCCGTGAAGGCGATCCGGCCGTCCTTCTGGACCTCCGCGAGGATCGCCCAGTCCGTCTCGTCAAGACTCTCCGTCATCGGCCCAGATTACCGGCGAATCCACGGGCGAACCGCCTCTGAACAGGGAGGAATCCCTTCTGGCCGCCCGGGCGGCCTGGCTAGGCTGAGGTCTGTGAAGATCGGCGTCAACATCCTCAATTTCGGCCCCGGCACCGACCCGGGAGTCCTGCGGAGCTGGGCCCGGACCGTGGAAGGCCTGGGCTTCGATCTGCTGATGCTCTCGGATCACGTCGCCATCACTCCCGACGTCGCCGAGCGCTACCCGGCACCCTTCTACGAGCCCTTCACCACCCTGTCGTGGCTGGCGGGCCTCACCACCCGGATCCGGCTCGGCACGACCGTCCTCATCGCCCCGTACCGGCACCCGCTGCTCACCGCCCGGATGGCGGCCAACCTGAACGAACTGAGCGGCGGCCGGCTGGTCCTCGGCGTGGGGGTGGGCTGGGCGCGGCAGGAGTTCGCGGCCCTCGGGATCCCGTTCGAACAGCGTGGCCGCATCACTGACGACCATCTGCGCGACATCCGGGCGGCCTGGACGGACACCGCCTCCTACGGAACGCGGCGGATCCCGGTGTGGGTCGGCGGCAACAGCGACGCGGGCCTGCGCCGGGCCGTGCGGCTCGGCGACGCGTGGCATCCGCTGCGCTGCACCATGCCGTGGCTGCGCGAAGCCGCCGACAGGCTGCAGGAGTCCGCGGCCGGGCAACAGCTCCCGGTGCCCGCCTTCGCCCCGCGAATCGCTCTGAAGATCACCGCCGGACGGGTCGGCGGACCGGAACGACTCGCCGGTGAGGGCACGATCGACCAGATCATGGACGACCTCGACCAACTGCGGCTGCTCGGCGCCGACTCCGTAGTTCTCGACACCTACAGCGGCGACCCCGGTGAGACCTGCCGACCGCAGGGGAGTTGGCAGGCACTCGCCACGGTCGCCGCGCACTTCTGTCCGCCCCGCACCAGAACGGAGCCGTCATGACCACACCCGACGACCACGCCCTCCTCCGGCGGGCCATCGCGCTCGCGGCCAAGGCACGCGCGGGCGGTGACCCGCCGTTCGGGTCGCTGCTGGCAGCACCGGACGGGACGGTGCTGGCCGAGGAGCACAACACGACGCTCACCGGCCAGGACATCACCGCCCACCCGGAGCTGAAGCTGGCGCGGTGGGCCGCGAAGGAACTGGACGCGGCCACCGCGGCGCAGACCACGATGTACACCAGCTGCCAGCCGTGCGAGATGTGCGAGGCGGTCATCCAGCGGGCGGGGCTGCGGCGGGTGGTGTTCGCGCTGTCCAACGACCAGCTCCTGGACATCAGGCCCGGCAGCGGGCAGCCGCCCGTGCCGCAGGACGGCCCCGCGCTGCTCGACGAGGTACGGGCCGTCGTCGAGGGGTACTACCGCTGACCGTCCGGCAGCGCGGCCGTCCCGCCCGTCCCGCCCGTCAGGCGTTCACCAGGGCCGAGGAGAACTGGTTGGCGGGCCGGGGGAGGCCGTAGTGCTCGCGCAGGGTGCGGCCGGTGTACTCGGTGCGGAACAGACCGCGCTCCCGCAGGATCGGCACCACCCGCCGCACGAACACCTCAAGTCCTGAGGGCAGGACGGCGGGCATGATGTTGAACCCGTCGGCCGCCCCGTTCCTGAACCAGTGCTCGATGGTGTCCGCCACCTGCACCGGCGTGCCCGCGAAGGTTCGGTGGCCGCGGCCGCCGCCGAGCCGGCCGATCAGCTGGCGCACCGTCAGCCGCTCCCGGCGGGCGAGCTCCACGACCAGGGTGTAGCGGCTCTTGGAGCCCTCGATCTCGTCCTCGTCGGGCAGGTCCGCCGGCAGTTCCTCGTCGAGGGTGAACCGGTCGGGGTCGAGCCCCAGCAGGGTGGCGAGCTGGAGTTTGGCGTACTCCGGCTGGATCAGCCGGCCCAGCTCCGCGTCCAGCTCCAGCGCCTCGGCCTCGGTGTCGCCGATGACCGGCACGATGCCCGGCAGGATCTTCACGCCGTCCCGGTCCCGGCCGGCCGCCGCGGCCCGCCGCTTGACGTCGGCGTAGAACGCCTGGCCCTCCTCGAAGGTCGGCTGGGCGGTGAACACCGCCTCGGCGTAACGGGCCGCGAAGTCCTTGCCGTCCTCGCTGGATCCGGCCTGTACCAGCAGCGGATGGGCCTGCGGTGAGCGCGGCACGTTCAGCGGACCGTCCACCTGGAAGTACTTGCCGACATGGCCGAACCGGTGCACCCGGTCCGACTCGGCGTGCACCCCGCGGTCCTTGTCCGCCACGACGGCGTCGTCCTCCCAGCTGTCCCAGAGCTTGGTGGACACCTCGATGAACTCCGCCGCCCGCTCGTAGCGGTCGGCGTGCGCGGGCTGGGCTTCGAGGCCGAAGTTGCGCGCCGCGGCGTCGCCTGCGGTGGTGACGATGTTCCAGCCGGCCCGGCCGCCCGAGATGTGGTCCAGCGAGGAGAACCGCCGCGCCAGGTTGTACGGCTCGTTGTAGCTGGTCGACGCGGTGGCGATCAGCCCGATCCGGCTGGTCACGGCGGCCAGCGCGGTCAGCAGCACCGTCGGCTCCAGCCGGCCGCTCGGCCGCCGGCCCGGGTCGCCCCACAGCGCGGGACTGTCCGCCAGGAACAACGAGTCGAACGCGGCGTCCTCGGCGATCCGGGCGAGCCGCTGGTGGTAGGCGACGTCGATGTGTGCCAGCGGCTCGGACTCGGGCAGCCGCCACGACGCCTCGTGATGGCCGGTGTCATGGATGAACAGATTGAAGTGCAGGCTGCGGTCGGTGCTGCTCATGATGCGTCGGCTCCAAGGAGAAGGTCCGGGTGCGGGGCGGCGGGGAGGGAGTGGTAGCGGCCGTCGTGGTAGACGAGCGGCCGGTGCAGGTCGGCGAGCCAGGACGATTCGACGCGGGCGATGACGATGCGGTGGTCGCCCGCCGTGACGATGTCCGTGATCCGGACCTGCAGCCGGCCGGGCGCCTCGTCGAGCACCGGTTCACCGCCGGGCAGGCGGCTCCAGCGGGTCGGACCGCCGAAGCGGTCGATCCCGCCGGTGGCGAACCGCTGGGCGACGGCCTCCTGTCCGGCGCCGAGGAAGTTCACCACGGCGGTGTCGGCGTCCCGGATGTGCGGCCAGCTCGACGCGGTCGACGCGATGCCGAAGGACACCAGCGCGGGCTCCAGCGACAGCGAGGTGAGTGAGGTCGCGGTGAATCCGGCGGGACCGCGGCCGGCATCCGTGGTGATCACGACAACGCCCGCCGGGTGCCGCCGGAACACCTGCCGGAACCGGTCCGGCGTGACCGGACCTGCCTCGGAGAGGATGTCGATCGTCATGCCTCCTTCACCCCGCCGTCCTCCTCGACTCCCAGCGCGGCCAGGAGCTGCTCGCGGGGAGCAGGGCTTGCAGGAAGTCGCCGGTCGAGGCCGGGGACGAGGTTCGAAGGATGGCTTCTGCTGCGCACGGGGAAATCCTTATGGTCGGCCACAGGTGAACACCGCGCGGCGGCGCACGGCGGCGAGACGATGAAAGGGAGGTGAACGCGGCGCGGTGCTGCGCCGTCCTCACAGAGGTGGTCGCCCGGTGTGGTCTCTGTGCCCTGGATCGGAGACCGGCGCATCGAGCCGGCGGGCAGCCGACGGAAGCGGGGGTCTCAGGATCAGGGCGCGAGCGCCGCACCAGCCTGCTGGCGGCATGACGAAATATCGCGGCACAGGGATATCTGCCGGAAATGCGACTGGCGGAGCCAGTTCAGCAGGAAATGAGCCGACAGCGGCGACTACATCGCATCGCACCGAGGCAGGCGCATCGCGCCTGCTCTCCAGGGTGCCGAATCGATCTCATGTCCCGACACTAACCAGGCCCGGTCAGGGGCGACAAGGTTTGTTCCAGGCCTGGAATTAACTCCCGACGGAGCCTCGGGAGCGCGCGTGCGAGCGAGATGGGGCAGACCCGACGTCAGGCCGGGCGGCGGCCCCAGGCGGTGATCATGCCGGGGGAGAGCTCGGCGAGTTCTGGGGATGCCAGATAGGCCAGCGCCTCGTCCACCGTCCGCGCGTCCACCAGCCCGCTGGATTCCAGGCTGGGACGCATCCGTTCCCAGGTGGCCTGCCAGAAGGCGGTCACCGGCGCGTCGGGGGTCAGCGGCGGCACGTAGATCTCCGCTCCGACGTCGGACAGGCCGTGGGACCGCAGCAGCCCCGGATAGCCGGTGACCCAGCTGATGTCGGTGCCGATCGTGTCGCCCAGCGCGTGCCACATGGCTGCCATCGTGCGCCGGTAGGCCGGGTGCGCGGAACGGGCCGTGGTCAGATCGACGGCGTCGCTGACGACGAGCCATCCCCCGGGGGCCACCCAGTTCGCGAGCCGCGCCAGCACGGCATCGTGCCGGGGCAGGTGCATGAGGACGAACCGGCAGTGCACGAGGTCGAACCGGCCCGGTCCCAGGTTCGGATCGGCCAGCTCCGGGTCGGCGAGGTCGGCGATGACCGTGTGCACGGGGCCTCCCGGCTGCACCGCCAGGAAACGGGTGTCGCGATCGACGGCGACAACGCTCTCGACGCCCGCCGTCCCGGCCAGCCAGCGCGTGATGGTCCCCGTTCCGGCGCCCGCGTCCAGACAGGCCCATCCGGGCCCGGCCCCGAGCGCCGAGAGGCGCCGGAACGTCACGTCGTCGTAGGCCAGCGCGCCGTAGTCGATCCGCGCGGCCTCGCCCTGCCGCTCCGGCGGGAAGAGGTCCCTGCCGTAGTGGCCGGTGGCAGGGGGGCCGGCCGGCCGGTTGTCGCCGCCCGCAGGGGCGGACGGCCGGGAGTCGGACATCGGATCCTCGTTTCTGCCTCGCCCGGTCGAGATGCTCCACCGTCGTACTGCTCGCGGCGGCCCGGGCGCACCGGCTCCACGGTCGCACCGCCCGCTCGGGTGGTGGGAACACCGACCTTCCCGAGCGCTTCCGCGCACACCACGGCCCCTTCGATCCTGGAGCCACCGGACGGATCCCGCCACCGCAGCCGGTTGACGGCCCGGCTCATTGCGGCTCCCGTGCGTGGATCATGATCACGGCGGGAAGCCGGATCAGGGCTGCTCGTCGATGATGCGGCGGATCGCCACCCGGGCGTCGGTCTCCTGTCGGCAGCGCATATAGGGCATCGGCCGGCGACCGCGGGGATGCGCGCGCCGGACGGGGGTTCCGGTCATCAACTCGCCTCTGGTAGAACCTCCTTGATCACGGCTGGGACGGGGCGGCGGCTCCCGCGACGGCGGTGCTCCCGAGTCTCGACGGCATGGTTGGCTCCGGTTCTTCGATGGCATATTCCAAAGGCGAACTAAATGTCGCCTGCGCCCAGGACGGACAGCCCCGGCTGCTTCCTTCGGACGGTGCTTCGCGTCGCCCATCGATCGACGGAGGTCACAGAGGAGTCACGATCCAGACAGCCGCAACCGATCGGACGAAACGACCGTGCGCCCGCACCGGACCGGGCGCAGCCCCAGCCGAGGAGACCCCCCATGGCCACGAGAACCGCTCCTGAACTGCCGCCCTTCACCCTTGAGTGCCCCCCGATCTGGTGCCCGGTTCCGGCTCGCACGCATCCACAGGCGGACGGCATCGATGATCATCTCCTGGACTGGGTCAAACGCACCGATCTCATACGCAGTCGGCCGGCTGCCGAGCGCTTCCACTCGGCCGGCTTCGGTGAGTTCGCGGCTCGGGTGTATCCGCGAGCCACCCAGTTGCACTTGGTGGCGGAGTGGCAGGCGTTCAACTGGATCGTCGATGACCGGCTCGATGAGGGGTACCTCGAAGGCACCTACCAGGAACGCGAGGAGGTCGTCCGCGATCTGGTCGCCCAGCTGCCACTGGATCTTCGCGCCCCTCGCGCGTCCGGTCCGCTGACGGCGGCGCTGTCCGACCTCTGGCAGCGGACGGCGTCCCAGCATTCCTGGGCGTGGCGGGAGCGGTTCGCCACTCACTACGTGGACTTCCTGGCGTTCACCCTGCTGCCGCACTCAGATCCGGAGAAGTCACAGGAATCCCCCTCCGACATGACGGCATTCATTCGGCGCCGCCGGTTGAACTCCGGGTGTGAGATGAGCTTCGACCTCATCGAAACAGCGAATGCCCGGGAGGTTCCGGCCTCCGTGGCGCGCAGTGACGCCTATCGAGCCGTCCGATTGGCTGCCAATGACGTCATCTCCTGGACCAACGACATGTTCTCCATACGCAAGGAGAACGCCCGCGGCGACCAGGACCACCTCGCGGCTGTTCTCCGACACGACACCGGTAGTACCTGGGAGGAGGCCCTCACCCACGCGTCGGATCTGGTCGAGGCGCTCACCCGGGATTTCCTCGAGGCCGCCGCTGACCTTCGCGCCATTCGCGGCGTTTACGGCCTCGACGAGGACGCCTGGACACGGGTGGATGAATCGCTGACCGACCTCGGCGAATGGATCGCCGGCAGTTTGAGCTGGCACCGGTGGTCCCCCCGCTACAGAGACGTGGAGACCACCGAAGCAGGCGCCGTTCCTACCTACATCGAAAGGCACTTGATGTGACCGCAGTGATTCATATGCGGTCCGGCGCAGACCGCCCGGAGAAGGTCACCGACTCCGAAGCCAGCGGGTCAGCGCCCTCCACCAGGGCGTTCCCTGCTGTGGCGCGTGCTGTGGCGGCAGGGGGATCGGCGGGGCGGTGGGCGGCATCTCCGCCCTCGTCGGAGCCTGGGCCGTCGCCGGCGTCCGCTGAGCGGGCGGTGTGGTCGGCCACGGCGTCGCCGGCGTCGCCGATTGAGTGGGCCTGCGCGGGGTGAAGGTCACCGGAAGCGTGTCGAGGTTTCGGGACAGGAGGGTAGGAGTCCACGTCAACTCCTCCTCGTCGACGGCCAATGCCAGGTCCGGCAACCGGGTGAGCAGTGCGTCGATTCCCGTGTCCGCGATGGCGCGGCCGAGGTCCTGGCCCGGGCACTCGTGCGGCCCGCGACTGAATGCGAGGTGGGAACGGTTGCCGTACATCGGCACGGTCGGATCGGGGCGAACCGCGGGGTCGACGTTGCCGGCGGCGAGGCAGAGCACCAGCATGTCCCCACTCTTGATGCGCTGTCCGCCGAGTTCCGTGTCACCGGTGGCCCAGCGACCGTAGACGGCCGTGAAGGGCGGTGAGTCCCACAGTGACTGTTCCAGGGCGTCGGGAATGGTCATCTGGAGGCCGGCCAGCGACGCTCGGAACCGGCGGTCGGTGAGCACCATGCGCAGGGTGTTCACGATCAGGTTGGCCGTGGTCGAGTAGCCGGCGATGAGGACGAGGCGCAGGTGTTCCACGGCCTCGTCGTCGGTGAGCGACGCGGGATTGCCGATGAGCCAGGAGGCGAAGTCCTTGCCCGGTGTGGCGCGTTTGCGGGCTACGAGTGCCTGGAGCGTCCGCACCAAGTAGTCGTTGCTCGCGATGGCCGTCTCCGAGCCCTTCATCATGTCCTGAGCGGCCTCGACCAGACGCGGGCCGTAGTCGTCGGACATACCGAGCAGCTGCGTCATGACCAGCATCGGCAGGTGCCCGGCGAACCGCGTCACCAGGTCGGCATGGCCGTCGGAGCAGAAGGTGTCGACCAGTTGGTTGGCGAAGCGGTTGACGTAGCGGCGGATTCCGCGGCCGTCGAAGCGCTCCATGCTCTGGGTGACCGCGGCTCGCAGCCGTTGGTGCTCCTCGCCGTCGACGAAGGAGCACATGGGCTGCCAGGCGACGATCGGGAGCAGCGGTGAGTCCAGCGCGACGTTGCCCTTCTGCAGCTCCAGCCACCGGCGGGAGTCACGGGAGAACCGCGAGGGAGTACGAGCGACCTCCTCGTTCTCGCGATGGCCCAGGACCAGCCAGGCGGGGACGTCGCCGTGCAGCAGAACGGGCGCGACGGAGCCGTGTTCGCTGCGCAGCTGTTCGTACAGGGCCATCGGGTCCGCGTCGGCATCCGGCCCGTAGAGCCGTCGCCGGCCGGCAACCGCTCCCGTGGAGTGGGCCGGGCACTCGGGGGGTGGGGTGGCGAAGCTGTTGGCGCGTGTGTCGTCGGCGTGAGGGGAGGTCACGTGTGCTCCGGGGTCGCGGTGAGGGAGTGCAGGTAGCGCATGAGCGTCATCAGGACGTCCCGGCTCGACGTGCGCGCGCGGGCGTCGCAGTTGACGATCGGAACGTTGCCGGGCAGGTCCAGGGCGGACCGCAGTTCCTCCGTGGGGTAGGAAGGCGCCTCCGGGAAGGTGTTTATGGCGACCACGAAGGGAACGCCGCGCTCTTCGAGCCGCCCGATCACATCGAAACTGACTTCGAGACGTCGGGTGTCGACCATGACGACGGCTCCCAGCGCCCCGTCGAACAGGCCGTTCCACAGGAACCAGAAGCGTTGCTGGCCGGGCGTTCCGAAGAGGTACAGCACGAGTTGCTCGTTGAGGGTGATCCGGCCGAAGTCCATCGCCACGGTGGTGGCGGCCTTCTGTTCGACACCGTGGACATCGTCCACACCGACGCCCGCCTGCGTCATCGTCTCCTCGGTCGACAGCGGTCGGATCTCACTCACCGATCCGACCAGGGTTGTCTTGCCGACCCCGAAGCCACCGACGATCACGACCTTCACCGCAGCGGCGGCAGTCGACGGCAGTATGTCCTCGCTCCGCGGCCCTGGGAGCGTGTCAGAGCTTCTGAAGTCCACGCATTACCGCCTCCAAGAGTTCAACATCGGGAAGAAGGGCGGGTGGAACAGGCTTTCGTGCCTCCACCCGTTCATCGGCCAGCAGGTCGGCGAGCAGTACGGTGACCACGCTGAAGGGCAGCTCCAGATAGGCGGAGATCTCCGCGACCGAGAGCGGGGAACTGCACATGCGCACGATGGCGACATGTTCGGGCTGCATCGTCGGCTGCGGAGGTGACCGCGACACGATCAGGGTGACCAGGTCGAGGACGACGTGCTCGGACGGACCACTACGCCCTCCGGTGATGACGTAGAGCCGCTCGGGGCTTGCTTCATCCCAATCTTGGTCTGATTCGCTCATGCGCGCTGCTCGTCGTTGCGTGGGGGGCTGCTCAAGTGCTCACCGATGCGGGCCACCAGGTCACGCATCCGAAGCCCCATCAAGCCCGCGTCGACTCCCTCGTCGGCGAGCACGGCCAGATACGCCCGCTCGCCGGCGGCCATGAGGTAGAAGAAGCCACCGGTGATCTCGATGACGACCATCCGCATCCGGCCGTCACTGTGCGGGACTTCCGCGGCGACCGCGGCCGCAAGGCTCTGCAGACCCGCGCACGCCGCGGCGAGGCGCTCAGCGGTGTCCCTTTCGGTGCCGTGCTGCGCCATGCACAAGCCGTCGGACGACAGAACCACCACGTGGCGGGTCTGCGGAACGCCTTCCGCGAGGTCCTTGAGCAACCAGTCGAAGTTGGCCCGCTGCTGAATCACGGCTATTCATCCCTATCCGACGACGTCGTGTCACTGACGTGATGATCAGAACCGGTGCCCGACGTCTCGCCGGACACACCCCGTTGGAAATCCGCCAGCCACAGGCCGGGCGGCGCGGGCTGATCGGCAGGCGGCGGTGCGGACTCGGCCGGGGCGTGTCGTGCGGACGCCGGTCCCCCGGAGGTGCCCGTGCGGCGGCTGCGCCGCTGCGGCAGGCCGTTCGGCGCCCGGTCGTATTCCGGCTCCGCTTCGGTCGCCCTCACCGGGCCGGTCACCGGGGGCCGGGCCGAGGGGAGCGCCGGTCTCCGTACCGAGAGGGCGGGGACGGCGGCGGCAGCATGCCGGCCTCCTGCTGAGGGGACTTTGGTTCCGAGCTCCGGGCGGGTGACCGGGGCAGTCGTTGTGAGGTCGGTGGGAACGATCACCACCGCGCGGACGCCGCCATAGGCGGAGGGACGCAGCGAGACCTGCAGGTTGTGCTCCTGCGCCAGGCGTCCCACCACGGCCAGGCCGAGGCGCGGCGTTTCACCCAGGTCCTTCAGGTCGATCCCGGACTGCGCCTCGCGCAGCATTCGCTCGGCGCGCTCCCGGGCCTCCTCGCTCAGGCTCACACCGCCGTCCTCGATCTCGATGGCGATGCCGGACTGCACCTCCGATGCGGTCAGAATCACCCGCGTGTTCGGTGGCGAATACCGGGTCGCGTTGTCGAGAAGCTCGGCCAACGCGTGGATGACCGGCTCCACCGCAGGACCGACGAGGGCAATCTGCGTCACCGCCTGCAGGTCCACCCGCTGATAGTCCAGGATCCGCGACATGGCCCCGCGCAGCACGTTGTACAACGGGACCGCCTTGCTCCACTGCCGGCCGGAGCGCGCTCCGCCGAGTACGGCGATGCCGTCGGCGAGGCGTCCGACCAGCGCGGTGCCGTGGTCCAGACGCATCAGATCGCCGAGGACCTCGGGGTCCTGTCCGTGCCGTTCCTGCATCTCCCGGGTGGCGTGCGCCTGTTGGTGCACAATGGCTTGAACCCGACGGGCGATATTGACGAACGCGCGTTGCGCGGACTCCCGCAGACCCTCTTCGGCATCCACGGTTTCCAGCACCCAGCGCATCACCGCGAGGTGCTCGGTCCTGACGGGCCCCGCGAGGTCCAGCGCCTCGTCGACCGTCGCACCCTTCTGCAGCCGGCCCACGGCCTCCGGCAGCAGCTCTTCGGCCAGGCGCAGCGTCTGGATCTCCTGCTCGGCCAGCCGGCGTCCGAGGCCTTCGCTGGCTGCGGCGTGGTCCCTGCGCAGCTCGGCGATGACCTTCCCGCGCCGCACCGCGACAGCCGCCAGGACGGCGACGGCCAACGTGGCCGTCACAGCGCACCAGACGACCGACACACGTGCCTCAGCCGGAACGACGCACACGGCGACGGTCCCGACCACTGCGGTGACCACCGCGGGAAGCAGCAGCGCGAGGGCGGAGGATTGCCGTTGCCCAGGTGGCGATTGATCACGAACCATCTGCAACCTCAAGGTATCGAAAGTGGGGGGATGGCCCAGCGATTACACCTCGGACCAGTCGCTGCCGGCGGCCACACACAACCGACCTGACCCATACGTGTGACCATCACTGCGACGGCAGGCAGCAGGGCGACAACGGAGAGTATTGTGATCAACTCACCGCGCCGCCAAGGAGCATATCCGCTGCCGGCATGCCCCAGGCACATCCAGTCCAACTGATACGACGTGAACTCGCCTGTGGTACAAGGCATTTACTGGTTTCTGGCATCGCACATGTGGCCACTGCCGAAGCCGCGGACCCGGCTGCCGCAGCGAGCGCGAAGCGAACCGGCCACGCGGCGGACCACATGATTCGTCCCGGATTCGGCTCGTCGCCCCAGTCAGCCTGGGCCGGGCGCCCGGAATCAGCTCGAAGCGGAGGCGCGTTCCGGCCAGTTCCCTCGGCGTGATGCCGAGATCCGTGGCGACCTTCGGGCGGGCTTCTCGAACGTAGAGCTCGACCCGCTGGTGATGACCGCTGAGCCGTACTCCGTGGCCGGCCGCTCATGGATGGCCGAAGCCTTCACAGGATCTCCGCGCGGAGCATCGGGTCGACCAGCGGTGCGAACTCGTCGAACATCCTGGCGCGGGACCGCGCAGCCGGCGGTACCGTGCAGCCGCACGGCGCCCACCACCTGCTCGGACGGCCCGGCCGCGGCGCGTGATCCGTGTCTCAACCCGGCCGGGCCTCATTGCCTATGCAACTCGTTGCATAGCAGGATACGGGTATGGCCCTAGAGCACGCGATCCTCGTCTCCCTGCTGGAGCAGCCCGGCTCCGGGTACGAGCTGGCGCGCCGCTTCGACCGTTCCATCGGCCGTTTCTGGACCGCCACCCACCAGCAGATCTACCGGGTGCTGCGGCGGATGGAGACGGACGGCTGGATCGCCGTCGAGGAGGTCGCCCAGGACGGCCGCCCGGACAAGAAGGTGTACTCCGCCGCCGCGCCGGGCCGGGCCGCCCTGGCGTCCTGGCTGCGCGAGCCCGTCGAACCGGAGACGGTCCGGCACGAGCTCGCCGTCAAGATCCGCGCCGCCGCCTTCGACGACCAGGCCGCACTGACCTCACTCATCTCCGAGGTCGAGCGGCACCGCGAGAGCCATGCCGCGCTGCTGGCCCGCTACCTCACCGGCGAGCGGCGCGACTTTCCCGACCTGGCCTCGCCCTCCGCCCAGCAGGAACTGCAGCACGTGGTGCTGCGCGGCGGCATCGAGTACGAGCGGATGACCCTCGCCTGGCTGGACGACGTGCTCGCCACGCTCCACCGCATCGCCAACTGACCCTCATTCCCCTGGAGTCCACATGCTCTTCAACCCGCGTACCTACGACCCCGTACAGTTCGACGAGCGCACCCGACAGCTGCTCCGCGCCACCGTCGACTGGTTCGAGTCGCGCGGCAAGAAGGCACTCATCGACACCTACGTCGACCGCGCCTGGTACGGCGACTTCCTGGAGTTCGCGGCGAAGGAAGGGCTCTTCGCGGAGTTCCTCACCCCGTCCTCCGCGGACGACTCGAAGCGCTGGGACACCGCGCGGATCGCCGAGCTGAACGAGATCCTGGGCTTCTACGGTCTGGGCTACTGGTACACCTGGCAGGTCACCATCCTGGGCCTGGGACCGGTCTGGCAGAGCGGGAACGAGGCCGTGCGGGAGCGCGCCGCGAAGCTCCTGTCCGAGGGCCACGTCATGGCCTTCGGCCTCTCCGAGCGGACGCACGGCGCGGACATCTACTCGACCGACATGATCCTCACCCCGGACGGTGCGGGCGGCTTCACCGCGAGCGGCTCCAAGTACTACATCGGCAACGGCAACGTCGCCGGCCTGGTCTCGGTCTTCGGCCGCCGCTCGGACATCGAGGGTCCCGAGGGCTATGTCTTCTTCGCCGCCGACAGCCGGCACGAGGCGTACCACCTGGTGAAGAACGTGGTGAACTCGCAGATGTACGTCAGCGAGTTCCGCCTCGACAGCTACCCGGTGCGCGCCGAGGACGTGCTGCACACCGGCAAGGCCGCCTTCGACGCCGCGCTGAACACCGTCAACGTCGGCAAGTTCAACCTCTGCACCGCGTCCATCGGCATCTGCGAGCACGCGATGTACGAGGCCGTCACGCACGCGGACAACCGGGTGCTGTACGGCCGGAAGGTCACCGACTTCCCGCACGTGCGGCGCGAGCTGACCGACGCGTACACCCGCCTCACCGCGATGAAGCTGTTCAGCGACCGCGCCGTCGACTACTTCCGCTCCGCCTCGCCCGAGGACCGCCGCTACCTGCTCTTCAACCCGATGACCAAGATGAAGGTCACCACCGAGGGCGAGAAGGTCATCGACCTGATGTGGGACGTCATCGCGGCCAAGGGCTTCGAGACGGACACCTACTTCGACAAGGCCGCGCGCGACATCCGCGGCCTGCCGAAGCTGGAGGGCACGGTGCACGTCAACCTCGCCCTGATCCTCAAGTTCATGGCGAACTACCTGTTCGCCCCGGCCGAGTACCCCGCCGTGCCGAGCCGTCTCGACCCGGCCGACGACACCTTCCTGTTCCAGCAGGGCCCGGCCCGGGGCCTGGGCGCGATCCGCTTCCACGACTGGCGCACCGCGTACGACACGCACGCGCACCTGCCCAACGTGGCCCGCTTCCGCGAGCAGGCGGACGGCCTCTGCACCCTGCTCCGCACCCACGCGCCGAGCGAGGAGCAGCAGCAGGACCTGGACTTCCTGCTGGAGATCGGCCAGCTGTTCGCCCTGGTCGTCTACGGCCAGCTGGTGCTGGAGCAGGCCGAGCTGACCGGCCTGGACGCCGACCTGCTGGACGAGATCTTCGACGTCCTGGTGCGCGACTTCTCCACCCACGCCACCGACCTGCACGGCAAGAGCTCCACCACCGACGAGCAGGCTGCCTGGGCGCTGGCCCACATCCGCCGCCCGGTCTCGGACGCCGGCCGCGCGGCCCGGGTCTGGACCCAGGTCGAGGCACTGTCCGGCGCGTACGAGATGCAGCCGTAGGACCGATCGGTCGAGGGGGTGCCGCCGGTGCGGCGCCCCCTCGGCTACGCCGGGAGCCGACGGGCTCCGGTGAATTTTTCCGCCGGTGCGGCAGACTGGCCGTCGTGACCTCGACACCTTCGCTCGGTAAGGGCGCCAATGTCCCCGTTGCTGCCACCGCCGTCCGGGCCGTGCTGACCTGGGGCGCGGGCCCGGGCGTGCCGGACGTCGACGCTTCCGCGCTGCTGCTCACGGAGGCGGGACGGGTGCGTTCCGACGCCGACTTCGTCTTCTACAACCAGCCGGAACACCCCAGGGGCGCGGTGCGCCATGTGGGCTCGGCGGCGTCCGGCGAGGACGTGATCGACGTGGACCTGGGCCGGATCGAGCCCGCCATCGACCGCGTCCTGCTGGGCGCGTCCGCCGACGGTGGCACGTTCGGCCAGGTCCCGGCGCTGCGACTGCGGCTCCTCGACCTGGCGACCAACGCCGAGCTGGCGCGCTTCGACATGACGGCCACCACCGAGACCGCCTTCCTGGGCGGAGAGCTGTACCGGCGCGGGGACGGCTGGAAGTTCCGCGCGGTGGGACAGGGGTACGCGTCGGGGCTCGCGGGCCTCGCGCAGGACTTCGGGATCAGCGTGGACGAGGAGCCGCCGGCCGCGGCCGCGACGCCGACACCCGTGCCCGTAGTACCGCCGCCGCCCTCGCCGTCGCCGGCGGGGCGCGCCGCCCCGGCCATGCCCGCCCGGCTCACCAAGGGCGAGGAGAACCTGCCCGTCGACATGCGCAAGCGGCTCTCGCTGCGCAAGCAGCAGGTCGCCGTCAGCCTGCGCAAGCACGGTGCGGAAGGCGTGGTCGCCCGGGTGATCCTGGTCCTCGACGCCTCGGGATCGATGGCCGGCCTCTACTCGCGCGGCACCGTCCACAGCGTGGTCGAGCGGATGGCCGCGGTCGCCGCACAGGTCGACGACGACGGCGAGATGCAGGCCTGGACGTTCGCCTCGCACCCGGCCCGGCTGCCCGACCTGACCGTCGGCGATCTGCCCGACTGGCTCGAACTCCATGTACGGGTGGGCCAGATCAGCCTGTTCGGCCGCAAGAAGCCGCCGAAGGGACAGCGCCCGGGACAGGTCGACATGCGCGTGGTCGGCATCCAGAACGAGGAGCAGAAGGTCATCGCCGAGGTCCGCCGATTCGTGCGCGACAACCCGGCGCAGGCGCCGACCCTGGTGCTGTTCTTCTCCGACGGCGGGGTGTACCGCAACGCCGAGATCGAGCAGGAGCTGCGCGCGGCCGTGGAGGAGCCGGTGTTCTGGCAGTTCGTCGGTCTCGGCCGGGCCAACTTCGGGGTGCTGGAGAAGTTCGACAACATGCCCGGCCGGCGGGTCGACAACGTCGGCTTCTTCGCCGTGGACGACATCGACAAGGTCTCGGACGAGGAGCTGTACGACCGTCTGCTGCAGGAGTTCCCGTCCTGGCTGAAGGCGGCCCGCTCCGCCGGGATCCTTCGCTAGCCCCGAAGGTTCCGGCAGAACGGAAACGTCCGGGCCGGCCCCTGCGGGCCGACCCGGACGCGGTGATCACCGGCTGTGATCAGTCCTCGTGATCAGACGAGGTCGAACCGGTCGAGGTTCATGACCTTGTGCCACGCCGCGACGAAGTCCGTCACGAACTTCTCCTTGGCGTCATCGCTGGCGTAGACCTCCGCGAGCGCGCGCAGCTCGGAGTTCGACCCGAAGACGAGGTCGGCCCGGCTGCCGGTCCACTTGACCTCGCCCGTGGCGGCGTCGCGGCCCTCGAACGTGTTCGCGTCCTCGGACGTCGGCTGCCACGTCGTGCCCAGGTCGAGCAGGTTGACGAAGAAGTCGTTCGTCAGGGTCCCCGGGGTCGTGGTGAGGACACCGAGCGCCGACTGCTGGTGGTTCGCGCCCAGGACGCGGAGACCACCGACGAGGGCCGTCATCTCGGGGGCGCTCAGGGTCAGCAGGTTCGCCCGGTCGATCAGCAGGTACTCGGCCGGCAGCCGGTTGCCCTTCCCGAGGTAGTTGCGGAACCCGTCGGCGGCCGGCTCGAGCGCGGCGAACGACTCCACGTCCGTCTGCTCCTGCGACGCGTCGGCGCGGCCCGGCGTGAACGGGACCTCGACGTCGAAGCCCGCGTCCTTGGCGGCCTTCTCCACGGCGGCACCGCCGGCGAGCACGATCAGGTCGGCGAACGAGATCGCCTTGCCGCCGGCCAGGGTGGCGTTGAAGGCCTGCTGGACGCCTTCGAGCGTGCGCAGCACCTGCGCCAGCTCGTCGGGTTCATTGACCTCCCAGCCGCTCTGCGGCTGGAGACGGACGCGCGCACCGTTGGCGCCACCGCGCTTGTCACTGCCGCGGAAGGAGGAGGCCGACGCCCAGGCGGCGGACACGAGCTGGGCCACCGACAGGCCCGAGGCGAGGATCTGCCCCTTGAGGGACGCGACGTCCCCGGCGTCGACGAGCTCGTGCGTCACCGCGGGAAGCGGGTCCTGCCACAGCAGCGTCTCGGTCGGGACCTCCGGGCCGAGGTAGCGCACGACCGGGCCCATGTCGCGGTGGGTCAGCTTGAACCACGCGCGGGCGAAGGCGTCCGCGAGCTGGTCGGGGTTCTCCAGGAAGCGCCGCGAGATCTGCTCGTAGGCCGGGTCGAACCGGAGCGCGAGGTCGGTCGTCAGCATCGTCGGAGCGTGGCTCTTCGACGCGTCGTGGGCGTCCGGTACGGTGCCCGCACCCGCGCCGTTCTTCGGCCGCCACTGGTGCGCACCGGCGGGGCTCTTGAACAGCTCCCACTCGTTGCCGAACAGGATCTCGAAGAAGCTGTTGTCCCACGCGATCGGGGTGTTCGTCCAGATACCCTCGAGACCGCTGGTGATCGCGTCGCCGCCCTTGCCGGTGCGGTAGGAGCTCTTCCAGCCGAGGCCCTGCTGCTCGAGCGGGGCGGCCTCGGGATCGTCGCCGACGCTGTCCGCCGGGCCCGCGCCGTGCGTCTTGCCGAAGGTGTGACCGCCCGCGATCAGGGCGACCGTCTCCTCGTCGTTCATCGCCATCCGCAGGAACGTCTCACGGATGTCGCGTGCCGCGGCGAGCGGGTCCGGGTTGCCGTTGGGGCCTTCCGGGTTGACGTAGATGAGGCCCATCTGGACCGCGCCGAGGGGGTTCTCCAGCTCACGGTCGCCGGTGTAGCGCTCGTCGTCGAGCCAGGTGGTCTCAGGACCCCAGTAGACGTCCTCGTCGGGCTCCCAGACGTCCGCACGACCGCCGCCGAAGCCGAAGGTCTCGAAGCCCATCGTCTCCAGGGCGACGTTGCCGGTGAGGATCATGAGGTCGGCCCACGAGATGCTCTGGCCGTACTTCTTCTTGACCGGCCACAGCAGGCGGCGGGCCTTGTCGAGGCTCACGTTGTCCGGCCAGCTGTTGAGGGGGGCGAACCGCTGCTGACCGGCCCCGGCGCCGCCGCGGCCGTCGCTGATCCGGTAGGTACCCGCGCTGTGCCACGCCATGCGGATCATGAGCGGGCCGTAGTGGCCGAAGTCGGCGGGCCACCAGTCCTGCGAGGTCGTCAGCACCTCCGCGATGTCCCGCTTCACGGCCGGCAGGTCGAGGGCCTTGAACGCCTCGGCGTAGTCGAACTCCTCGCCGAGGGGGTTGGCCACTGCGGGGTTCTTGGCGAGGATCTTCAGGTTGAGCCGCTCCGGCCACCACTGGCGGTTTCCGCCGCCCTGCGTCGGGTGCGCGGCGCGCCCGTGCGCGACCGGGCAGCCACCCCCGCCCTCCGCCTTCGCGTCTGTGACGATCGCGTCGTTGTTCTCAGTCATGGGAATCCTTCCGGACCTGGGAGATCACGGTGCTCTGTAACTGCGGGCGGGGGGAACGGCCGGGGCGCGGGCCCCGGTGGACGGCTGGCTCGCCGCGGCGGACGAGTCCTGCCGCGGAGAGTGCCTGGAGACCCTCACCAGCGAGGTGAGGGGAGACAGGGCGCACGCGATCACGCACCCCGGAGGCGATCGCCTCGACGCCGTGGTGGTCACCGTCCCGGACGGTCCCGGGCAGCGCGACGTGGGCGGCCGTCACCCGCAGGCCGGCACCGCGCAGCTCCTCGGCGGTGGTCCCGTACGTCTCTGTCTCCTGCCGTACTGGAGGCTTCCTGTCTCTTGGCTATTGCCGGAACCGATCCTACGATGGACAGATTCCAAGTCAAGAAGCGCGCCAGGCCCACATCCAATCGGAACCCGGACATCCATCGGTAAACTTCGGGCATCCCACCGAACCTGAATAGGTGAACCGATATGAGTGACCTGCTGGAACGACTGCGTGGCCGTGGCTGGCGGATGACCTCCCAGCGACGTGTCGTTGCGGAGGTCCTCGACGGCGACCACGTGCATCTCACGGCCGACGAGGTGCACGCCCGCGCGGCGCAGCGGCTGCCCGAGATCTCCCGGGCGACCGTCTACAACACCCTGGGCGAGATGGTGTCCCTCGGCGAGGTCATAGAGGTCGCCACCGACGGCCGCGCCAAGCGCTACGACCCCAATGCCCACCACCCGCACCAGCACCTGGTGTGCTCCACCTGCGGCACCATCCGCGACGTCCGCCCCACCGGCGATCCGCTGGCCGACCTCCCGGCGGAGGAGCGCTTCGGCTTCGCCGTGTCCCAGGCCGAGGTCACCTACCGCGGACTGTGCCCCTCCTGCGTCTAGGCGCCGCTTGACCGGACCGCACCGACGGATCGCACCGACTGGGCCGGATCAGGTCGTGACAGGGCGCCGGCGGCGGAGCACGCTGTCTCACGGCGGTCCGGTATCAGGGGGCGCGGGATCCACCGCGGCCGGACGCAGGCCCAGCCTTTCCCGTGGCCTCCCGTCCGTTCGAGGAGGATGCCATGGCGTCGGCGGCCGGCGGCGGAACGAACGGTCGAGCGGCGGGGCCGCGCCATGACGCGGCCGCCCACCGCCGAGACCCCTTGGCGTTCCTGGAGACGGAGTTCGACGCCACCCACGACGTGTGGCGCTCCGCGTCGGGCCGGCTGTGCGTGGCCGATCCGGAGGCCGCACGCGCGGTGATGGGCAACCGCCGGGGCCTGTTCGTCGAGACGTCCGATTTCTTCCACACCCGCGACGGCGTCTTCGGCCCCAGATCCGCGCAGATCGAGATCGGCCGGGCGGCCCGCGCGCTGGTGCGCGGCCGGCTCGACGCCCGCCGGGACCGGCTGCCGCTCCTGGTCGAAGAGCGGCTCGCACCCTCCGCCGACTGGCCGGACGCGGGAAATCTCCTGGTCCGCGAACACCTGCGGGACGTCCTGCTGTGCCCGGAAGCACCCGCGGAGCTGCACGAAACCGTCGACGGCATCATCACCCGCGCGGTGCTGTCCGGCGCGCCGCTGCGCCATTCCGCGCTGTCGCGGCTCGCGTTCCGCCGCCGGGCCATGCGCGTCCTGACCCGGGAGATCCGGGCCCGCCGGAGCGCGGGCCCTCACGACCGTCCGCCGCGCGACCTGCTCGACGTGACCATCACCGGAGCAGGACCGCCGGCGGATCCCGGCCAACTCGCCGAGGTCTATCTGTCGTTCCTGTTCGCCACGGTCGGCTCGATCGGCTTCGCCCTCGGCTGGGCGGTCCTCCTCGTCGGCACCCACCCCGGCACCGACGGCGACGAGCCGGAGTGGATCGTCAGGGAGGCGATGCGGCTCCGGCCGGTCGCGTGGCTGTTCGCCCGTACTCCGAGCCGTGTGCACGAGCTGGCCGGAGTCACGGTCGGCCCGCGGGACGACGTGGACGTGTGCTCCTACCTCGTGCACCGCCACCCGCGGCACTGGGACCGCCCTGACGAGTTCGCGCCACGTCGCTGGGCGCAGTCCCTCGTCGATCCGGCCTTCATGCCGTTCGGGTTCGGGCCGCACACCTGTGCCGGCGCGACCGTGACGATGACGCTGCTGGAGGACCTGATCCGCATCATCACCCACGACTGGCGGCTATCGGTCACAGCCGGCGGCGACAGGCCCCGTCCGGGCCCCGCGCTGGCTCCTCCGCGTTTCACCGCGGAACTGCACGCCCGCGTCGATCCCCCCGGGAGGAGGTGAACACGATGAGGAAGCTCTACCGCTCGGCGATGTCGGCACTCAACATCCGGGCCGGCTACTCCACGAACATCCACTGGTACCTCTACCACCACATCTGATCGGCAGAGCTGCGGGGAGCCGCCGACGGCGGCTCCCCGCACGCCGCGAGAGGCGAGGCGATGACCACTCCGCACCATCCCACCGACTTCCTGCACGATCTGCGCCAGCGCAGCGCGGCCGAAGGCGGCCTCTTCTGGATGGACGACGACCTGCTCGCCGTCTTCGAGCCGAACGCGGCACGCCAGGTGAGCGGTGCGAACTGGCACCACCTCGTCATGCCGGACCGCCTCGTCGATCTGATCAGGCGGCGCCGCAGCCCGCAGGTGCGGTGGACCCGGGTACGCGGCGCGTGGCTCGCCCAGCTGCACAAGCTCACCACCGGCGAGCACAACGCCGACATGATCACGCGGATGGAACGGATCATCGACGCGCGGCTCGGCGACGACGTGGACCTCGTCCTGCTCGCGCAGGACGTGGCCGTTCAGTCCATGCTGCCGGTCGCCCTGTCGGGCCTCACCCCTCGCGAGGCCGGCCACATCAGCCAGGACCTCGACCAGAAACTGCTCCGCCTGATCGCCCGCCAACCGGGCACCGGGCCATGGCACCATCTGCGTTTCGCCGCGGTACAGGTCCGGGCCGGCGTCGTCGTACGGCGGGTGCTGCGTGAGCGGGCCGCCGGCCGCCGCCCCCGTGAGCTGGACCTCGCCGATCCGATCGTCGACCTGCTTCCGGAGCTCGGCATGGACCGCGCGCTGGACGTGGTCACCGCCGTGCTCACCGCGATCGGCGGTCCGCCCGGTGCCGCGGCGGCGAGCGTGCTGTACGAGCTGGCCAGGAACCCGGAGTGGGCGCGGCGGCTGACCACCGAGCTGCGGGCCGTGGACCCGGCCGGGTTCTGTGCCGCACCGACGAAGGCGGCGCCGGTCACCCACCGGTTCGTGAAGGAGGTGCTGCGGATGTGGAGCCCGCCGCTGCTCCTCATGCGGCGCTCCCGGTTCTCGTTCGACCTCGGTACCACCCGGCTGGAGAAGGACCAGGGCTACCTGCTGAGCCCGCACATGATCCACCGCGACCCCCGGTGCTGGCAGCAGGCCGACACGTTCGACCCGGACCGCTTCCTGCCCGGCGCGCCGCACGGACCGGTCGACAAGAACCACTACGTACCCTTCGGCTGGGCGCCGAAGAACTGCGTCGGCGCCGACATCGGCATGATCCAGCTGATGACGCTCTGCTATCTGATGTGCACCCGCTACCGCCTCACCGTGCAGGACCCCGCATCGATCACCATGGCGTACCGCTTCGCGCCGGTGCCGCAGGGGTTCCGCGGCCACCTCGCGGCCGAACGATCGGTTGTTTGACCCACCGGTGCCCGGACCGCTTGGATCGCAGTGGCCAACGCGAGGTGGTCCGGGCGACACGGCAAGGGGCGGGCTGGATGCTGGGCAGGAGATCACTGGGGCGGCAGTTCGAGTGGCTCTGGGCGTCGTTCGCGGTCAGCACGTTCGGCAGCTGGATCGCGCTCGACGCGTTCCCGTTGATCGCGATCCTCGCGCTGCACGCAGGACCGGCCGCGGTGTCGGGGCTCGCGGCGGCGGGACTGGCGGTGGGGGCGGCGGTCGCGGTGCCGCTCGGCCCCTGGGTGGAGTTCCGCCGCAAGCGGCCGGTGATGATGGCGATGGACCTGACCCGGTTCGCCGCGCTGCTGACCGTCCTGGCCGCGTACGCGCTCGGGCGGCTCACCTTCGTCCAGCTGCTGGTCGTGTCGGTCGTCGTCGCCGCGGCCAACATCACCTTCCGATCAGCCGCCGGCGCCTGCCTGAAAGCACTCGTGCGGCCGGAGGACCTGCTCGTCGCGAACGGGCGGTTCGAATCCACGACCTGGACCGCCACCGCGCTCGGACCGCCGCTCGGCGGGGCGGCGATCGGGCTGTTCGGCCCGGTGACGACCGTGGTGGCCGACGCGGTCAGCTACTTGCTCTCGGCAGCCGGGATCCGCGCGATCGGCGGGAAGGAGCCGCGCCCCGAGCGAACCGCCGCACCCCGCTTCCGGGCCGGCGACCTGCTCGAAGGGTGGCGGTACATCCTGAGCCACCCGGCGCTGCGCCCCTTGTTCTTCAACACGATCCTGGTCAGCGGCCTGATCATGGCGACCTCGCCGGTGCTCGCCGTCCTGATGCTGAGTCACCTCGGCTTCGCACCGTGGCAGTACGGTCTCGCGTTCGGAGCACCGTGCGTCGGCGGTCTCATCGGCTCACGGCTGGCCCGTCCGCTCGTCGCGCGGTTCGGCCAGCACAAGGTCATGCTCACCGCCGGGACGCTGCGCGCCTGCTGGCTGCCCGGGCTGTTCTTCATCCGCCCAGGCGTCGCCGGGCTTGTACTCGTCATCGCCGTCGAACTCGGGTTGATCACCTGCATGGGCGTGTTCAACCCGGTGTTCGCCACCTACCGCCTCGAACAGACCCCGACGGACCGCGTCGCCCGCACCCTGTCCGCCTGGTCGGTCTCCAGCAACGCCACCATCGCCGTGCTGACCGCCCTGTGGGGTCTGCTCGCCGGCGTCACGAGCCCGCGCACCGCGATCGTGATCGCCGGACTCCTGATGCTGGCGACGCCGTTCCTGCTCCCGCGCCGTGACCGGACGCCGCACGAGGATGACGCCGCGGTCGGCAGCCGGGCCGTGACGGGCGTCTGATCCGGCCCTGCCGCGTCGGGTGCTCCCGGCCGGTGGCCGCGCGCCCTCGCCGGGTCGCACGGCCACCGGCCGGAACGCACTCAGTGCCGGGCGACGTTCGGCGCGATGTCCTCGTAGAACGGCGCCTTCGGGGTGGCGGCCGCCGACCGCTTCGAGGACGGGCCCTGGGCGGCCGGAGTCTTCGGGGCGGGGGCCTTGCCGCAGAAGGCCGCTTCGAGGGTGTTGCCGAGGATGGTGTTGACGTTGCCGTTGTTGGAGGTGTTGGCCATCGAGCTGACGCTGCGGCGGCCGTCACGGGTGGTGAAGGCGTAGGAGTAGAAGCCCTGCACGGTGCCGGTGTGACCGTAGACCGAGATCCCGCAGGACAGGTCGCGCTGACGCAGGCCGAGTCCGTAGAAACGGGTTCCGGTGTCGTCGCTGGGCGTCATCTTGAGCATCTCGGTGAGCATGCCCGAGCTCAGCAGCCGGCCGCCCAGCAGGGACGAGAAGAAGCGGTTGAGGTCCCGCGGGTTCGAGACCATGGCACCGGCCGACTGGGCCCAGGAGACCGTCTGGTCGGTGGAGTCGACCAGCGGCGCGCCCGCCTCGTCGGGGGTCAGATAGCCCTTGATGTGGCGGCCGGGGATGGTGGCGCTCGGGTGCACGTAGAAGGTGTTGTTCAGCTGCAGCGGAGTGATGATGCGCCGCTGGTACTCGGCGCCCACCGGGTTGCCGGTGACCTTCTCGATCAGTGCGCCGACGACCACGAAGTTGGTGTTGGAGTACTGGTAGGCGGCGCCCGGCTTGGCCGTCCTCGGGTGGGCGAGCGAGAGATTCACCAGCTCCTGGTACGTGAACACCTTGTTCCGGACCGCCTCGAATCCGGGAACCGTGTTGGCGAACATGTCGTTCGTGTAGTCCCACAGACCACTGCGGTGGGTCAGCAGATGCCGCACCGTGATCGTCGAGTCGGGCAGCAGACCCGGCAGGTACTGGTTGACCGGCGCGTCCAGCGCGATCTTGCCCTCCTGGACGAGCTGCAGCAGCACCACCGTCGAGAAGGACTTGGTGATGCTGCCGATGCGGAAGCGCGCATCGGTGTTCATGGCCTGCCCGTTGGCGCGGTCGGCCACCCCGGCGGTCTCCCGGTAGACGGTGTTCCCGCTGTCGATACGGGTCATCACGCCCGGCGCGCCGCCGGCCATCACCTGCGCGAAGACCTTGTGCAGGGCATCGAGATCCGGCTTCGGCAGCGTGTCGTCCTGCCGAGCGGTGATGCCCACTCCGGTCCCCGCCGTGGTCCGGGCTTCGGACGGGGCGGCGAGGGCCGGGACCGAGGCGACGGCGAGAGCCAGCACCGAAGCGCTCATCGCCGCGCGCCTACCGAACTTGCCTTGCACCATGACGCTCCTTGTTCCTGACTCGGCTGATCCGGTGATCATCGCAGCTGCGGATTCTGTTCCCGCGTATGCCGCGCTCCTTCTCGCCGTCGAAGAGAGACCGGCGCGGCGTTTGGTTCCACTGCGGATGATCTTGTTCGGATTTCCGGCCCGCAAGTCGGCTGGTTTACGACGTTCCTCCTTCGCGGGCGTCCAGGAGACTGTGACGGTCCGACAGCCCGCTACTCGCCGCTCTGGCTGCGCGCTCTCCGGCGCGGCGGGACGGCGTGGACGGCCGTGAGGACGCTCGGTTCGTGAAATGGAATGCCCGCTCTTTCGCGAAAGGATCGATATGAGCCCTGTGGAACTGGACATCCGTGACGCCGGTCCGCTGGATGTGGAAGCGGAGGGGATCACGTTCGAGGACGAGCTGGATCCCGGCCGCGGTGCCGAAGCGTGCCTGGCTGATCCCTGGGTCACCGCGACCACGCGGTTCGCATGTGACTAGCCCGGCCGGTCCACCGTCGGCAGAACCGATCCTTTGAGGCCGGAGCCGGAGCCGGAGCCGGCTCCGGTGCCGGCTCCGGTGCCGGGCTCGGTTCCGGGCGGGTCCGCGCCGGACCTGGGGGAGCGGCTCGACGCGCTCGTGGCCGGTCACGAGCGTCGCCGTAGTGCGGATGATGTCTGGCTCTATCTGTTCGATCCGCGTATGCCGGCGATGGAGCACGGCTGGAAACTGCACGTCTCCGCCCGGCCCGACGACCTCGCCGGGACCATGGAGCTACTCGTCCCGGTACTGCTGCGCTACACCTGCGAAGCGAAGTTCGCGCGGAGCGCCGCGGTGCTGGGGGAGTTGAACGCAGGGGTGCGGGACCAGGCCCTCGTCGGGAAGGCGGTCACCGTCTATCCCCGCGGGCAGGATGTGGCGGCGCTCGGCAGGGAACTGGCCGAGATCCTGGCCGGGCGCGCCGGACCGCGGGTGCTCAGCGATCGCCGGGTGCGGCCGGACGCTCCGGTCTACTACCGGTACGGCCCCTTCCGGGCGCCCGGGGTGATCGGAGCCGGCGCGTCGGCGCTCGTCATGACCGGTCCTGACGGACAGAGCTTCGCCGGTCGTGCGAGCAGCCGGTACCGCCAACCCCCGTGGACGAAGGATCCGTTCGGGGCGGCCGCGCCCGGCCCGGGGCGACCTGCCACGCGCCTTGTCGGCGGCAGATACCGGCTCACCGGGGGCATCGCGCGGTCCCCGCACGGGGACGTCTACCGCGCTGTGGACACGGTGACCGGTGGCCGGGTGGTGGTCAAGCAGGCCAGAGCGTATGCCGGCGAGGACGAGCACGGAGTGGACGCCCGTGGCCGGCTGCGCAACGAACGTGCCGTGCTGGCGGCGCTGGACGGCCTCGACGGCGTGCCGCGCGTCGTCGACCACGTGCGGCACGGCGAGGACGAGTACCTGGTCACCACGGACTGCGGTCCCCGTGACCTGCGCCGCGACGTGCTGGAGCACGGGCCTTATGGTGCAGATCCCCATCGCACGGGGCGTCAGATCTCCACGCTGGCACGTCAGTTGCTGGCCTCGCTCGACGCGGTGCATGCCCGAGGGGTGGTGGTGTGCGACCTGAAACCGGGCAACGTGGTCATCGGCTCGGACGGCATCTGTCGTCTTGTCGACTTCGGCATCAGTGCTCTGGGGTCTCGTCGCCCGGCCGGTGCGACACCCGGCTACACCCTCCCCGTGTACCGCGCCGGAGCCCCGCCCCACCCGGCGGACGACCTCTACGCACTCGGCGCGACCCTGCACTTCGCGCTGACCGGCATGGACCCGGTGGTCGTCGACCCCGACCACGCCGTCAACCGTGACCGGACACTGGCCTGCTTGGACGGCGCGCTGCCCGGCGCCGCCCACCGTCCGGTCCGCGCGCTGGTCGCCGGGCTGCTCAGCCTCGATCCCGCGGAAAGAGTGGCCTGTGCGGGACGGTTACGGGCCGGCCTGCCGGAACCGGTCGGCGGGCGCCGTCCGCCGACTCCGCCACGGATCACCGCCGGGCTGCTGGACGACGTGATCGCGCACACCGTCGCCGGTTGTGTGCGCGCCTCCCGGTCACCCGCCGGGCCGGGCGGACGTCACACGGGCTCGACCGTGACGCTCTACGCGGGCTCGGCCGGGGTGGGCCTGGAACTCCTGCACCACACTGACCATCCAGGCGTACCGCAGGCCGTCGCCGACCTGGCCCGCCGAACGGCGGAACACCCCGAGACGGCGGCGCTGTCCGCTGCCCTGTACACCGGCCGTACCGGAGTCGAGCTGTTCCTGGCATCGGCCGCCGACGCGTTCCCGTCTCCTCATGGCGGCCCGGCACCCTCGGATCCGCCCGGCCTGCCGCACTACGACGGCAGCGGCGACCAGATCGGCGGTGCGGCAGGCACCGGAACGGGCCAACTGCTCCTGGCACACCGGGCCCGGGTTGCGGGACATCAGGAGAGGGCAGCCGCGCACCTGGCCGCAGCGGGCCGATGCGCCCGGGAGCTGTTGAACCGGACCGGGCAGCCCGAGGAAGAGGGATCGGGGCTGCCGCAGGCACCCTCGCTCGCGGCCTACGACCACGGCTTCGCTCACGGCAGGGCGGGAATCGTCCACTTCCTGCACGTCTACCACCGGGCCACCGCCGACCGGGCCGTCGGTGCTGCGGCCCGGGCCGGCCTCACCCAACTCGCCGCGGACACCCCCGGCCTGCTCGCTGCCGCCGCCCGCCCTGCCGCCTCCCGGCGCTATGGATCGTGGTGCCGCGGAATGGCGGGCATAGGCGCCGTCCTGATCGCGGCGGGCAGCCGGGACGACGAGGACAGGGAGCTTCTCGAACTCGGCCTGTGCTGCGCCCGGTTGTGCCGCGCGCTCGCACCGCGGATGAGCCTGGTCTCCCAGTGCTGCGGTCTGGCCGGCGTCGGCGAACTGCTCGTCGACGCGGCCGTCGCCACGGGCGACGACAGCTTCTGGCGGGACGCGGAAGACGTGGCGGGGCTGATCCTGGCCCGTAGTGGCGGGACCGCCCGGCAGCCGTTGCTGCCTGACAACACCCTCGTCGGCTCCGACGCCGCCTGGGCGACGGGCAGCGCGGGAGTGCTGTCCTTCCTGCGCCGACTGCGCGACCACGGCGGGCAGCGTCTCTGCGGTGCGTGAGACGTCAGGTATGCGCCGCATGCATTGATGCCGGGAGCACTTCGTATCCGTGCTCCCGGCCGTGCTGAGGGTGTTGAGTCAGGTCAGCTGTCGAGGACGGCGAGGTCGACCTGGTGGAGGGCATCCGGGTCGGCGATGATCTCGATCTCGGTGACCAGGTCATCGGTGATGGTGAAGTCGAGCACCAGGTACAGCCGACCGAAGGGGGCCATGGCGAGCCCGACCGTTCCGTTGACCAGCGCCGCCACGGTGGACCGAGCGCGTTCCATGGCGGCCATCGCGCCCTTGGCCACGGTCTGCGCGCCGCTGATGAGGATGGGCTCGGGGGTGGGGACGACCGACCTGTCGGCCCGGAGTACGACATCCGGGTGGAGCAGGGCGACGAGCGCGTCGAAGTCGCCGCCTCGGGTGGCGGCCAGGAAGGCGTCCACGACCCGGCGTTGGCGGGTCAGATCGGTGTCGGGGACCGCCGTTCCCCCCTTGACCCGGCGGCGGGCCCGGCTCGCGAGCTGCCGTGTGGCGGCAGGGGAGCGTTCGATCAGCGGGGCGATCTCGTCGAAGGGCACGGTGAACATGTCGTGCAGCACGAAGGCGAGGCGCTCGGGCGGCGTCAGCGTGTCGAGCACCACCAGCAGGGCCAGGCCGACGGAGTCGGCCATCAACGCCTCCTGCTCGGGGTCGACCCCGTCCGGCCGGCCGAGGGCCGGGTCGGGCTCGTGGAATGCGAGGGGTTCCTCGCGGCGGTGGTCGCGCGAGCGCAGCATGTTCAGGCACACGCGTGACACGACGGTCGTCAGCCAGCCGCCGAGGTTCTCCACGCTGCCGGCGTCGGTACGACTGAGGCGCAGCCAGGTCTCCTGCACGGCGTCGTCGGCCTCGCTCACCGAGCCGAGCATCCGGTAGGCCACGGCCCGAAGGCGAACCCGGTCCTCCTCGAAACGCTCGATCAGCGATGCGTTCTCGTCCATCGGTCACATTCCTTCGTCGCCGGGGGTCATAGCAGTAGATCTACAAAACCGAGCTGAAGGTACCGGGAGGCCGACTCCCGGACCGAACGAATTTGGAGCAGCCATGACGTCAACGATCCTGGTCACCGGTGGTACGGGCACTCTGGGCGGCCACGTCGTCCCCCTGCTGCGGGCGGCCGGGCGCGAGGTTCGCGTCCTCAGCCGGCAGCACCGTGAGTCCGTGGACGGCGTCGCGTACGTGAGCGGCGATCTCCTCAAGGGCGGGGGAATCGAGGCGGCGGTGGACGGCATCGATGTCATCCTGCACCTCGCGGGCGGGCCCAAGGGCGATGACGAGGCGACCCGGAATCTGATGCGGGCCGCATCGCGCGCCGGAGTGCGACACGTGGTGTACGTCTCCGTGATCGGCACGGACAAGATGCCGCTGGGCTGGTTCCAGGCCAAGTTGGGCGCGGAGCGGGCCGTCGCCGAGTCCGGCATCCCGTGGACGACGCTGCGCGCGGCCCAGTTCCACGACCTGGTCCTGACGGTGGTGGAGAAGATGGGGAAGCTGCCGGTGATCCCGGTCCCGGGCGGACTGCGGTTCCAGCCGGTCGACTCGCGTGAGGTCGCGGCCCGGCTGGTGGAACTGGCCATCGGCGAACCGGCCGGCCTGGTGCCCGACCTGGCGGGGCCGAAGGTGTACGGGATGGCCGACCTGAGCCGCGGCTATCTGCGGGCGCGCGGCAAGCACCGCCTGATGATGCCGGTGCGGATGCCCGGAAAGGCCGGCCGCGCCTACCGGGCCGCCGAGAACCTGTCGCTCGACGGGGCAGCCGTGGGCGAGCGGACCTGGGAGGACTTCCTGGCGGAGCGGGTCGGCTGACACCCCGGTTTCAGGCGGTCAGTACGCCGGCCATGGCGGCGAGCACCGCGGGGACCACGCGGTAGTAGACCCAGGTGCCCCGCCGCTCGGAGGTGAGGAGGCCGGCCTCGCGCAGCTTCTTGAGGTGATGGCTGACGGTGGGCTGCGAGACGCCGACGTCGGAGATGTCGCAGACGCAGGCCTCCCCGCCGTCGTGCGAGGCGACCAGGGAGAACAGCCGCAGCCGGACCGGATCGCCGAGAGCCTTGAACATCGCCGCGGTCAGTTCCGCCTCGAGGACGGTCAGCGGCCGCTGCGTCAGCGGCGGGCAGCACGGCACGGCCGGCCGCAGAACCGGCAACTCGGCAACCTCTGAATTCGACATGCGTCTATGTTGACACCCATCGATGCTGGTGGCAAGGTTCACTGTATCGATGCATGTCGAAACAGCGCCGTCCTGCCGCTCTGAAAGGCTCAACCGCCATGAGTACGACCACCGTCCTTCCCGTCGTCGTCATCGGAGCCGGCCCCGTCGGGCTGGCCGCCGCCGCCCAGCTCCTGGACCGCGGACTGGAACCCTTGGTCCTGGAAGCCGGGACCGGTGCGGGCAGCGCGGTGCGCGAGTGGGGGCACGTGCGGCTCTTCTCCACCTGGAGCGAGGTCGTCGATCCGGCCGCGGAGAAGGTGCTGGCCCCCACCGGCTGGCTCCGCCCCGACGGGACCACCTACCCCTCCGGCGCGGACTGGGCTGAGAAGTACCTGCAGCCGCTGGCAGACGCTCTCGGTGACCGGGTCCGGTACGACGCCCGGGTGACCGGTGTGTCACGGGCCGGACGGGATCGCGTCGTGGACGCCGACCGTGCCGAGCAGCCCTTCACCGTTCACCTCACCGGTTCCGGCGGGGCCGAGGAGCGGATCACCGCCCGCGCCGTCATCGACGCCTCCGGCACCTGGTCGACCCCCGCCCCGCTGGGCGGCGACGGCCTGCCGGCGCTCGGCGAGCGCGCCGCCGCCGACCGCATCGCCTACCGCGTCCCGGACCTCGCAGACCCGGCCGTCCGCGCCCGGTACGCCGGCAGACGCACCGCTGTCGTGGGCTCCGGCGCCTCCGCGTTCACCGCGTTGGCCTACCTCGCCGACCTCGCCAAGGACGCCCCCGGCACGCACGCGGTGTGGATTCTGCGCCGTGGCCTCAGCGGCAGCACCTTCGGCGGCGGCGAAGCCGATCAGCTGCCCGCCCGCGGCGCCCTCGGCCTGCGCGCGAAGGCGGCCGTCGAGGCCGGTCACGCCAATGCCGTGACCGGATTCCGCACGGCCGCTGTGGAGCGTGACGGCGGGCGGCTCGTGCTGGTCGGGGAGGACGGCACCCGGCTGGAGCCGGTCGACGAGATCATCGGCCTGACCGGTCTGCGCCCCGACCTGTCGTTCGTCGGCGAACTGCGCCTCGGCCTGGACGAGCGCCTGCAGGCGCCCGTCGCACTCGCGCCGCTGATCGACCCCAACGTCCACTCGTGCGGCACCGTCTACCCGCACGGCGTCAAAGAGCTCTCCCACCCCGAGGCCGGCGCCTACCTGGTCGGCATGAAGTCCTACGGTCGCGCGCCGACGTTCCTGGCCATGACCGGCTATGAGCAGGTCCGCTCCATCGCCGCGTCCCTCGCCGGCGATCACGAGTCCGCCGAACGCGTCGAGTTGACCCTGCCCGAGACCGGAGTGTGCGGCGGAGCGGGGCTCTTCGACGAAGCCGAGGCCCCCACCGACGGCGGCGGCTGCTGCTCGGCCCCGGCCACCCTTCAGATCGGCACGGCCGCCCCCGCACGCACCGCGTCGGGTGGCTGCTGACGGTGGTGCTGCCCGGCGGCCGTACGCCGCCGGCCCCGTGGTGGGGCCGGGCTCGTGGTTGCGCCATTCGGGTGTACCGGTGGGTGGGCGGACCCGGCCGGTGCCCGACTGGGGAGCCCCGGGCGTACCGGAGCGGTTGTGGCGCCAGGGCTCCGGGCCCACCATGAGGTAGTGGATTAAGGCGGAACTGTGCGATGGACGGAGCTGACGGGGTGGACTCCCGTGGACCCCTCGACGTCACGAGAGCAGCCACAGCGGTTGTCGATGCCCGTGGCAGGGTCATCGGGTGGAGCCCGGCGGCGGCGGAGCTGCTCGGCTACGAGGCGCACGACGTGCTCGGACGCCCCGCTGACGACCTGCTGGGGCGCCGTGCGGGCACCGGCGAGCACACCGGCCCGCCAGGGGCGGAGCGGAGTACCCGCAGCGTGGTCCTCCATCTGCGGCACCGGGACGGCCGCTCGCTGCGGATCGCCACGACGATGGTTCCGGTCTCCTCCGAAGGGGCCGGGCCGGCCTGGCTCCTCGTAGCCGCCGATTCCGAGGAGCTGGCCCAGTGGGAGGCCCGGCAGGCGATGCTGCAGGGGCTCATCACCCGTTCCTCCGTCGGCCTCGCCATCTACAACGCCGACATGCGGGTGGTGTGGATCAACGCCGAGCTGAACCGCGAAATGGGGTCCACCCAGTACGTCGGCATGTCCCCGGACGAGATGATCCTGGACGCCGAGATTCTGTCCGAGGGGTATCCGCCCACGCTGGAACAGGTCATGAGGAAGGTGTTCGCCACCGGCGAGCCCGTCATCGATCTGCACTACGGCGGCCGCGCGCCCGTCGATCCGGAGCACGACCGCGTCTGGTCGTGCTCCTACTACCGGCTTCAGGACGCCCAGGGCAATTCGCTGGGCATGTGCGAGGAGTCGGTGGACATCACCGACCGTTACCGGGCCCAGCAGCGACTGGCCCTGCTGGTGCGCGCCGGAGCGCGCATCGGTACGACCCTGGACATGAGCCGCACGGCCCGGGAGCTCGCCGAGGTCGCCGTCCCGCAGTTCGCGGACTCGGTCACCGTGGACCTGCTGGAGGCGGTACTGGAGGGGGACCAGACCACGCCGGGGACCACGGCCGGACGGCGGCTGGTCCGAATGTGGGGGGAGACCGGGCAGGACGGCGGGACGACGGCCGAGGGGGGCCGGCGACGTACGGCGCGACAGTTGGTCGACTACCCACCGGCATCGGCCCAGGCCCGCAGCCTGACCTTGGGCCGGAAGGTCCTGGAGACCGGCACGAAACCGCAGGGCACAGCGCACGACGTGAAGGACCCGAAGGCCGCGGGGGAATCGCTGCTCCGCTCGTGTCTTGCCGTGCCGCTACGGGCCGGGCGCAGCCCGATCGGGCTCGTCACGTTCTTCCGGGACCGGGACACCAACCCGTTCGACGAAGGTGAGCTGGACCTCGCCGACGAGCTCGTCGCACGCACCGCGGTCTGTATCGACAACGCCCGCCGGTTCACCCGTGAGCACACGGCCGCCCTCAGACTGCAACGGAGCCTGCTGCCGCAGAGCCTGCCGCCACAGACAGCCGTCGAGCTGGCGTACCGGTATCTGCCCGCCGACAGCCGGGCCGGGGTCGGCGGCGACTGGTTCGACGTCATTCCGCTGTCGGGCACACGTGTCGGCCTGGTGGTCGGGGACGTGGTCGGGCACGGCCTGGGAGCCGCCGCCACCATGGGGCGGCTGCGCACCAGCGTCCGGGTGCTCGCCCAGCTGGACCTCGCCCCGGACGAACTCCTGACCCGGCTGGACAACCTGGTCGGGCAGTCCGCCAAGGAGTGGGCCGCGGTCAGGGGCGTGCGGGGCGGCGGGCCGGAGGACGACGAAGCGGTCGGCGCGACCTGCCTGTACGCGGTGTACGACCCGGTGACCGGACAGTGCAGCATGGCGCGCGCGGGCCACCCGGTGCCGGCCGTGGTCGACGCGGAGAGCGGCCTCGTCAGCTATCCGGAGCTTCCCGCGGGCCCGCCCCTGGGACTGGGCGGCCTGCCCTTCGAGAGCACGGACCTGCAGCTGCCCGCGGGCAGCCTCATCGCGCTCTTCACCAATGGTCTGGTCCAGTCCTCCGACCGCGACATCGACGCCGGGCTCGACCGGCTCGACGAAATCCTCGCCGAGCACCGGCGCCCCCTGGAAGAGCTCGCCGACCGGACCGTCTCGACGCTGCTCCCCGGGCCGTCGGACGACGACGCGGCCCTGCTCCTCGTCCGCACACGGAGGCTCGACAAGTACCGGGTGGCCGTGTGGGAGCTGGCCGCCGACCCGGTCATGGTCGGCCGCGCCCGCGCCGCTGCCACCGGGCAGCTCGGCGAATGGGGCCTGGACGACGTCTCGTTCACCACCGAACTGATCGTCAGCGAGCTGGTCACCAATGCCATCCGCTACGCCGAGGGTCCCATCCTGCTGCGGCTCATCCGCGATCAGACCCTCATCTGCGAGGTCTCCGACTCCGGACACACCTCACCCCATATGCGCCATGCGGCGAGCGACGACGAAGGCGGCCGCGGCCTCTTCCTCATCGCCCAGATGACCGAGCACTGGGGAACGCGCTACACGCCGACGGGCAAGACGATCTGGGCCGAACAGGACCTGCCGCCCGCGGACAGCGCGGAACGGGCCGACCCGTAGCGGAACGGGCCGCCCCGTAGGCCGCAGTCGACGCCGCCACGCTCTACGTCAGCGGGCGATCGACTTCATCGGCCCGGGCCGGCGCAGCAGCCACTGCAGGAAACCGCGGCGGGGCGGCTTGGGCGGTCGCACCGTGATGCTGCCGCTGCGCACCTTCCCCGTCACATGGATACGCAGCCGGATCGGCGTCCCGGCGGAGACATGCGCCCGATGGCGCACGCTGCCGCTGCTCACCGCGACCTCGTCGACGTCCACGAAAACGTCCGGCGGCACTATCAGGGTCACCGACCCGCTGCGCACCGACGCTTCGATCTCCAGGGTGGGCGATCCGATGACGGCACGGGTGAAGTCGAGAACGACGGAGCCGCTGTTGGACTCGATCTCCATCTGCCGGGGCACCGACCACGTGCCCTCCCGCTTCGCGCTCGCGCTGTCGACCGCGATCCGCGACCTGTCCTTCGGTGCGGGGGAGGGGACACCGCCACCCGCCCACGCCGGTCCGGTCGCCGGCAGATCGGTGAGCACCGCTTCGAGTTCTCGGTAGGTACGCGCCGTCAACGCCACCTCGAGCCGTTCGTCCAGCTCTTCGGCGGTCAGCCGGCCGTCTCCTGCGGCGACCCGTAGCCGCTCCACGACCTGGTCCCGGTCTTCGTGAGACGCGCGCAGTTCGCCGTGATCGGGTACCAATTCACCGGACATGCCCACACTGTAGTGGTTGTCCGACGAGGGGACACGGGAGCCGGTCGGAGGGGCGGCGGTCGGCTCTGTTGCGTTCAGAGCGTTCGCTGTCCGCCGTAGCCGGCGAGGGAGGGGTACGGCGAGGGGGAGAGTTCCCGGCGCTGCGGAAGTTCGACGACCTCGGCGCCGCATCCCCGGACGAAGTCCATCACGGAGTCGGCCGTGCGGTCGTCGAGGGAGAACACCCAGCGACCGGGTATCAACACCGTGTCGATGGTCCCCACCGCGACCCGGGCGAGCAGCAGGCTCAGCTCCGGCCGCACGGCCCGACAGGAGACGCCGTTGTCCAGGAAGATCTCCGGGGCGTGGTGGCCGAGCCGGTCGGCGTGCTCCTCGAGGGCGTGCAGATGGACGGCCATCCGCCATTGGTCGTACGGGTAGCAGCGGAGATAGGCGGCGATCCGCGCACGACCCCGATAGGTGTCCGCCGTGGACATGACCGCCTCCTCGTTCACCCGGGCGCCGGATTCACCGGAATCGCCGGAGCGGCCGGGTCCAGGCTGGGATCTGTCCCACGACCCGCTACATACCGCCCATAGTGGACGGGAGAAGTAGTTGTTGTCTATACCATTGGCGGTAAATCTTTGGGCAGGGGGCCCCGGGCGGTGGGACCGGACCCGGCCCCGGGTACATGCCGCCCGCGATGCCTGGGTGCGGTCGTCCGCCCCCGGCTGGTGCTGTGGCAGGCTGCGAGGAGAAATCCGGCTGCCCGGACCGTCGACTCCCGGGCCCGGAGATATCACGGAGGTACGCCACGGTGAGCACATCGTCGGATCATTCGCGACGCACAGTGACGTCGGCCGATCACCGCGCTGCCGTCGCCACCGAGACCGATCGCTTCGTGGCGGCGGTCAAGGGCGCTGACCTGACGACCCCGGTGCCGAGCTGCCCGGGCTGGACGCTTGCCGACCTGGTCAAGCACACCGGGAGCGTGCAGCGCTGGTTCTCCGTCCTGCTGCGCCAGCAGGTCCAGGAACGGCCCAGGAGCCGCGACGTCGAGCTGCGGCTGCCTCCGGCCGAGGACGGCTACCCCGACTGGTTGACGGCGAGCGCCGCCGAGGCCGCGAGCGCCTTCGCGGCCACCGAGCCCGATGCCCCGATGTGGGTGTGGGGCGCGGATCACCATGCCCGGTTCTGGGTGCGGCGGATGCTCTTCGAGACGCTGGTGCACCGCACCGACGCGGAACGCGCCCTGGACCTGCGGCCGGTGATCGACCGCGACCTGGCGGCCGACGGCGTCGACGAGTTCCTGACCAATCTGCCGTTCGCCGCGTCCTTCGCGCCCAAGGTGTCCAACCTGCGCGGCGACGGGAAGACCATCCGGTTCCAGTGCACGGACGTCAACGGCGACGGCGACGGCGACGTCAACAGCAACGGTGACTGGCTGGTCCGGCTGCGGCCCGACGGCTTCGGGCTCGACCCGCGCCCGCCCGGGTCGGCGACGCCTGCCGCCGACGCCACCGTGCGGGGCGCCGCAGCGGATCTGCTGCTGCTCCTGTACGGCCGGCTCGACCGTGACGCGGACCTCTTCGGGATCGAGGGCGACGAGGAACTGCTCGCGCACTGGTTCGCCAACTCGGAGTTCTGAGGCACCCGCACCACCGAACGTCAGGCGTTGCCGTCGGACTCGCCCGATGCCAATCGGCGGTGGATTTCCGTGGTCATGGCGTGGATGGCGCGCGTCAGCTCGGTGTTGGTCTTGAGCTCCAGCTCCTGCTCGACGAAGTCGTGATCCGCCTTGGCCTGCTGGAACACGGCCTGCCGATTCTGTCCGATCATGACGAACGTCGACAGGAAGATCGCCTCGAGCGATACGACGAGCGTCAACGTGGGCCAGGGGTTCGACTCGGCGACCAGCATCCAGACCAGGAAGGCGACGGCGTGGAGATAGACGAACATCATGGAGCCGGCGAACTTGGTGATCGCGTCGGCGATGCGCAGCTGAAGGTCGGATGAACGACTGGCGCGGTGCGCCACGACAACCGGATGGTGCCGCGCGTGGTCGTCGGGCCTGCTCATCGGGATCTACCGCCTTCTGGGGTCGTCGACCGGTGCCGTGGCGCCGGGTGAACTCGCTGCATGGTGTCAGACCTGCGGATCCCGGGCCCGGGCGCGTTCCCGGTCGGCCGAACGGGCCCTCGGAGTAGGGACGTTCGGCCCGGTCGTCGGGACTGCGGGCCCCTGCGCTCCCGCTCCCGGCGACGGCACATTGAGAGCGGACGCGGTTGCCGCGTCCGTCCTCCAGATCCCGGAAGGGATGGCCATCATGGCAGTCCACGAGCACCCGCAGCAGCACACCGGGTTCCACCTGCCGGCACGGCGCAGGGCCGGGACCTCGGCGGTGTCCGGCACGGCGCCCGCTCTGGCGGTCACGTCGACCGGCGCACGGGTCCTCGCCGGGATCCGGGTCCTGACGGGGTTCATCTTCCTGTGGGCCTTCCTCGACAAGGCGTTCGGCTGGGGTTACGCGACCGCGTCCGGCAAGGGCTGGGTCGACGGCGGCTCGCCGACGAAGGGCTTCCTCAGCGGGGTCTCGGCCGGTCCCATGGAGTCCACGTTCCATTCCTGGGCGGGTGCCGGCTGGGCGAACTGGCTGTTCATGCTCGGTCTGCTGAGCATCGGCGTGGCCCTGACGGCCGGTGTCGCACTGCGGTTCGCCGCCGTCGCGGGCACCGCCATGATGGCGCTGATGTGGATGGCGGAATGGCCGCCGGCCCGGCACGGCTCCGACGGAACGCTGAGCATGTCCAGCAACCCGCTCGTCGACTACCACCTGCTGTACGCGGCCGTCATGATCGCGCTCGCCGTCGCCTCCGCCGGCACCGTCTGGGGCCTCGGCCGGATGTGGGCGCGACTGCCGGTCGTCCGCGACCACCGCTGGCTGCTCTGACCCCCACCCGGCACCCGCCCAGCACCGTTCCGTCAGGTGGGGTGCGCCGTCCGTCACCTGACCGGGGCCGATCGGCCCCGGTCAGGTGATCCTGCGGCCCTCCTCCCGCCGTCCGGCGGCCGGGAGGCCGGCCCCACATCCCCGAGAGAGGCCCACACCATGTTCCCCACCATCACCGCCGGCCTGGACGGTTCCCCCGAGAGCATGGCCGCGGCGGACTGGGCGGCCGGCGAAGCACGCCGCCGCGGGCTGACCCTGCGCCTCGTCCACGCAGGCGAATGGCAGCCCGACACCGTCACCCCGCACACGCCGCTGGGCGGTCCCGGCCCCCCGCAGCGCCACTGGGGGGATCGCGTACTGCGCGACGCCGAGGCGCAGGTGCGGCTGCGCCACCCCGATCTGCGGATCGTCGGCGAGCAGATCGCCAACGAGCCCGTGGCGGCCCTCCTGGGCGCCGCGAACGACTCGGAGATGCTGGTCATCGGCTCACGGGGACTCAGCGCCGTCGCCGGCTTCCTGGTCGGCTCGGTGGCGCTCGGGGTCGTGGGACGGGCCACTCGGCCCGTCGTACTGGTCCGGGCCGGGGAACCGGACGGGACGGCGCAGCCGGCCGACCCCTCCACGACCACGACGGCGACTGGGACCGCGACCGCGACCGCGACCGCGACAGCGACTGGGACTGGGACTGGGACTGGGACGGCGACCATCCCGGCTCCGCCCCGCCATGTCGTGCTGGGTCTCGACCTGAACAGCCCGGGTGATGCCGTGATCGGCTTCGCCTTCGAGGCCGCCGCCGTGCGTCAGTCGGCGCTGCGCGTCGTCCACGGCTGGTACCTCCCGGCCTACTACAGCTTCGGGACCGCGGACCTCGCCGTGAACCAGGACGTCGGCGGGGAGCTGGCCGAGCAGAAGAGGACCGCGCTGGCGGACGCGCTGCGTCCGTGGCGGGAGAAGTTCCCCGGCGTGAGGGTCACCGCACAGGCGGTGATCGGCCGGGCCTCGCACCATCTGGTGGACTCCGCCCGCGGCGCGGGCCTGGTCGTCATCGGCCGGCGCACCCGCACCTCGGCGATCGGCGCGCACATCGGCTCGGTCACTCACGCCGTGATGCACCACGCCGCCGCTCCGGTCGCCGTCGTCCCGCACGACTGAGTACGACCGAGCACGTCCGCCCGGTGGCGCCCAGGGCCATGTGGCCCTGGTGGGGGACATGCGGCCCTACCGCGTGCGGGCGTCGTGAGGAAGCATGGTCGGTGGGCGAATGGATCGTCATGACGGCATGGACGGTATTGAGGATCGAACGATGCACCGACACAACGGTTTCCGGGAGCTGGATCGCCGGGAGAGTCTGCGTCTGCTGTCTCTGGTGACGATCGGCCGGGTCGTCTACACCGAGGATGCCCTGCCCACGATTCTGCCGGTGCACTTCCTCCTGGACCCGGACGGTGCCGTGCTGTTCCAGGCCTCCGCCGCCTCGCACATGGCGCGCGCGGTGCGGGGTGCGGTGGTCGCGTTCGAGGCGGACCACTTCGACGAGGCCGGCCACACCGGTTGGAGTGTGGTGGTCACCGGCCGCGCTTCCGTGGTCACGAACCCGGTCAAGGAAGCGCGGTTGAGGTCGAGCGGTCCGCGGCCGTGGCTGGAGACGGGTGACGGGATCTTCATCCATGTCGAACCCGAACTCGTGGCGGGGCGCGTCGTCGACCGGAACGGTCATGTCCCGGCGGAGCAGGTCGAGTTGTCGCCGGCCGACATGCCCTGACGGAGACGGACGCCACGCAGGGAGCCGGTCGGGGATCCGCTATTCCGCCTTCACCGGCACCTGCCAGACGAGGGTGGTCCCGCCGTCCGGCGGGCAGATCAGCTCCATGTCGCCGCCCAGCTGCAGGGCGCGCTCCCGCATGTTCCGCAGGCCGTTGCCGGTCCGTTGCGCCGGAAGTCCGACGCCGTTGTCGGTGGTGGTGAGGACGACCTGCCGGCCGTCGGTCTCCAGGGCCACCTGCACGCGGGTGGCGTGGGCGTGCTTGGCGACGTTGCTGAGCGACTCCGCGAGCACCGCCATCGCATGGTCGGCGACCTCCCGTGGCACCTGGGTGTCCAGCAGCCCTTCCATCCGCACGCTCGGCGTGAAGCCGAGTACCGCGGAGGCGTCGGAGGCGGCCCGCACCGTACGGGCCCTGAGGGTGTGTTCCGCGCCGGTCTCGCGGGACCGCAGGCCGAAGATGGTCGACCGGATGATCTTGATGGTCTCGTCCAGGTCGTCGACAGCGCGCCGGACCCGTTCCGAGGCCTCCGGGTGCTCGATGAAGCGGCCCGCGCTCTGCAGCGTCATCCCGGTGGCGAAGAGGCGCTGGATCGCGAGGTCGTGCAGATCGCGGGCGATCCGGTCCCGGTCCTCCAGCAGCGCGATCTGCTCGGCGCCGGTACGCCGTTCGGCCAGCTCCATCGCCACCGCCGCCTGCCCGGCGAAGCCCAGCAGCGGCTCGATCTCGTCCGCGGTGAAGGAGGTCCCGCCGGCCGCGCGGACCAGCAGCAGTACGCCACGCGGGCCGTCACCCGTACCGATGGGGACCGCGACCGCGGCCTCCAGCCGGTCATTGCGCGGCACGTCCGTGCGGACCGACTCGTCCAGGTTGATGTTCTCGCTGGTCACGGGCTTCCCGGAGGAGAAGGCAGCACCCACGAGGCTGCCCTCGACCGGCACGACCAGACCGCGCAGCGCGGGTGCGTCCCGGCCGATGACGAGTTCGACGGAGAGCGCCGCCGCGTCGTCGACGGGCAGCGCGATAAGGGCGAGTTCCGCAGCGGTGATCTCGCGGGCGCGTTCGGCGATGAGGCTGATGACCGCACTGCGCGGACTGCCCGCCATAAGCGTGTGGGTGATCTCCGCGTTGGCCTGGAGCCACCGCTCGCGCCGCCTGGACTCCTCGTACAGCCGGGCGTTGTCGATCGCCACCCCGGCGGCCACGGCCAGCGTGGCCAGGACGGACTCGTCCTCGGCGTCGAACTGCCCACCGCCGCGCTTCTCCGTCAGATACAGGTTGCCGAAGACGTGGTCGCGCACCCGGATCGGTACCCCGAGGAAGGAGTCCATCGGCGGGTGGTTCGGCGGAAAGCCGTACGAGGAGGGGTGATCGGAGATCCGCGGCAGCCGCAACGGGTGCGGATCGCGGATCAGCACGCCCAGGATTCCGTGCCCCGACGGGTACGCGCCGATCGCGGTGATCTGCTCGGGCGTGAAACCGACCGTCACGAACTCGGCGAGCCGCTCGCCGTCCGGCCCGATCACGCCCAGCGCCGCGTACTCGGCCTTCACCAGCACCGCCGCCGCCTCGACGATATTGCGCAGCACCTGCTCAAGATCCAGCTCACGCCCGACGGAGAGCACCGCCTCCAGCAGGCCGCGGACCTGGTCCCGGGTGCCGCGCGCCGCGTCCAGCCGGCCCTGCAGGTCCTCGAGAAGCTCGTCGATCCGCAGCTGAGGAGACTGCCCGGCGCCCTCGTCGACGTTACCCACCGATATGACTCCAGGTGCTCGTGACCGAATGCAGGCCCATCGTCACAGCCCCCTCCACCGTACTCGCCCCGGTCCACCCCACGGCGTGCCCGCGGGCGGCGGCCCTCCGGCGCCAGGTGGCCCCGAAGAGCGGAGAATGGGAGGGTGCGGTGGCGATGACACCACGGATCAGGGCCACCTGGCCCTGTCACCACGGCGCGGGGAGCCGCAGACTGAACGGTGAGCGCCGTTCGGGACCCGTCCGCTGGACGGCGAATCCCGGCGCAGGATTCAGGAGCTCTTGATGTCGGACAGCGACCGTCCCACCCCCGCGGCCGGGATCACGGTCTTCCTCCTCGACGACCATGAAGTGGTGCGGCGGGGGGTGCGTGACCTGCTGGACGACGAACCGGACATCACGGTGATCGGCGAGGCCGGCACCGTGGAGCAGGCCCTCATCCGCATTCCCGCGCTGCGCCCGCAGGTCGCCGTGCTGGACGTGCGGCTGCCGGACGGTGACGGAGTGACGGTCTGCCGGGAGCTCCGCTCCAAGATGCCCGAGCTCGCGTGCCTGATGCTCACGTCCTTCGACGACGAGGAGGCGCTCCTCGACGCGATCATGGCCGGTGCCTCGGGGTTCGTGCTGAAACAGATCCGCGGCTCCGACCTCGTCTCGGCCGTCCGCACCGTCGCCTCCGGACAGTCGACGCTCGACCCCAGCGCGGCGGCCCGGCTGATGTCCAAGCTGCGCGGCGCGGAGGAACCGGCACCGGAACTGGTCGCGCTGCCCAGCCTGACCGAACGGGAGCGGGAGATCCTGGCGCTGGTCGGCGAAGGGCTGACCAACCGGCAGATCGGACAGCGGTTGTACCTTGCGGAGAAGACCGTCAAGAACCACATCTCACGGCTGCTAGCCAAGCTGGGCGTTGAGCGACGCGTCCAGGCCGCCGTGATCGCGACCCAGGCCCAGGACCGGCTGAACCAGGAAGGCCGGCACGACGCCGGTCACCGACGGTGACCGGCGCACACCGACCGTTCGCCCCCGTCCCCGGTTGCTCGTCGGCGGATGCCGCCGCGCAAGCGGGCCACCCCGCCGGCAACTGAGGACGTTCGGGCCCCTGCGCGTCAGCGCCCCCTGGGTGAGGATGGGAGGGCAGGCAGGATTGATGGACAACCGGAGCACGGACAAACCAGAGCGGCGAAGCGCGACCACGCCTGCACACGTCGAAGACCGCGGAGCCGCGGAAACGGACAGTGCGATGTCCACCACACACTCCATTCTCGACAGGCTCACCACCGCACACCGTGACCGACTCATGGCGTTGTCCACACCGGTCGCCTTTCCCCTGGGCACCCGGATCTTCGACGCCGACCGGACCGCCGAACGCTTCTGGGTCCTGGACTGCGGCGAGGTGACCCTGGACCTGCACGTTCCCGGACGGCAGGCAGCCGTGGTGCAGACCGTCTCGGCGGGCGAACTCCTCGGCTGGTCCTGGCTGTTCCCGCCGTTCCGGTGGCAACTCGGCGCCCAGGCACACACCGCCGTGCGGGCCACCGAGTTCCCGGCGGCGGCGGTCCGTGAACTGTGTGCTGCCGATCCCGCTCTGGGACATGAGTTCGTCCTGCTCTGCGCCGCGGTCATCGGAGACCGGCTGCACTCCACGCGCACCCGGCTGCTCGACCTGTACGGCCCGTACGGCGTGTATCGCGACAGCTCCGTATCGGTGGGCGGCCCGGAGGACGACTTCTGACACCGCGGTTCACGCCGCTGGAAGTGAGGGCCGTTCGGCCCCCCGGATGTCCCTCATCGGCCCAAGAGGCAGGGCCGCACCGCGTCGCAGAGTAGGAGCGACGCCGGTCCGGCGCCTGCGGAGGAGATGGATATGCCTGGCACCAGGTCAGAGACGCAAAAGAACGACACCTACCTTGACGACGCCGAACTGGCGGCACTGAACGCGCACTGGCGGGCGGCGAACTACCTGGCCGTCGGCCAGATCTACCTGATGGCCAACCCGCTGCTCACCGAACCCCTGCTCCCGGAGCACATCAAGCCCCGGCTGCTGGGCCACTGGGGCACCTCGCCCGGTCTCAACCTCGTCCACACCCACCTCAACCGGGTGATCAAGGCACGCGACCAGGACACGCTGTGCGTGTGGGGGCCGGGGCACGGGGGGCCGGCGGTACTGGCGAACACCTGGCTGGAGGGGACCTACAGCCGCACGTACCCGGACATCGGCCGGGACGCCGCGGGCATGGGCAAGCTGTTCCGGCAGTTCTCCTTCCCGGGCGGGGTCCCCAGCCACGTGGCACCGGAGACGCCCGGATCGATCCACGAGGGCGGGGAGCTGGGCTACTCGCTCTCGCACGCCTACGGCGCCGCACTGGACAACCCCGGCCTGCTCGTCGCCTGCGTCATCGGCGACGGTGAGGCCGAGACGGGACCGCTGGCCGCCTCGTGGCACTCCAACAAGTTCCTCGACCCGGTGAACGACGGAGCGGTCCTGCCGATCCTGCATCTGAACGGCTACAAGATCGCCAATCCGACGGTCCTGGCACGGATCCCCGAGGCCGAACTCGACGACCTGATGCGCGGGCTGGGCCACGAACCGATCCACGTCACCGGGGACGACCCCCTGCGCGTGCACCAGGACATGGCCCGTGCGATGGACACGGCACTGGACCGCATCGCCCTCATCCAGCGCACCGCCCGCGAGGAGGGCGTTGGAGAACGCGCCCGCTGGCCGATGATCGTCCTGCGCACCCCCAAGGGCTGGACCGGTCCCGCGGAGGTCGACGGGCTGCCCGTCGAAGGCACCTGGCGCGCCCACCAGGTCCCGCTGTCCGGAGTGCGCGACAACCCCGAGCACCTGCGCCAGTTGGAGGCCTGGCTGCAGTCCTACCGGCCGGCCGAGCTGTTCGACGAGCACGGCCGCCCGCGGGATCAGGTGCTGGAATGCCTGCCGGACGACGAACGAAGGCTCGGCGCGAGCGCGCACGCCAACGGCGGTCTGCTGCTGCGGGACCTGCCGATCCCGGCGCTGGAGCGGTACGCCGTTCCCGTCGACAAACCCGGCGCGACCCTCCACGAGCCCACCCGCGTCCTGGGCGACCTGGTGGAGACGATCATGGAGGACACCGCGGAGCGCCGCGACTTCCGGCTGGTCGGCCCGGACGAGACCGCGTCCAACCGCCTGCAGAGCGTCTACCGGGCCACGGGCAAGGCATGGCAGGGCGAGACCCTGGAGGTCGACGCGGACCTGGACCGGCACGGCAGGGTCATGGAGATCCTCTCGGAACACACCTGCCAGGGCTGGCTGGAGGGCTATCTCCTGACCGGCAGGCACGGTCTGTTCTCCTGCTACGAGGCGTTCGTCCACATCGTCGACTCGATGGTCAACCAGCACATCAAATGGCTGCGCGTCTCCCGGCGGCTGCCCTGGCGCCGCCCCATCGCGTCGCTGAACTACCTGCTCACCTCGCACGTGTGGCGGCAGGACAACAACGGCTTCTCCCACCAGGACCCCGGCTTCATCGACCACGTCCTGAACAAGAGCCCCGAGGTCGTCCGGGTCTATCTGCCCCCGGACACCAACACCCTGCTGGCGGTGGCCGATCACGTGCTGCGCAGCCGCGACTACGTCAATGTCGTCGTCGCCGGCAAGCAGCCCTGCTTCGACTGGCTCACCCTGGACCAGGCCCGCGCGCACTGCGCCCGCGGCGCCGGGGTCTGGGAGTGGGCCGGCACGGAGGACGGCACCGGCGAGCCCGATGTGGTGCTGGCGTGCGCCGGGGACGTTCCCACGATGGAAGTCCTGGCCGCCGCGCAGCTGCTGCGCGTCCATCTGCCGGAGCTGAGGGTGCGGGTGGTGAACGTGGTCGACCTCGCCCGGCTGCTGCCGAAGGAGGAACACCCGCACGGCATGCACGACGCCGAGTACGACGCCCTGTTCACCCGCGACCGGCCGGTCGTCTTCGCGTACCACGGCTACCCGTGGCTCATCCACCGGCTGGCCTACCGCCGTGCCGGCCACGCGAACCTGCATGTGCGCGGCTACAAGGAGGAGGGCACCACCACCACGCCGTTCGACATGGTGGTCCGCAACGACCTCGACCGCTACCGCCTGGTCATGGACGTCATCGACCGCGTTCCCGGCCTCGCTGTCCGCGCCGCCTCCGTCCGGCAGGACATGGAGGACGTGCGGCTGCGCCACCACGCCTGGATCCGCGAACACGGGGTGGACCTGCCCGAGGTCGCGGACTGGACCTGGACCGGCTGAAACCGGCCGCACGCAACCGTCGTGCAGGGCTGACGCACGAAACCGCCGCACCGAACCGCCGAGCCGAGGGAGTTCCACGATGCTGATGGCCCACCCCGCCGTACTGCGGAACCTGCTGGAACGTTACGACGCCCTGCAGTTAATCGCCCGCTCCGACGCCGTCGACCCGTACGTCCACCGCCAACTCCAGGACACCGCGTACACGTTGTGCGTCTCCACCGGCACCCGGGACATCGGGGCGGCGCTCCTCGCCGCCCGCGAGCAGACCCGGCCGATTCCCACCGCTCCCCGCACGCCCACCGCGGTCGGCTGAGGGTCTGGATCCGTCGTCGCGCCGGTTCTGCGGAGTCAGCCGTCTGCAGAACCGGCCGCTCGTTCGGGGTGTTTTGGCGGAACGTCATACTTTCGTGTGAGACGACGCGGTACTCCGTATGGCCACCGGCTCCTTGGGCATGACTGGGCCTGACCAACTGGCGCGCAAAATTGGAGGGGCGGCCCAGTGACTCAGCCGTTTGACCTGCCCGAGTTCTACATGCCGTACCCGGCCCGGCTCAACCCGCATCTGGAAGCGGCCCGTGAGCAGTCCAGGGTGTGGGCCCGGGGAATGGGCATGTTGGAGGGTTCAGGGATCTGGGAGCAGAAGGACCTCGACGCCCACGACTACGCCCTGCTGTGCTCGTACACCCACCCGGACTGCGACGCCGACGTGTTGTCGCTGGTCACCGACTGGTACGTGTGGGTGTTCTTCTTCGATGACCACTTCCTGGAGCTGTACAAACGGACTCCCGACCGGGAGGGCGGCAAGGAGTATCTGGACCGGCTGCCGGCGTTCATGCCGATGGATCTGGCGGACGGCTTCCCGGAGCCGCGCAACCCGGTGGAGGCCGGGCTCGCCGACCTGTGGGCGCGCACCGTGCCGAGCATGTCGTACGCCTGGCGCGAGCGCTTCGCGGAGTCGACCCGCAACCTCCTCAACGAGTCCCTGTGGGAACTCGCCAACATCGACACCGGGCGGATCGCCAACCCCGTCGAGTACATCGAGATGCGCCGGAAGGTGGGCGGGGCGCCCTGGTCCGCGGGGATCATCGAGTTCGCGGCGAACGCCGAGCTCCCGGTCCCGGTCGCGGGGACCCGTCCGCTGCGCGTCCTCACCGACGCCTTCTCGGATGGCGTCCACCTGCGGAACGACCTCTTCTCGTACCAGCGGGAGGTGGAGGAGGAGGGCGAACTCAGCAACGGTGTCCTGGTGTTGGAGACCTTCCTGGGCTGTACGACCCAGGAGGCGGCCGAGGCCGTCAACGATCTGCTCACCTCGCGGCTGCAGCAGTTCGAGAACACCGCGCTGACCGAAGTCCCCGCGCTCTGCGTGGAGAAGGGCCTGGATCCGGCGCAGTGCGCCGCCGTCGCCGCGTACGTGAAGGGGCTGCAGGACTGGCAGTCCGGCGGCCACGAGTGGCATCTGCGCTCCAGCCGGTACATGAACGAAGGCGCGGTCACCACCCCGAACGCCCTGTTCGGGGGAGCCGTCGGCACGTCGGTCCTGGACATCAAGACGCTCTTCGGCCGGCCGGCCAAGGCCCGGCTGCGGAGCCACAGCAACGTGCCGCGCCGGCACGTCGGCCCCTCCCGACTACCGGACTTCGACCTGCCGTTCACTCTGACGGTCAGTCCGCACCTCGATCACGCGCGGAAGGAATCCGTCGCCTGGGCCGGGCGGATGGGCCTGCTCGCCGACATCTGGGACGAGGACAAGCTCGCCGGCTACGACTTCGCCCTCTGCTCGGCCGGCCTCGATCCGGACGCCACGCGTGAGGAACTGGAGCTCAGCGCGGAGTGGCTGACCTGGGGGACCTACGGCGACGACCTGTACCCGCTCGCCTTCGGCCGCACCCACGACCTCGCCGGCGCGAAGCTGTGCACCGATCGTCTGAAGGCCTGTATGACCGTCGAGGACCCGGCCGTCGGAGCCGCCCTGGCGGTCACCCCGATGGAACGCGGCCTCGCGGACCTGTGGGGCCGCACCATCGTGCCCATGGACATGGACCAGCGCCGGGCCTTCCAGCGCACCATCGAGGTCATGCTGGACAGCTGGCTGTGGGAACTCCACAACCAGCACCAGAACCGCATCCCCGACCCCATCGACTACCTGGAGATGCGCCGGTTCACCTTCGGCTCCGACCTCACCATGAGCCTGTGCCGGATGCGGCACGGCAAGAAGCTGCCGCCGGGGATCTATGAGAGCGGCACGTTGCGCGCGATCGAGAACGCGGTCTCCGACTACGGATTCCTGATCAACGACGTCTTCTCGTACCAGAAGGAGATCCAGTACGAGGGAGAGATCCACAACCTCATCCTCGTCGTCGAGAACTTCTTCGACTGCGACTATCCGACCGCCCTGAAGATCGTCGCGGATCTGATGTCGTCCCGGCTCGCCCAGTTCCAGCACGCGATGGAGCACGAACTTCCCGTGCTGTACGACGACTTCGACCTGGACGCCGAGGGCCGGGCGACCATGGACGAGTACATGAAGGAACTGCAGGACTGGCTCGTCGGCATCCTCAACTGGCACCGGGGCGCGCGCCGCTACTACGACGCCGACCTGCCGAGCACCCTGCCCTACAGCGGCGTCCCCCACACACCCACCCCCCGGACCACCCTCCCGTCCGAGCCCCCGGCACTGCCGTCCCTGCCTTCCCCGGAAGGACACGCCTGGGCCACCCCAGCCGGCCTGGGCACCTCGGCCGCCCGCATCTTCTTGCCCTCACCCGCAGAGCGCTCCCACGACCGCGGCGCCCGACGCGGCGCCGTCTGAGGCGCCGCAGCGATTTCAGGGCCGCTCCTCGGCAGTGTCGACACTGCAGAGGAGCGGCCCTGCACGGTAGAGCGTCATGCCGGCGGGCGTCCCCGCCGGCGGTGTGATGTCGTTGCCGATCCCAACCTGAATCCCCGGCCGCGGATTCCCGCTCCGGATGTGATGATCACCGCACCTCTCCCGGCTTCCCGGCACGCCGACCGGCGCCTCATAATCCGATCTCCGCAGTGCTGCCGGGACCACCGGACGAAGATCGATCGAGAGGACCGCTCTTGCCCGCACGGACGATCACCGCCGAGGCCGCAGGTACCTGGAAGCTCGGTGACCTGACGGTCAACCGGATCGGACTCGGCGCGATGCGCCTGACCGGGAGTGCCGCGTTCGATCTCGGGACGCCGAGCGACCGTGAGCGGTCGATCACGGTGCTGCGCCGGGCGATCGAGCTCGGTGTGAACCACATCGACACCGCCGCGTTCTACTTCTCGTCGCTGCGCTCCGCCAATGAGCTGATCAATCGGGCACTGGCCCCGTACCCGGACGATCTGGTGATCGTCACGAAGGTCGGTCCGAGCCGGGACGCTTCGGGTGCGTGGCTGCCCTGGCCCACGCCGGACCAGTTGCGCGGTCAGGTGGAGGAGAACCTGCGGCAGCTCGGACGGGACCACCTCGACGTGGTGAATCTGCGGATGAACGCACCCGGCTCGATCGCCGAGCACTTCGGGGCGCTGGCCGAACTGCGGGACGCCGGTCTCATCCGTCATCTGGGCCTGTCGAACGTCCGCGCCGAACATCTCGCCGAGGCCCAGGCCATCGCGCCCGTCGTCTGCGTGCAGAACCGCTACGGTATCGACGCGCGGCGCCCGGGTGCCGACGACTTCCTGAACCTCTGCGGGGAGCGGGGGATCGCGTTCGTGCCGTTCTTCGCCATCGCCGGTGAAGGGCGCGAGTCGGGCGCGACCGGTGCGGAGAACGCCCAGGTACGCGCCATCGCGGACGCGCGCGGTGTGTCGTCCGCGCAGGTCCGGCTCGCCTGGACGCTCCAGCAGGGTCCGCACGTGCTGGCCATTCCGGGGACCGGCAATCCGGACCACCTCACCGCCAATGTCGCCGCGGGCGCGCTGCGTCTCACGGAGCAGGAGATGACCCTCCTCGACGCGCCCGAGGCCGAGGCGTAGCGGGTCCCGCGAGCCGGCCCCGCTCGCATGGAGGCGAGCGGGGCCGGCCCTGAGCTACCGGCTCAGCGGGCTTCCACCGAGGCCGGGGCCGGCGCGTAGCCGGTGGGACGGGTGGTGAACGTGCCCCGGCCCTGGGTCCGGCTGCGCAGCCGGGTCGCGTAGCCGAACAGCTCGGCCAGCGGCACGGCCGCGGTGATCACCGCCGTGCCCGCCCGCGCGGTCGAGCCCGAGACCCGGCCGCGCCGTGCGGCCAGATCACCGAGCACTCCGCCCACGGCGTCGTCCGGCACCGTGACCGTGACCTCGACCACCGGCTCCAGCAGCACCATCGCGCTGGCGCGCAGTGCCTCCCGGAGCGCGAGCCGGCCGGCCGTACGGAACGCCATCTCCGAGGAGTCCTTGGGATGGGTGGCTCCGTCGGTCAGCGTGACCCGCAGTCCGGTGACCGGGTGACCGCCGAGGGGACCTTCGATCAGAGCGTCCCGGCAACCGGCCTCCACCGCCCGGACGTACTCCTGCGGAACCCGTCCACCGACGACGGCCGACCGGAACACGAACTCCACCGCACTGCCGCCGCTGTCGTCGCCGATGGCGTCGGCGGCATCCAGCGGATCCACGTCGAGGACGACATGGGCGAACTGGCCGGCGCCGCCGTCCTGCTTGACGTGCCGGTACAGCAGTCCGGTGACGCCGCGGGAGACCGTCTCCCGGTAGGCCACCTGCGGGCGGCCGACGCCGATCTCCAGACCGTGGGCACGGCGGATCTTCTCCACCGCGACCTCCAGATGCAGCTCGCCCATGCCCGACAGCACCGTCTGACCCGTCTCGGCGTCGGTCCTGACCACCAGCGAGGGATCCTCCTCGACCAGCCGCACCAACGCCGACACCAACCGGTCCGTATCGGTGCTCCTGCGAGCCTCGACCGCTACGGAAACGACCGGATCGGCCGTCGTTGGCGGTTCGAGGACCAGCGGGGCCTCGGGCACGCACAAGGTCGCTCCGGCGCGGGCGGCCTTCGGCCCGATCACCGCGACGATGTCCCCGGCGACCGCCTGGCCCATCTCCGCGTGCCGGTCGGCCTGTACCCGGAGGATCCGGCTGATCCGCTCGGAGCGCCGTGCGCCCACGTCCATCACCGTGTCTCCCTTCCGGATCGTTCCCGAGTACACCCGCAGATAGGTCAGCCGCCCGGTGGACGTCGACGTCACCTTGAACACCAGCGCCGCGAACGGCGCCGAAGGATCGGCGGCCCGCTCCTCCTCCATGCCGCGCAGGGTGCCGCGTACCGCCGGCACGTCCAGCGGCGACGGCAGATAGGCCCCGACGGCGTCGAGCAGCGGCTCGATGCCACGGTTGCGGTAGGCCGCACCGCACAGCACCACAACGCCCTCACCGGTACGGGTCAGGTCGCGCAGTGCCGCGGCCAGCGTCGGCGCGGAGATCGTCGACCCGGCACAGAACTCCTCCAACGCGAGCGGATGGAGTTCCGCCACCGCCTCTTCGAGCAACCGGCGGCGCCGGTGCGCCTCTTCGAGCAGGGCCTCGGGTACCGGGCCTTCCTCGAACGTGTCACCGTCGCCGGCCCAGACCAGCGCGCGCATGCGGAGCAGATCCACCACGCCGGTGAACCCGTCCTCCTTGCCGATCGGGAGCTGGACCACCAGCGGAGCCGGATGCAGCCGCTCCCGGATCGACTCGACGGCCGCGTCGAGGTCGGCGCCGACACGGTCCAGCTTGTTGACGAACGCGATCCGCGGTACGCCGTGCCGGTCGGCCTGCCGCCACACCGACTCGCTCTGCGGTTCGACCCCGGCGACGGCGTCGAACACCGCGACCGCGCCGTCGAGGACGCGGAGCGAGCGCTCCACCTCGTCGGCGAAGTCCACATGGCCGGGCGTGTCGATCAGGTTGATCCGGTGCCCGTCCCACGCGCAACTCACCGCGGCGGCGAAGATGGTGATGCCACGGTCGCGCTCCTGGGAGTCGAAGTCGGTGACGGTCGTCCCGTCGTGCACCTCGCCCCGCTTGTGGGTGGCGCCGGTGAAGTACAGGATCCGTTCGGTGACGGTGGTCTTTCCGGCGTCGACGTGGGCGAGGATGCCCAGATTGCGGACGGCGGTCAGTGGATTGACGGGTTGACGATGCAGGTCGGTACGCACGGCCCATGGCCTTTCGGGGTGATCCTGGGAACGGGTCGGCGCGATTCCGGACGAAGACGGCCTGCGACCAGGCCGCACGGAACCCTCTGACGCGGCACATCCGACGCGGCACATCGCATCAGGCCGTACCCGCTCAGCGGTTCACCACCGGACGGGACGGGTACAGGGGGGTCGGTTCGGAGGTCAGGCGTTCGTCACGGACATCCAGTGGCGGCCGCGCAGCCGGCACTGGGGGCACGAAGACACCAGGATCACCTCGTACCGTGACTGGGGAACAACGACAGCGGTGCGGTAACGCATGGCCGGTCTCCCCTCACTGGTCACGGTGCGCGCCGCGATGACGAAGACGTGGCGGCGCGCGATTCGTTGCGAGTGTAGTGAACCGGGGTGCGGGTGGGGAACCGGATTTCGGAACCCCTTCCGAACCCACCTCGACGATCTGATCGAGGCACTGGCGAAGGCGTTGGCCCACGAGAGCCAAGTCCCTTGCGAGCACGGCCCGGACGGTCATCCTCACCTGCCGGGCAGCGGACCGCCGGCCGCTGAACTCGGCATCAGACTGAGCCACCCCGGCGGACACCGCCTCCATGAACTCGACCGCGAAACGTCGGGCAGGGGGCCGCCGTTGGAGACCCTGCTCTGCCCGGCGTTCATGACCGGCCTGCCCGCGGTTCCTCGGCGAGGTCGCCGACGAGGCGGTGAGCGATGTGGAGCGCCTGATGGACGACGAGGACGAGGACGAGGACTAGCCCGTCCGTCTGATGACGTCGAGGACCTGCTCCGCCACCTCCGGGCGGTGCTCGCGGAGGTCCAGAGTGCCGCTGGGGTTGCTGACCGCGTTGGCCACGAGCAGCTTCATGACGGCCCAGAGCGGATCGGCCTGTCCCGTCAGGGTGACCTGCTGCCCGTCGGGACCGATCACCACGGCCGGGCCGACCCCGGCAAGAAGGTTGGTGCGTTCCCAGTCGATGTCGTACGACCTCCTGTTCGGGCTGACGCGGACGACGACCTCCTTCGTACGGTGCAGCAGCGCCAGGTAGTTCATCGGCACCGTCAGCTTGCGCCGCACGTCGAAGGGGGCGCCGCCGTCCTCAGGGCGGATGCGCAGCATCGTCTTCACCACCGGGCCGTCGGCCTGGAAGGTGGTCGTGCCCCGGATCTCGAGGAACCGGGCGCGGGCCAGCCGCCCTCCTCTGCGCGCCCAGCCCTTGCCGACACGGCCGAACGCTCCCTTTTCGCCGGGGAGGTCGTCGACCACCCAGGTCGGCCCCTCGCCCGGCGGCGCCGGGCGGTCCCGGTCCGCCGCGGCGGTACGGGCCCGCTCGGCCAGCCCCGCTATTCGTGCTGCCACCTCGGGTTCGAGCCGCTCGAGAACGACCGTGTCGACGACCAGGGCGATGTCGCCGGCGGCGCGCGAGATCTGCATCTGTTCCATCAGGAGGTCGGGATGTCCGGTCAGCTCGACGCTCCGGCCGTCGAGCCCGAGCACCTTGCAGGTTCTGGCACCGGACAGCAGGGCGCTGCGCGGCCAGTCGACGCCCAGCACCGTGGAGCTGTCCGGATCGACGTAGACGGCGAGGCGTCCGGCGGTGACGGCGGCCAGACACAGCGGTTGCACCCGCACTTCGTCGGTGGTCTCGAAGGAATCGATCCCGTCACCGCGCACCAGGAGCTTCAGCCGGATCAGGGGCCTGACCTCGGTGGGGTCGAAGTCGCCGACGTAATGGACGAAGCTCGCCTCCGAGTCGGGGGTGTACGACACGAACGTCGCTTCCAGAACATCGGCCCTGGCCAACCGGCCCTGCCGGATGTGGTCGTCGGCGCGCGGAGACCACAGGGCGAACGCATCGTCCTCGTGGTGGCCCGCGTCCTCGATGACCTCCCCGCGGCTGATCCGCGGGAAGTCCGCCCGCGCGAGACGCTTCGCCGAGAAGGGCACGGACAGGGCACCGAGCAGCCCCAGGCCGAGGGAAGCCGCCGACAACCTCCCATCGACTCCGGGTCCGGCAGCGGCCACGGCGATGAGGAGGACCACGGGCACCGAGAGATTGATGAAGACGGCGAGAACGAAGTTTCCGACGTACCTACGGGCGTAACCCTGCATGGCCCCTCCTCCGTTGAACGGCTGCCCCTTGATACCACTGACGGGCGGACCGGTCACGGTGGGAGCCCCGTCGAACGTCGCTCAGGAGCGGGCCAGTTCACGCAGCGCCATGCGCGCCGCCGGTGCCCGTCCGGTATGTGCCTCCCAGTACGGATGTGTGGACACCTGGACGGAGAGCCGGTGCAGACGGCGGCGCAGTGCCGTGGTCTGTGCGGCGGTGCTGCTACTGGTGCGGTCGGCGAGCTGGCCGTACACGGCGTACCACTCGCGCTGTGCTTGCAGGAGGTCGTGGGGGAAGGAGTACATCACCCGCTAATTCAAGCACGTGTTCGAATTGCGGCGCAGCGGCGACGCCGGTGATTTTTCCCGGCCGGTCCGGCCGGCGCCCCGCCGCCCGTGCTCCCGCCCACCCCGCCGGCCGGCGTGCACAATCGGAAGGGTCGGAACGTTGCCACTTTCTGAGGAGTCACGGATGAACAGCGCGGAGCTACTGGCCGATGCCTTCGGCCGGGTCCAGGAAACCGTCCACGGCGCCGTCGAAGGACTCGGCGCGGACGAGCTGTCCGTGCGTCTCGACGGTGAGGCCAACTCGATCGGCTGGCTGGTGTGGCATTTGACGCGCATTCAGGACGACCATGTCGCCGACCTGGCGGGCACCGAGGAGATCTGGACCGCCGAGGGCTGGTTCGACCGCTTCCAGCTGCCCTTCTCCACCGGAGCCACCGGCTACGGCCACCGCACCGACGACGTGGCCGCCGTCCGCGTCGACACCCCGGCGCTGCTCCTGGGCTACTACGACGCCGTTCACGAGCACACCGTCGGCTACGTGCGAGGGCTCAGCGAGGCCGACCTCGACCGCGTCGTCGACGAAGCCTGGACCCCGGCGGTGACGCAGGGCGTACGCCTCATGAGCGTCATCTCCGACGATCTGCAGCACGCGGGCCAGGCCGCCTTCATCCGTGGCGTCCTGCGGCGGCGCTGACGCGCCGGGCCGCCGTGTTCACCGTGCTCGACCACCAAAGGCTCGACCACCAAAGGTGAGTCAGCTTTTGGCGTCGGCGACCTTGGCGAACCAGCTCTCGGTCTCCGCCGCGTCCAGCACGCCTTCCAGCACGAGCTCACCGGGCATCCCGGGGAAGAAGCGGCCGGCGGGCCACCCCCGTGAGTACGGCGGCGGGTCGAGCACCAGGAGCCGTACGTCGTCCACGACCGGGATGTCGGACGGCGTGCCCTCGTTCCAGATCCATGTCCCGTCGGGCGCGGCCAGGTTGAACGCACCGGTCGTGGGCACCTGGCCCGGGGCGTTCCGGCACACGGCGACGGCCTCGGGGGTGGGCGCCTCGCCGGGGAGGTGCCCGGCGCCGACCAGTTCGGCGGCCAGCAGGGTGTGGAGCTGGAAGTTGTCACCGAGCCCGCTCATCCGCATCCGGTAGCCGGACCGGCTCTCCCGGTGCAGGACCACCAGCGGTTCGTCGTCGAGGACGAGCAGCGCGTAGATGAGGCACTTCAGCTCGTCGCCGCTCACCTCGGCGAGGTGGCGGGCGGCCGTGACCAACTCCTGGCGTCCGTCCACCTGGGCCCGTACCGACCGGTGGCTGAGCATGGCGACCGTGGCCATCTCCCACTGCGGCAGCGACCACCAAGCCTGGGCGGCGTCCGCGCCGACCCGGGCGACCACCGCGGCCTCCGGGCCGCTCCCGTCGGCGTGCGGCAGGTCGCCGCCGCCGGTGGCGGCCCACCGCTCGACGAACTCCGCCGCGCCGGCGAGTGCCTTCCCCAACTCCGCGAAGATCGCCGGGGCGCACCCGGCGGGATCGGCGCCGCGCTCCACACAGGCACCCACGAGGACCGCGATCACCGAACGGGGGCCGGCCGGCACCTCGGGCAGGAGCGCGGCGAGCCGCGGTGCGGCCGCGGCGAGTTCGGCGTCGTCCGCCCGCTGGAAGGACTGCTGCAGCTTCCCGAAGGACTTCCCCGACGCCCGGGAGTCCTGCGCGCGCACCGCGGCCTCGAAGGCGGCGACGGCGTCGGTGAACGTAGCTCGTGCGAATATCACTCGCGCACCCTACCGGCCCGGTCGGACAGTACGACCGGCCCGGTGGGGGAGGGGGGACGGGCCCCGGCAGAGGCTCAGCAGTGGTAGGCGGGGCCCTTCTGTTTGGTGAGGTTGTCGTTGGACATCCAGCCTGCGGTCTTGGTGCCGTCGATCCGCACGTAGGTCCAGGTGTGGCCGTACGCGTTGAGGATGAAGCAGTGGTAGAAGACCTTCGCTCCCGACTTGGCCATCGCCACGTCCGGGCATACCGCGTACGGGCCGGTCGTGAGGTGGAAGCTGCCGGTCATGTAGCCGTAGGTGCCTGGATGCGGGTCCTGGTGGGTCCAACCGGTGCAGCTCTTCGACACCGCGCTCGCCGACGTGCTGGGGGCCGCCGGCGACGACGGCGCCCCCCCGGCCTTGCTGCCGGAGGCGGAAGGGCTGCCGGCGTCACCCGGACTCGTGCCGCCGGACGGCTTCGTGGGCTTTCCGGACGTGCGAGAGGAGGACGCGGACGCTCCCGGGGACTTCGAGCCGGTCTTCTTGCCGGTCTTTCCATCGGCCTTCTCGCCCGCGATGTCGGCCTCGCCCTGCGGGGTGCCACTGGAGCCGGCCGCGTGGTTCTGCTGCCCGGCACCGCCCGAATCAACCGTTCCCACCAGGGCGTACGCCAGTCCGCCGCCGGCCAGTACAACGGCGGCGGCCGCCGCCGCGACGGTGATGCGGCCCCGGTTACGGCGGCGCGAGGGGAGCGGCTCGGTCCGCCGTTCCCTGCCACCGGCGGGGGAGACGAGAGGACCGCCCGAGCCGCCCAGGCCGGCGGACGGCCGGTATCCGGCGGCTCCGGGCGGCGGCGCCGCTTCCGCGGGAGACGCGGCGGGTGCGGGCGGCCGCCCGGCGGATGCGTTGCCCGCTCCCGCGACGGCCGGAGGCACCGCCCGGCGCAGCGGAGCGGCTCCCGCCACGGACGCGGGCGGCACACTCGTGCCGCTCCCGGCGGCGACCGTCTCCAGCATCCGGCGCGCCTGGTCGGCGGACGGGCGGTCCGCCGGTTCCTTGGCCATCAGTGCGAGGAGCACCGGCGCCAGCGGGCCGGACTGCCGGGGTTCCGGCAGCGGGTCCCCGACGATCGCGTTGAGCGTGGACCAGACGGAGGTGCGGCGGAACGCCGAACCGCCCTCCACCGCCGCGTAGAGCGTCATGCCGAGCGCCCAGATGTCCGAAGCGGGGCCGGGCTCCTGGCCCTTGGCGCGCTCCGGCGCGAGGAAGTCGAGCGAACCGACGATGACCCCGTCCTGGGTCAGCTTGGTCATCGCGTCCTCGTCGGGGGCTTCCACACTGGCGATGCCGAAGTCGGTGAGCACCACCCGCCCACTGCGGTCGAGGAGCACATTGCCGGGCTTGACGTCCCGGTGCAGCACCCCGGCCCGGTGCGCCGCGTCGAGCGCGTCCATCACCTTGGCGCCGATCGCGGCGGCCTCGCGCGGATCCATCGCGCCGTTCTCCGCCAGCACGTCGTCGAGCGAGGGGCCCTCGACCAACTCCATGACGATGACCGGCAGTCCCTGCTCCTCGGTCACGTCGTGCACGGTGATGACACCGCTGTGACGGATACGGGCGGCGGCCCGCGCCTCGCGCTGCATCCGGGCCCGCAGATCGGCCAGTTCGGGTCCTGACGCGTCGTTGTACGCGCGCAGGACCTTGACCGCGACCTCCCGGCCCAGCACCTCGTCCACCGCGCGGCAGACGACGCCCATGCCGCCCCGGCCCAGCTGCGCGGTCACCCGGTAACGCCCGGCTATGACCGTGCCGACCAGTTCGCCGCCGTTCGTGTCCCCCGTCGTCACCCTTGCTCCGTCCCATCCTGTTCAATTCCGTCGCGCGTCGTCGGGCCGGCGTTCGGCTGTCGTCCGTCTGCCGTCCGGAGGTGTTCCGGCCGTCTTCCGGCGGTCTTCCGTGTCCGCGACGTGGCGGGGTCCAGCGTAGGGGGTGAGGTCAGGGGCGGTTGCTGCCGGGTGGTCCGGCCACGGCCGCGTCAACCCCCTCAGCGTCTGTGTCCACCTCCTCGGCTGAGGTCGGCACCGTCAACCGTGCGTCGACGATAATAACAAGCCCTGTGGCTTCCCCGTTGTCGTCGAGGAAAGGACCGAACAGGCAGCGGGGGAGGGGGGTTTACGGCGCGGCTCACCGCGGGGCTCACGGCGGGCCTTACGGGGTCGCGCCCAGGAGGAACCGCAGCGCGGAACTACACCTGCGATGCCACGTATTGGTCCTCGGCGGCCCGGCGCAGCTGCTCCATCTTCGGGGGCAGGAGCCGTCGCAGTTCCTCGTACCGGGAGCGCCCGGCGCGGTAGGAGGTGATCAGTCCGTTCTCCTCCAGCGGCATCCCGGCCGGCCGCAGGGTGGCCCGGCCGTCGTCGTCCAGGGTGCCCGCGTGGTTCATGCGGAGGCTCACCCACAGGCGGGTCGTGCCGTGCGCGTGGCTCATCAGATCGGCGCGCAGCGGCAGCCACCGGTCGAGTGCGGCCCGGCTCAGGTCCGACAGCGGCAGCCATTCGCTCTCGGTCGCGACGCCGGTGCCGTGCTGCGGCTGCCGCCGCGAATGGATTCCGGTGTGCGGGCGGGTGTCGTCGCCGGTGAGATGCGTGACGCGCTGCACGGTCAGTTCGCCGGACCGTGACCGGGTGTCGAGCAGCAGGGCGAGTACGGCGGTCAGCCGGATCCGGCCGGGGGAGAGGTGGCCGCCGAGGTCCTGGCCGAGCTGCCGCCGCAGCGCGGCGAGCTGACCTGACTCGGGGGTGGGCCGCAGTATCGGGGTGCCGCCGCCGAGCGGCAGTCGGGGCAGGCCCAGTGCCTGCCGGGCGAGGTTCAGACAGTCGTAGCGGGCCTGGTTGGTGGGCGGGGAGGTCGGCGGGCGCCGTCCGCCGACGAGCCGGTGGCGCAGCGCGCCGGACTCGGCGAGGCGCAGGTAGGTCTCCAACGTTGCGGTCTCCAGCAGCCGTCGCAGGTTGCGCCGGGCCGTCACCGGCAGCGCGTCCCGCTCCAGTGCCGCCGCGAGTTCCCGCCGCACCATGCCCAGCTGTCGCCGGCGGGCTTCTCCTACGCCGGGCAGCGCGGCGAGCAGCGTGTCGAGTGCGGTGAGGGAGGGGTAGCCGGGCACTCGTCGATTGTCGCGCACCGATGGCTGGTCCCGCCCATGGGCCGCGTGGGTGGGGGAGTGCGGCGCGTCACGGTGTCGCGTCGTCGTACCGGAGCCATACGTAGGCAACCGGTTGGACGGCGTTCCAGCTCTCGGCGAGGCGGGGGTGGACCGGTGCGAAGCCGGCGGCCCGGTAGCACCGCAGGGCGCGGTCGTTGTCGGGGTGCACGCGCAGGAAGACGGCGGTATGCCCCGTCAGCAGTGCCTGGGCGAGCAGCTCGCGGACCAGGGTCCGTCCGTGACCATTCCCGCGGGCGTCGGGGGCGACGATGATCCGGGCGAGCTCGATCTCCTGCTCCTCGGCGTCGATCCACAACTCCCCGTAGCCGATGGGTCTTTCGCCGTCGACGAGCAGATGCGCCCGGACGTCGTCGGCCTGCTGCCAGGCCTCGACCGTGCACGCGGGCAGGGGGAACTCCCGCAGGCCGCACCACATCGACACCTCTGCGGGGGTGAGCGGCCAGCCGGCCACCATGACCGCGTGCGTCCGGTCGAAAGGCAGAAGATCCATGGTCCCGCAGGTGATCGGTGGCGGATCCCGTCCGGGTCCGCCTTCCGCTGTTGTGTGCACCTGAGTATGGGTCCCCGACCGTCCTGGGTACATGTCCTGGGCACGGGCTTCCGGGCGCACGTCCTGGGCACAGGTTTCCGGGCGCACGTCCTGGGCACAGGCTTCCGGGCCGGCGAAGCGCCTGGAAGGGCGGCCACGACGCCGGCCCGACGGTCTCCGCCGTTCGGGTGATGCCCGCTTACGCCTCGGGCACCCAGTAGTCGTGCACCGGCGAGACCTTCGGCATCTCGCCCATGGGGAGTCCGAGCTCCTGCGCGGCCGGCATGAGGAGGTCCGAGAACGTCCGCATGCTCTCCTCGGACTCCCAGACGTCGAAGATCTGCATCCCCGAGCCGGTCGGGATGGCGACGTGGGACATACAGCCCTTGAACGTGTCACCGGGCAAGGCCTGGAGCTTGGCGTTCAGGGCGTCGTACTGTGCGGTCGTCACGCCTGCCAATTCGGCCTGGATGAAAATCGCCATGGGGGTCTCCTCCGTGTGGCTTTTCCGGTTCCTCCCCGCCGCCCCGATGACGGCCTGCGCCGGAGCCAGCACACCACGGGCGTCCGCCGACGGCATTCCGTTCGGCGCCATCCGGGTGCGGCCTGCCGGCCTCCCGGAAAGTCGGCGGCGCGGAAGCCGGCCGCCGGCAAGTCGGCCGCAGGGCGCGGTCTGTACACCACCGTCGCCCTGCGCCGCGGCGGGACGCCCGTGGCCGTGCCCGCGCTCACTCCCGGAACGGTGACCGCCGACTGGCAAGGAGTGATGGCACCGCTTGGCGTCACTCCGCGACAATCTGGCGCCATGAACCCTCGCCCCCTCCTGTGCGCCCTTGACCTGCAATGACGTACCTGTCTTTCGTTCCTCGGCCATGCCCCGCGCCACGGGTGGCGCCTTTGTGCTTGCCAATGGCGCCATAGTGGTGCCACTATTGCGTCATGGACCTCACGCCGTACGTCGAAACACTCCGCAGGGAACTGGCGGTGGCCGCCGAAGCCGGGGGTGACGAAGCCCGCGAGCTCGCCGAGCGGCTGACCGCGCCGCTGGAGTCGGCCACCCGCCTGACCATGCTCAATGTGCTGTCCGCCGCCATGGCCGAGGTCACCCGTGAACTCGCTCCCGGCTCGGTCGACGTACGACTGCGCGGTCTCGACCCCGACTTCGTCGTGATGCTGCCGCAGCACGAGGACCGGAGCGAACCCCTCGACGCACCGGCGCCCGCACCGGCCCCGGTCCCCGCCGACACGGACGAGGGCGGCACCGCCCGCGTCAATCTGCGCCTGCCCGCCCATCTCAAGAACCGTGCCGAGGACGCCGCGGCACGCGAGGGCCTCTCGGTCAACGCATGGCTCGTACGGGTCGTGTCGGCCGCGGTCGACACGGGCGACGCCGCCACCCCCCGTACTCCCGGGAAGACCAGGACCATCGGCCAGAGCTTCAGGGGCTGGGTGCACTGACCAGCCCCTCAGAACACTTCCACTCACACCACGTCCCACCAGCGGGGACGCCACGAAAACCCAGGACGACCCAAGAGGACGGGACAGCCATGCCTGCTTTCGACACTCCCCAGCCGATCTCGGTCAACGCCCGCGTGGACGCGGGATCCATCCAGTTCGCCGCGGCCGACCGCGCCGACACCGTCGTGGACGTGACTCCCCGCGACCCGAAGAAGGACAAGGACGTACGGGCCGCCGAGCAGACCGAGGTCACCTACTCGGGTGGCGTCCTGGCCATCAGGACACCCAAGACGCGCTATCTCGTCGGGGCCACCGGCGCCGTCGACGTGACGGTCGAGCTGCCCACCGGCTCACGCGTCGACATGACCGGCTCCTGGACCCAGGTGCTCGGCGAGGGCCGGCTCGGCGAGGTCCGCGTGAAGACCTCGTCCGGCGATGTCCGCCTCGACACGACCGGGCCGCTGCACCTGACCGCGTCCCACGGCTCCATCACCGTGGACCACGTCGAGGGCTCCGCCGAGGTCACCACCAGTTCCGGCAGCCTGCGCGTCGGCACCGTCAACGGCACCGCCGTCCTGAAGAACTCGCACGGCACCACGACCGTCGGCACCGCGACCGGCGACCTCCGGGTCAGCGGCTCCAATGGCGACATCACCATCGAGCGCGCCGAGGGCTCGGTCGCCGCCACCACCGCGAACGGCACCCTGCGCGTCGCCGAAGTCGCCCGTGGGAACGTCCAGTTGGAGACCAACTACGGCGCCATCGACATCGGTATCCGTGCGGGCACCGCGGCTTGGCTCGACGTCAGCTCCGGCCGCGGGCAGGTACGCAACGCGCTCGACGCCTCCGAGGCTCCGGAGAAGACCGAGGACGCCGTCGAGGTCCGCGCCCGGACCCGCTGGGGCAACATCGACGTCCGCCGCGCCCGCGCCTGACGGTCCGCCCCGCACTCCTTCCAGCCCTCCCTTCCAGTCACTTCATCCAGTCGCTCCGTTCCAGCCTTCGATCGGGAGAGGCCCATGCCTTCATCTGTCATGCCCATGCCCAATAGTGGCGACGGTCAGAAGCCGCCCGCCGCCGTCTCCGCCGTCGGCCTGCGCAAGTCCTACGGCGACAAGCTCGTGCTCGACGGGATCGACCTGCGCATCCCGGCGGGTACTGTCTTCGCGCTGCTCGGCCCGAACGGCGCCGGCAAGACCACCGCCGTCAAGATCCTGTCCACGCTCATCACCGCCGACGGCGGGCAGGCCCAGGTCGGGGGCCACGACCTGGCCGCCGATCCGCAGGCGGTGCGTGCCGCGATCGGTGTCACCGGGCAGTTCTCGGCCGTTGACGGTCTGATCACGGGTGAGGAGAACATGCTCCTGATGGCGGATCTGCACCACCTGCCGAAGCAGGAGGGGCGGCGGGTCGCCGCCGAGCTGCTGGAGCGCTTCGATCTGGTGGAGGCGGCGAAGAAGCCGGCCTCCACCTACTCGGGCGGTATGAAGCGGCGCCTCGACATCGCCATGACGCTGGTCGGGAACCCGCGGATCATCTTCCTCGACGAGCCGACCACCGGTCTCGACCCGCGCAGCCGGCACAACATGTGGGGGATCATCCGCGAGTTGGTCTCCGACGGCGTCACCGTCTTCCTCACCACCCAGTACCTGGACGAGGCCGACGAGCTCGCCGACCGTATCGCGGTGCTCAACGACGGGAAGATCGCCGCCGAGGGCACCGCGGATGAGCTGAAGCGGCTCATTCCGGGTGGTCATGTCCGGCTGCGGTTCTCCGATCCGGACGTGTACCAGGCCGCCGCCGTCGCCCTGCGCGAGGTCACGCGGGACGACGAGGCGCTGGCGCTGCAGATCCTCTGCGACGGCAGTCAGCGCGAGCTGCGCGTCATCCTCGACTGGCTGGACGCGGCCGAGATCGAGGCGGACGAGCTGACCGTGCACACCCCCGACCTCGACGACGTCTTCTTCGCCCTGACCGGCGGGAACAACGTCCCCGACCAGTCCAAGGAGACCGTCCGATGAGTGCCTTCTCCCTCGCCGTCCGCGACTCGAACACGATGCTGCGCCGCAACCTCCTGCACGCCCGGCGCTACCCGTCCCTCACCCTGAACCTGCTGCTCACGCCGATCATGCTGTTGTTGCTCTTCGTCTACATCTTCGGCGACGTGATGAGCGCGGGCATCGGTGGCGGCGGCGCCGACCGCTCCGACTACATCGCCTACATCGTCCCGGGCATCCTGCTGATGACCATCGGCGGAACCGTGGTCGGGACCGCGGTGTCGGTCTCCAACGACATGACCGAGGGCATCATCGCCCGCTTCCGCACGATGGCGATCCACCGCGGCTCGGTGCTCGTCGGGCACGTCGTCGGCAGCGTGCTGCAGTCGGTCATGAGTGTGGTCCTCGTCGGCGCCGTCGCCGTGGCCATCGGCTTCCGGTCCACGGACGCCACCGTCCTGGAGTGGCTGGCGGCGTTCGGGCTGCTCGTGCTCTTCGCCATGGCGCTCACCTGGATCGCCGTCGGCATGGGCCTGATCAGTCCGAACGCCGAGGCCGCCAGCAACAACGCACTGCCGATGATCCTGCTGCCGCTCTTCTCCAGCGCCTTCATCCCGATCGACACCATGCCGGGCTGGTTCCAGCCGATCGCCGAATACCAGCCCTTCACCCCGGCCATCGAGACGCTGCGCGGCCTGCTGCTCGGCACCGGGATCGGCAACAACGGATGGCTCACCATCGCCTGGAGCCTGGGCCTGACCGTACTCGGATACTTCTGGTCGACCTCGAAGTTCAACCAGGACCCCAAGTAACCGCCATGACGACGCGGGCTCCTTCCCGCAACTCCTCCCGCCCCAGGGCGGCGTACCCGACACCGCGTCGGCGTACGCCGTCCGGGCGTTTCTACGCTCCGCTGCCCGCCGCGTCGAGGACGTCGCGGACGCCGAGTTCAACGTCTATCTCGAGCGTGACCACGCCGACCCCGCCGCCGACTCGGTGGGCTACCGGCAGCATGCGCTGTGGCTCAGCCAGGACGAACTCGGCGAGATGATCGGTGGGATGCGTGCCGCGATCGTGGCCCAGCTGCGTAACGAGCCGTCACCGGACCGCAGTCAGCATCTGCTCTCCCCGATCCTGTTCCCGATCGGGAGCCGCCCGCACCGAAAAGCTAGGCGCCGTTGTGTCAGGTCATGATCTGTCCGAGGACGGTTCGACGATGGCCTTGCGGCGGCAGTAGGCGGCCTTGCCTGGTGTGGTCCGCAGCTTGCGGGCCCATCCGTTCCTTGAGGGCGGCGTTCGCCGGGATGCGTCCGCGTGGTGCGGGTCGAACGCCCGGAACCGCTTGTCCACCACCGCTCCACGGCCCTGCGACCGACTCTTTCGGCCGGCTCGACCTCGAACAACCCGTCCCCAACTACGCAGACCACCATCTCCCGCACGAATGATCACGAAACACGGGCGGGTAGCCCATTGCTGGGACACGCTGCTAGCCGGCAGGCATTCCAGCCGAGGCGTCCTCCAGCGTCCTGCGTAGCAGGGCGACGGTGGATGCCAACCGCTCCAGCGAGCCGGGCGTCAGCGGCTCGGCGAGCCAGGAGCGCAGCCCGTCCTCGAAAGTGGGCGTGGCGGCGGCCAGCAGCGTGCCGCCATCGGGGGTCAGTTCCAGCAGTGACGAGCGGCGGTTGCTGGGATTGGGTCGCCGGACCACCCAGCCGGCGGCCTCCAAGCGGTCCACCGCCTTGCTGGTTGCCCCGACGGTGATGGCGGCCTCCTCGGCCAGGTCGTTGACCCGGCAGGCGTCCCGACTGTCGATGATGCGCAGGAACTCGAACTGGCCCATCGTCAGACCGTGCTCGGCGCGCAGTCGTTCGCCCAGCGCGTTGTAGAGCCTGGTCTCGTAGCGGACGAGATCCATGAACACCTGCGTGAGGTCGGTCACACTCTGCTCCAGATTCGCGGGAATGATATTCCTGGGAATATAGTTCCTAGTGAAGAACAGTACTCATCTGGAGGATCGCATGAGCAAGGCACAGCGCGCGACAATCGACACCCTGATGCGGCAGGCCCCGTTCGACGGCAGCCTCCCGCCGGAGCAACTGCGCAAGGACTTCGAAACCCAGATGACCTCGGGCCCGGCCCCGGCCGGGGTGACCGTCAGCCCCTCCGTCCTCGGCGGGCGTCCCGCCCTGACCGTCGAGCCCGAGGGCAGCCCCGCCACCGGGACGATCATCTACTTCCACGGCGGATGCTGGGTCCTCGGCTCACCCGCCACGGCCCTGCAACTTACCGCCGCGCTGGTGCGCCGCACCGGCGTCCGCGCCGTCTCGGTCGACTACCGGCTCGCCCCCGAGCACCCCTTCCCCGCTGCCGTCGAGGACGGCCTCGCCGCCTACCGCGACCTGCTCGACCAGGGCGTTCCGGCCGAGCAGATCGTCCTGGCCGGGGAGTCGGCCGGCGGCGGTCTCAGCATCACCACCCTGCTCACCGCCCGCGAGGCCGGACTGCCGATGCCGGCCGCCGCGGTCGCCTTCTCCCCGGGCCTGGACGCCACTCGCTCGGGCGAGAGCATGACCACCAAGCACGACGCCGACCCGCTCTTCACCCGCGCGGACCTGACCACCGTCTTCGCCCACTACCTGGCCGGACAGGACCCCGACCAGCCGCTGCTGAGCCCGGCCCTCCACGCCGACCTGACCGGGCTGCCACCGCTGCTGCTCCAGGCCGGCTCCAACGAGGTCCTGCTGGACGACTCCACCCGGTTCGCCGTCCGGGCGGCCGCTGCCGGGGTCGACGTCCAGCTCGACATCACCGCCGACGTCCCCCACGTCTTCCAGGCCTTCGAGGGCCTGCTGGACGAGGCCGACGCGGCCCTGGACCGCGCCGCCCGCTTCATCACCGCCGCACTGGCCCGCACCTGAACCGTTCCGCTCTCCGGCGGCACCTCCGGGTCCTGGCGCTCCTGGGATCCGCAGAGCGTCGGTGTCCTGCGCGTGGCCGGCATCGCGGCCGTCGTGTCCTGCGTGAACCTGCTGATCGGCTGAGGAGGCCCTTCATGTCTGCACGGCGTCGCGCTGCCCGAACTGGACCTCGGTGGCGGACACGCGGTTCCGTACGGGCCGGGGGAGAGCGCGCTCGACATCACCACGCTCGCGGACCGGATCCGCCATGAACTTGCCGACGGCTGCGCCCGATCGGGGCTGCCGCTGCCACGGCTGACCATCGAACCCGGCCGAGCGGTCGTCGGACCTGCCGGAGTCGCGCTCTACGACGTGGTGTCCGTCAAGCGGAGCGCGCATGGGTTCGCCACCTCAAGGCCCACCGGACGACGCTGGAGCGCCGCCTCGAAGCACGGAGCGGTGTGGAAGGCGCCAACGCTGTCACCGTTGGTGCGGAGCTGTTCAACCGCTACCTGGCCAACTCTGAGGAACCGAACGGAGAGGGTGAGCAGGTCGTCATGCAGTCCTCGACTTGAGGATCTGCACCCGCTCGGCGGTGAGGGGACGCCCAGCCTTGCGGAGCCTGTGGATGATGGGCACGGCGGGATCCTCCAAGCGGCGGGAGCCGTCAGGACGCGTACGCGGTCGGTTCAGGGTGTGCCGGCGCCGTGGTTCGGGTCGAGCGCGATGAGCAGGACGATGGCGGTGACCCAGCTGAGGAGCGCTGTGATGATCAAGTAGGGCGCGTACTTGCGCATGGCGGCATCCTTCTTCTCACGGCGGTTCCAGCGAGGGAAGCCAGAGATTGAAGCCGGCGATTGAAGCCGGCGATTGAAGCGTACGCACAGCCCGCGGCCATCAGGTCGATGACAAGCGGGCACAGGTGCCCCGACCCTGTGAGCAGGTCGATGGTGCATCCACGGGCCGGGACCGTGGCGGGCCGGGACGAACAGGGTCGGTGCCCGGCACCACAGCCACAGGCACACTCTTGACGGTTCTCCTCCGCGGGGTCGCGGAAGACCCGACAACGTCGGGGAGGGTAAGCCGCAGGTCAGCCGACGAGAGGGAGGTCGTGCCGGGGTGCCGCGGAGACCGTGCCGAGGCGTTCCAGCAGTAGTCCCTCCCGGGTGGACCAGGGGCAGATGTCGACGCTCTTGGCCTCGCACGCGGAGAGGAGGGCCTCGGCGACCAGAGCGCCGGCCAGGGACTGTCCCGCGCGGTGCCGGGAGATGCCCGGCAGGTGGGTGAGCAGGCCGGGGTCCGCTGCGGCCAGCACTGGGATCCATCCGCGCAACTGGGGCAGCGTCAGCTGCTGCCCGGCATGAGGCTTCATGTCCGGGCACGGGGCGCCGGCCAGTTCGGCGAGCTGCTCGAAGGTCTTGGAGCAGGCGACGACGCGCCCGTTCCGGGAGGCCACCGGCAGGTCGGGCACTGCCCCCAGGGTATGGCTGAGGTACTCCCGGATCTCCTGCAGACGCCCCGCCGACGGGAGGGTGCCGGCCGGGAACCAGTCCCGGGTGATCCGGCGGGCGCCCAGCGGCAGCGAAAGTGTGCTGCGGGGCTGCTCTCCGCGGCCCGAGGCGATCTCCACGGTGCCACCGCCGATGTCCAGCATCAGCAGTGAGCCCGTCCCGGAGCCCGCCCACTGCCGGGCCGCCACATAGGCCAGGCGGGCCTCCTCCTCGCCGGGCAGAACCCGCAGCCGGGTCCCGGTGGCACGGGCCACCCGCGCGATGATCTCTTCCCGGTTGGGCGCGTCCCGGATGACGGAGGTCGCGAAGGGGAACACCGCCGACGGGCAGCCGAACCGGGCGGCGGCCGTCGCCTCGGCCACCGCGCGCTGCACGCTGGTGATTCCCGCCTCGCGTATGCGGCCTCTTCGGTCGAGCGACTCGTGCAACCGCAGCCGCGTCTTGTACGAGAAGACCGGCTTCAATCCCCCACCGGGCCGCCGCCGGACCACTGCCAGCAACGCGCTGTGGCACCCGACATCCAGTACCGCGGCCACTTCCGGGCGTGCCCCTTCCATCCGACTGTTTCCCCCGTTTCACAGTTCGATTGCGTTCGATCCTAGGCGGTGGGTGTCTGTGCGGGGTTGCTCGTGACACAACGTTGATCTCCGCCCATGGGCCGCTGACGCAACGTTGACACCTTCCTCGCCCGGGCCGAGCGGACGAGGGGGCCGCGCGGACGAGGGGCCGGCCGGGGTTCAGCCGACGTGGACGCGGGGTCGGCGGTCGCGGTCCGGTTCGGCCTCGCGCAGTACGTCGCGGGTGACGGGTGCGACCTCGCCCTGTCCGAAGAGGAAGAACCGCAGGAACTGGGCGAAGGAGCCGTCCTCAGCGCTCGGGCTGCGCCCCCGTCTCGCGGAGTTCCGCTGACGTGAGCGGCCGAAGGAGCCCGTTACTCCAGCCCCGATGCGCGGAAGGTGGCCCGCGCCGCGGCCCCGTCGATCTGCTCCGCCGCCCGCAGCAGATCACCTGCCCCGCTCTGCAGGGTCCCGGTGGCGAGGGAGTTGCGGACACCGGCGTCCAGCGCGATCCACAGCAGCGGATTGTCGACAAGCACCCGTGCGTTCAGTTCGACGACGCCACCGAGCGTGTCCCGCAGGACGAGCCGGGGAGCCGTGCCCTGGTGCCAGCGCACGCTCGCCAGGTGGTCCGTGCGGACCCGGCGGCGGCGCAGCAGTCCGCGTGAGACCAGCCACTCCTGGTCCACCGACACCCTCGCCGGTGCGAGAACGGCGAACAGCAGGACGGCCAGCGCCGCCCAGATCCCGGCGCGCGGCGCGGTGAGCTGGCCCTTCCAGGCGTCGGCCAGCGTCAGCACGGCGAAGAGCGCACAAGCGCAGCCCGCCGCGGACCGGAGCTCTCCGGCCCAGAAGCGGTCGCGGGCGCTCGTCCATCCTGAGTCCGCGGAATAGGCCCCGCTCAGCGGAGCGGAGCGTGCGGTTCGCCGTCCCATACGGCCGACGCTAGACACGCCGCACGTCGAAACACCGTGCTTTGATGCATCGCTGATGGATTTTTAACGTCGATCGCCCGGACGGAAGCACCCTCGGTCACGTCACCGGTTCGGCCGGATTCACGCACTCAGCGACGGGCCCACTCCGTACCGCGCCGCCATGGCCTCCACCTCGGTCCAGCCACAGAGCAGCGTGCCGCTCTCCCAGGAGCGGCACGCCCCCGCGTTGACCAGCAGCCACAGGGCCGGATTGGTGGCGAGCACCTTCGGGTTGAACTCCACGCGGTTGCCGTACACGTCGCGCAGCACGAGGCGGGTGGCGACGCCGTCGATGCGGCGCACCGATACCAGGCAGTCGGTGCTGACGCGCTGTTCGCGCAGCGGTCCGCCGACCGCCAGCCATCCGTGGCCCGCGGTCACCCGGGGCGGATGGAGGATGACGTAGAGCAGCGCCGCCAGCGCGGTCCACAGCACGGCGCGGGTCGTGTCGAGCCCGCCCGACCCCCAGTCCATGACCAGCAGCAGCGCGAGGACCGCCGCCGAGGAGGACAGCGCGGTGAACGCCTCGCCCTCCCAGGTCCGGTCGTGGGCCAGTACGTCCTCGGCTTCGTCTGCGCGTCCCATGCGGCAGACGGTAGGAGCGGCCGCGGCGCCGACAGCGGCCGTTGACACATCGCTGACGCGGGCCCCTGGGCTCTTGACGGTCCTCTGATGGCGGGGGTGAAGAACGGTGACAGGAAAGCGTCAAGAAGGCGCCGTTCGGCGTCAGGACCGCGTACGAACCGCGCATCGGCTCCGCGAGCCGCCTCCACGCTGGGTATCCACACCATGGAGGTACGACCACGATGTCCGTTCTGACCAGCGAGCCGACTCTCGAGGCATCCGACGGGGAACCCCCGGACCCAGCTCAGGAGCAGCACAAGCTGACCGCGCTGCAAGGGTTGGCCGCCCTGTCGCTGGACGCGATGGCGTCGGTGGCGTACGGCCCCGAGGCCATCGTCCTGGTGCTGGCCGCGGCGGGCGGGTACGGGCTCGGGTTCACCCTTCCCGTCACCCTCGCGATAGCCGGCCTGCTGGCCGTCCTTGTCGCCTCCTACCGCCAGGTGATCGCGGCCTTCCCGGACGGCGGCGGCTCGTACGCGGTCGCCAAGCGGCACCTGGGGCGGCGTACCAGCCTGGTGACGGCGGCCTCCCTGATCCTGGACTACGTCCTGAACGTGGCCGTGTCGGTGACCGCCGGAGTGGCCGCACTCACCTCGGCGTTCCCCGCCCTGTACGGCGACCGGGTGTGGATCTGCCTGGCGGTCCTGGTTCTCGTCACCGCCGTCAACCTGCGCGGCATCGTCGACTCGGCCCGGGCGTTCATCATCCCCACCGCGGTCTTCGTCGGCTCCATCCTCACGATCATCGTCGTCGGGCTGTTCCGGGACGCCCCCGCCAGCACCGAGGCCGCGGCCGGCCACGCCTCCGCGCTGGGCGCCAACGCGACCACGGTCGGCGCGCTGCTCCTGATGAAGGCGTTCGCGGCGGGGTGCTCCGCCCTGACCGGCGTCGAGGCCGTCGCCAACGCCGTCCCGTCCTTCCGTGCTCCGGCGCGCAAGCGCGCCCAGCGCACCGAGGTGGCGCTGGGCGGGCTGCTCGGCGTCATGCTGATCGGCCTGTCGGTCCTCATCGGCCGCTTCCACCTCCAGCCGGTCGAGGGCGTGACCGTACTCGCCCAGCTCGCCGACGCCTCGCTCGGCCACAACTGGGCCTTCTACGTCGTCCAGTTCGCGACCGTCGTGCTGCTCGCGCTCGCCGCGAACACCTCGTTCGGCGGGCTGCCCGTGCTGATGGGCCTGCTGGCCCGGGACAACTTCCTCCCGCACGTCTTCGGCCTCAAGGCCGACCGTCAGGTCCACCGGCACGGCGTGCTGGCGCTCGCCGCCGTCTCCGCGCTGCTGCTGGCGTTCTCGGGCGGTGACACCAACACGCTCGTGCCGCTCTTCGCGATCGGAGTGTTCGTCGGCTTCACCATCTGCCAGACCGGCATGGTGCGCCACTGGCGCGCGGAGCGATCGCCGGGGTGGCGGGCGAAGGCCGCGCTGAACGGTTTCGGGGCGGTGCTGACCGGTGTCGCCGCGGTGATCACCACGTCGGTCAAGTTCACCGAGGGCGCCTGGATGATCGTGCTGGCGCTGCCGCTCCTCGTCCTGCTCTTCGAGGCGGTCCACCGCGCCTATGTCCGCATCGCCGGCCGGCTGGGCCTGGGATTCATTCCCGACGCCCCGCACCGCGACCGGTCCGTGATCATCGTCCCGGTGGCGTCGCTGTCCCGTCTCACCAGCGAGGCGCTGACCGCCGCAGTCTCCCTGGGCGACGAGGTCATCGCGGTCACCGTCACCGACCCCGACGACCGCGAACGCACCGAGGCCCTGCACCGCGACTGGGCGCTGTGGTCGCCCGGCGTCGAACTGCGCGACCTGCCGTCCCCCACGCGTTCCGTCGGCCGCCCCGTCGCCGCCCTCGTCCGTCGGATGGCCGCCGACCAGCCCGGCACCCGGATCACGGTCCTCATCCCGGAGGTGGAGCCCGCCCACATGTGGCAGCGCCTGCTGCAGAACCAGCGCGGCGCGGTCGTCGCCCACGCCGTCCGTCGTGACACGGACGCCGTCATCTGCCGGCTCCGCTTCCGTCTGGCGGCCCCGGACGACCAGTGAGCCACCACGCGGGAACCGGTGAGGAGATCTCCACCACCCGCCCGTCCGCCACCGTGAACTGCAGCAGTGGCCGGACCGCGGTGTCGGTGGCGGCCGGACCGGTGCGTTTGACCAGGGCCCGGCCCGACGGCCACCGCCGGCGCCTCAGGGACACGTCAGGATCGCGCAGTGGAGCGGGGCGCCCCAGCGGTGGAGCAGGCGTCCGGAATCCGGCGTGCGCAGCCCTCGGCACCGGCTTTTCCGCAGGTGAGGCCGGGTGCGTAAGAGAGGCGTCAAAAGCGTGCCAGTGGCCGTAAGGGACGCATCAACGAAAGACGAAGCGGCCTGTTCAGGAGGTTTGCTCAGAGGGTCAGAGATTCCGACTCTTCTAGGAGCACACGATGGCCGACATGGCCTTCGTCGTCACCACGATCGCGGTGTTCGCGTTGGTGGCTCTCATCGCCAAGGGGGTGGCAAAGCTGTGACCGCCGAGAACATCGTCGGCCTCGTCGTGGCCGTCGCCCTCCTGGGCTACCTCGTCCTCGCCCTTCTTTACCCGGAGAGGTTCTGAGTCCAGATATGAGCCCCGTCCTCGCCGGTGTGCTCCAGATGCTCGCGCTGATAGCCGCGCTCGCACTGGCATACCGTCCGCTCGGCGACTTCATGGCCGGCGTCTACTCCTCCGACAAGCACCTGCGGGTCGAGAAGTGGATCTACAAGGCCATCGGCGCCAACCCGTCCACCGAGATGCGCTGGCCCGCGTACCTGCGCGGTGTCCTCGCCTTCTCCGCGGCGAGCGTCCTCTTCCTCTACGTGATGCAGCGGATCCAGGGCAGCCTGCCCGGTTCGCTCGGCTTCTCCGCGATCGACCCGGACCAGGCGTTCAACACCGCCGCGTCCTTCGTGTCGAACACCAACTGGCAGTCGTACTACGGCGAGCAGGCCATGGGCCACGTCGTACAGACCGGCGGCCTCGCGGTGCAGAACTTCGTCTCGGCGGCCGTCGGCCTCGCCGTGGCGGTGGCCCTGGTACGCGGCTTCGCCCGCTCCCGCACCGGTGAGCTCGGCAACTTCTGGGCCGATCTGGTGCGCGGCACCGTACGCATCCTGATCCCGATCGCGGTGATCGGCGCGATCGTGCTGGTCGCCTGCGGCGCGATCCAGAACTTCTCCGGTATCCACGGTGTCGGCCAGTTCATGGGCGGCTCGCAGCAGTGGAACGGCGGCGCGGTGGCTTCCCAGGAGGCCATCAAGGAGCTGGGCACCAACGGTGGCGGCTACTTCAACGCCAACTCGGCGCACCCCTTCGAGAACCCGAACGGCATCTCGAACCTCTTCGAGATCTTCCTGATCCTCGTCATCCCCTTCGCGCTCACCCGCACCTTCGGCAAGATGGTCGGCAGCGTCAAGCAGGGCTACGCGATCCTCGCCACGATGGTGACGATCTGGATCGGCTTCACCGCGCTGATGATGTGGACCGAGTTCCACCACGGCGGCCCGGCCTTCAACATCGCCGGTGGTGCGATGGAGGGCAAGGAGACCCGGTTCGGTGTCGGCGGCTCGTCGATCTTCGCGGTGGCGACCACACTGACCTCGACCGGCGCCGTGAACTCGTTCCACTCCTCGTTCACCGGCTTCGGCGGCGGCATCACCATGCTGGGCATGCAGCTCGGCGAGATCGCTCCCGGTGGTGTCGGCTCCGGCCTCTACGGCATGCTGATCATGGCCATCATCGCGGTGTTCATCGCGGGCCTGATGGTGGGGCGCACCCCCGAGTACCTGGGCAAGAAGATCGGCACCCGCGAGATCAAGTTCGCGGCGTGCTACATCCTCATTACCCCGGCGCTGGCGCTGTGCTTCACCGCCGCCGCCATGGCGCTGCCGACCCCGATGACGTCGATGACGAACTCGGGCGCGCACGGCTTCTCCGAGATCCTGTACGCGTACACCTCGGGCGCCAACAACAACGGCTCGGCCTTCGCCGGGCTCAACGCCGACACCCAGTGGTTCAACACCACGATCGGGCTCGCGATGCTGCTCGGCCGGTTCCTGCCGATGGTGTTCGTGCTGGCGCTGGCCGGCTCGCTCGCCGAGCAGAAGCCGGTCCCGGCCACCGCGGGCACCCTGGGCACCCACAAGCCGCTCTTCACCGGGCTGCTGGTCGGCACGATCATCATCGTCACTGGCCTGACCTACTTCCCCGCGCTGGCGCTGGGGCCGCTCGCCGAGGGGCTGGGGTCATGACCACTCGTCTGAAGCAAGAGGACTCGATGTCCACTGTCACTCCGACCCGTGCCCCGCACCACGATGTGCCCACCGGTCACCAGCCCGACGGCGCACGCGTCGGTGGGGGCCTGTTCGACCCCAAGCAGCTGATCAGGTCCTTCCCGGACGCGGTCCGCAAGCTCGACCCGCGGGTGATGGTCAAGTCCCCCGTGATGTTCGTGGTCGAGATCGGCTCCGTGCTGAGCACGATCTTCGCGTTCACCAACCCGGGCGACTGGTTCGGCTGGGCCATCGCCGCCTGGCTCTGGCTCACCACGATCTTCGCCAACCTGGCGGAGGCGGTGGCCGAGGGCCGCGGCAAGGCGCAGGCCGACACCCTGCGCAAGGCCAAGACCGACACCGTCGCGCGGCGGCTCAACGGCGGCGTGGAGGAGAGCGTTCCCGGTGCCGAGCTGCGCATCGGTGACCTGGTGGTCTGCGAGGCCGGCGACGTCATCCCCGGTGACGGGGACGTCGTCGAGGGCGTCGCGAGCGTCGACGAGTCGGCCATCACCGGCGAATCGGCCCCGGTCATCCGGGAGTCCGGCGGTGACCGCTGCGCGGTGACCGGTGGCACGAAGGTGCTCTCCGACCGCGTCGTCATCAAGATCACGACGAAGCCGGGCGAGACGTTCATCGACCGGATGATCGCCCTGGTCGAAGGTGCCTCCCGGCAGAAGACGCCGAACGAGATCGCGCTGAACATCCTGCTGGCGTCGCTCACGATCGTCTTCCTGCTCGCGGTCGTCACGCTCCAGCCGTTCGCGATCTACGCCGGCCAGAAGCAGTCGATGATCGTGCTGGTCGCGCTCCTCGTCTGCCTCATCCCGACGACCATCGGCGCGCTGCTGTCGGCGATCGGCATCGCGGGTATGGACCGGCTGGTGCAGCGCAACGTGCTGGCGATGTCGGGCCGTGCCGTCGAGGCCGCCGGCGACGTCTCCACGCTGCTGCTCGACAAGACCGGCACCATCACCCTGGGCAACCGCCAGGCGTCGGAGTTCGTACCCGTCCAGGGCACCACGGACGCCGAGCTCGCCGACGCCGCTCAGCTCTCCTCACTCTCCGACGAGACGCCGGAAGGCCGCTCCATCGTCGTGCTGGCGAAGGAGAAGTACGGGCTGCGCGAACGGCAGCAGGGCGAACTGAAGGGCGCCGACTGGGTCGCGTTCACCGCCCAGACCCGCATGTCGGGTGTGGACGTGGACGGCCGCAAGGTCCGCAAGGGCGCGGCCGGTTCGGTCATCGCCTGGATCAACGAGCGCGGCGGAGTCGTCGCCAAGGACGCCCGGACGCTCACCGACGCGATCTCCCAGGCCGGCGGTACGCCGCTGCTCGTCGCCGTCGAGGACACCGAGGGCGCCCGCGTACTGGGCGTCATCCACCTCAAGGACGTCGTCAAGGAGGGCATGCGGGAGCGGTTCGACGAGCTGCGCCGGATGGGCATCAAGACCATCATGATCACCGGCGACAACCCGCTGACGGCCAAGGCGATCGCCGAGGAGGCCGGCGTCGACGATTTCCTCGCGGAGGCGACTCCTGAGGACAAGATGGCGCTGATCAAGCGGGAGCAGGCGGGCGGCAAGCTCGTCGCGATGACCGGTGACGGCACCAATGACGCTCCCGCGCTGGCACAGGCGGACGTGGGCGTGGCGATGAACACCGGTACCTCGGCCGCCAAGGAGGCCGGGAACATGGTGGACCTGGACTCCAACCCCACCAAGCTCATCGAGATCGTGGAGATCGGCAAGCAGTTGCTGATCACCCGTGGCGCGCTGACGACGTTCTCCATCGCCAACGACGTCGCGAAGTACTTCGCGATCATCCCCGCCATGTTCGCGGTCGCCTACCCCGGCCTGGACAAGCTCAACATCATGGGCCTGCACAGCCCGCAGTCGGCGATCCTGTCCGCCGTCATCTTCAACGCGCTGATCATCATCGCGCTGGTGCCCCTCGCCCTCCGGGGCGTGCGGTACAAGCCGATGGGCGCCGACAAGATGCTCCGCCGCAACCTGGCCGTCTACGGACTCGGCGGCCTGATCGCCCCGTTCATCGGCATCAAGATCATTGACCTGCTCATCTCCCTCATCCCTGGCATCGGGTGACGTCGTGAACAACTCATTTGGAAACACCGTGCGGTTGTTCGGAGCCGGGGTGCGCGCGCTGCTCGTCCTGACCTTGGTCTGCGGCGTGCTCTACCCGCTCCTGATCACCGGCATGGCCCAGGGCCTGTTCCACAACAAGGCCAACGGTTCGGAGATCAAGGACGGCGGCAAGGTCGTCGGTTCCAGCCTCATCGGACAGACCTACAACCTTCCGCTGAAGAACGGCGAGGAGACTCCCGCGCCCGACCTGAAGTGGTTCCAGCCGCGGCCGTCCAACGGACTGGGCACCAACTCCGTCAACACCCAGTACTCGCTCATCCTCTCCGGGGCCACCAACCGCTCCGGCGACAACGCGGACCTGATCAAGTGGGTGACGGAGGCCAAGGCCGCCGTCGTCAAGGACAACTCCACGGCGGACTTCAAGGTCAAGCCCTCGGACGTGCCGGCCGACGCCGTCACCTCCTCCGGCTCCGGCCTCGACCCGCAGATCTCGCCCGAGTACGCCGAGCTCCAGGTCCACCGGGTCGCCGCGCTCAACAAGCTCGACGCCCAGCAGGTCGAGAAGCTGGTGGCGGACAACACCGACGGCCGGATCCTCGGCTTCATCGGTGAGCCGCGGGTGAACGTCCTGAAGCTCAACATCGCCCTCAAAGCGCTCATCGCGCATTGATCGCGTTACAGCGGATACGCCGGGCAAGGCCGGCGCGGCCGGAGGTCTGCGGCCCGAGACATCTCTCTCGGGCCGCAGACCCGCCGCGTTCCGGCAGACGCTCCCTCACGCACGACAGGAAGGCGGCACACCGATGACCCGGGTGCTGGTGGTGGAGGACGAACCACAGCTCGTGCGGGCTCTCGAGATGAATCTGAAGGCACGCAAGTACGAGGTCGACACGGCACCCAGCGGGGGAACCGCCAGGGAACCAGTCCACCCAGGGCCCGGAGGCCAGGAGGGCATGGCAGGACAGCTCACTCACGGGGTTCGGGGTTCCGTTCCACGGTACGTGATGGTGGCGCGAGCTGGTGGTCCGTGCCCCTCCTACGCGCCGACAGGTGCGCAGGAGGGCCGGGAAGGGCGGTGCGGATCCCCCCCCACGGGAACCGCACCGCCCTCGTCTCAACGGCCGTTGGGCTTCCTGCCGTGATTGGCCTTCTTCTTGCGGCGGGCCTTCTTCTTACGGGCGCGCTTGGACATGTACCGCCTCGGTTCGGGGTGTGGGTGGTTCAGCCGGTCCGGCCGACCAACTGGTCGGCGACCTTGCACAGCCGGCGGACGGTGCGGTCCTCCATCGCGACGGGCGCGGCGGGCGAGATCGCGGTGCGGTCGTAGTAGGCGCCGGGTACGAGCTCGGTCGCGGGGTCGCACAGCCGGACCACGCGGGAGGCGCCCTCGGCGGACGAGTCGCCCTCGTGCGCGTACAGCGGCAGCAGGGCGGTATCGCAGATGCCCGGGTGCACGCTGACGGAGGTGCATCCGGCGTCCGATCCCGCGCCCGCCCTGGCGAAGATCGTCAGCGCGAGCTGGGACTGGGCGTAGGCGGCCAGCCGGGAGTAACGGCGGGACCGGTTCAGGTCGTTCCAGGCGATGGACGCCGTGCGGTGCATGGACGACGACACGTTGACGACGCGGCTGCCGGGCCGGGCGGTCAGCGGCCCGGTCAGTTCGCGGGTGAGGAGGAATGCCGCGAGGAAGTTGACCTGGAAGGCGATCTCGTTGCCGTCGGGCGTCATCGTGTGGCGCTCGGGGGCGGCGACCGCCGCGTTGTTCACCAGCACGTCCAGTACGGGATGCGCGTCCGCGACCTTGGCGGCCATCGCCCGCACGTCCTCCAGCCGGGAGAAGTCCGCCACCACGAGGTCCAGCCGGGACGCCGCGACGCCGGCGGCCACCAGCCGGGTGACGGCCTGCTGCCCGGAGGTGAGGTCCGGCGCGTGCACGATGACGGTGCTGCCCTGTTCGGCGAGCAGCCCGGCGGTCTCCCAGCCGATACCGGAGGTGGCGCCGGTGACGAGCGCGGTGCGGCGGACGGGTGAGACGGGTGAAGACATGATCCACTCCGGGATGCGGGATTGCGGGTTTACGGATTGGTTGTGGAACAGGGCTCAGGAGAGCGGGACGGCACAGAGGTGCCGGGAAACGCGCCACCGGGCTCGTTGAGCGATGGGCGGTGACGGGGAAAGTGCGTCAGCGCACCGGAGGTGAACAGGGCGCAGCCGGCGGCACCGTATGCGGTGGCCGGTCGTCATGGCGCAGGCAGCTGTTCACGTCTCCATCCAAGGAGACTGCGGAGCCCGGACTCAAGGGGAGCGGCGGAACCCTGACGGTCTCCTGACAGCGCTTTCGGAGGATGCGTCAGCCCGGCGTCAAGAATCGACGGTGCGCTGTCATAGGCGTATCAAGAACCGTGTACGTGACCGATGTCGGGGTTGAGGCTCTGTTCGGGAACGGTCGTCGGCCGTTCGTGATGTGAAGCTGGAGGGCCGCGGACATGACAGAGACCATCGCGGCCGGTACGTCGCACGGCGACGGCTCGGGGGCACCGTCCCGGGCGCACACACAGCACGGAGAAGCCGTCGCACCGTCGAACGCCGGCCGTCAGGCCGGGCGGGACCCTGCTGGGCCGCCACCACCTTCCCTGTGGCGGCCCAGCGCAGGCACCGGAACAGCGAACTGCCCCGGACCGGTTGATCTCGCCGGTGGGCCCGGGGCAGTTCGTCGTGCTCAGGTGGCGCGTGGCCGGCGGTCAGTGGGTGTCGACGTGCGGGGCCCGGTCGGGTTCGGCGGCGGGGTCGTCGGCGGGGTCGGGGTGGTTCGCCCAGGGGGTGAGGCGGGGTTCGCCGCGGCGGACGGAGCCGGGGGCGCGGCGGGTCGGGCGCTGCGGCCGGTGTTCGGACGAGCTCAGCTGCCAGGGCACGCTGATGACCATGACGCCAGGGGTGAACAGCAGCCGGCTCTTGAGCCACAGCGCGGACTGGTTGTGCAGCAGGTTCTCCCACCAGTGCCCGACGACGTACTCGGGGATGAAGACACTGATCACATCGCGGGGGCTGGTGCGGTTGAGCGACCGTACGTACTCCACGACCGGGCGGGTCACTTCCCGGTACGGCGACGCCAACGTCTTCAGCGGCACCTCGATCCCGAAGGCGTCCCACTGGTCCTGGAGGACCTTGGCCTCGTCGCGGTCGACCGAGACGGTGAGCGCTTCGAGGGTGTCGGGGCGGCAGGCGCGGGCGTAGGCGAGGGCCCGCAGCGTCGGTTTGTGGACCTTCGAGACCAGCACGACGGCATGCACGCGCGCGGGCAGCACCGTCTCGTCCGTCGGGTCGGTGACCGCCAGCTCGGCGGCGGTTCTGTCGTAGTGCCGCCGGATGCCGCGCATCATCAGCCACAACGCCACCGCGGCGATCACGGCCAGGTACGCGCCCTGCATGAACTTCGTCAGCAGCACGATGACCAGCACCAGACCCGTGACGAACGCCCCGAGCCCGTTGATCAGCCGGGCGGTCTGGTGCCGGCGCCGCTGCGCGGGGTCGGGCTCATCGCGCAGGGCACGGTTCCAGTGCCGGACCATGCCGGTCTGCGACAGCGTGAAGGAGGTGAAGACACCCAGGATGTACAGGTGGATGAGGTTGGTGACCGACGCGTCGAACACCCAGAGGAGGCCACCGGCGACGACGGCCAGCGCGACGATGCCGTTGGAGAACGCGAGCCGGTCACCGCGGGTGTGCAGCTGACGGGGCAGGTAGCGGTGCTGCGCCAGGATCGACGAGAGCAGCGGGAATCCGTTGAACGCGGTGTTGGCGGCCAGCACCAGCACCAGGGCGGTGGCGGCCTGGATGAAGAAGAAGCCGAAGCTGTGATCGCCGCCGAAGATCGCGGCGGCCAGCTGGGCGATGACGGTGCGCTGCGGGGTGGTCGCGCAGTCCCCGGCGAAGCCCGTGAGACGGCAGGTGTCCTCGGTGATGTGCACCTTCGCGATCATCGCGAGGGCGGTGATGCCGGAGAACATCACGACGGCGATCAGGCCCATCGCGGTCATGGTGGAGGCCGCGTTGCGCGACTTGGGCTTGCGGAACGCGGGCACGCCGTTCGAGATCGCCTCGACACCGGTGAGGGCGGTGCAGCCGCTGGAGAACGCCCGCAGCCCCAGCATCAGCAGTGCGAGACCGGTCAGATTGCTGTTACCGGGGGCCGCGGTGACGCCGTAGGCGGCGGACTCCGCCACCGGGGCGTCGCCGACCAGCCAGCGGAACAGCCCGGTGGCACACATGATCAGCACGCCCGCGACGAACAGGTACGTGGGCGCCGCGAACGCCCGGCCGGACTCGCGCACGCCGCGCAGGTTCACGGCCGCCAGCAGAGCCACGAACCCCACGGCCATGGCGGTGCGGTAGTCGTTGAGCGAGGGCACCGCGGAGATGATGTTGTCGACGCCGGAGGCGACGGACACCGCGACGGTCATCACGTAGTCGACGAGCAATGACGCGGCGACGACCAGCCCCGCGGAGGGGCCGAGGTTGGTGGCGACCACCTCGTACGATCCGCCGCCGGACGGGTACGCGTGCACGACCTGCCGGTAGGAGAGCACCACGACGGCCATCAGGCCGACCACGGCTATCGCCACCCAGGTCGTCAGATGGAGAAAGGCCAGCCCGCCGAGGGTGAGGACCAGCAGGATCTCCTGCGTGGCGTACGCGACCGACGACAGCGGGTCCGACGCGAAGATCGGCAGCGCCAGCCGCTTGGGCAGCAGCGTCTCCTGCAACCCCTCGCTCGGCAACGCCCGCCCGATGACTACCCGCTTGATTCCATCCACGATTCTCGCCACGCGGGGGAGCGTAAGGGCCGTCCGGCGGTCCGGATGGCGGCGGACAGGGCGCCGCAGAGCCCGTGATCCGATGGGATGTGCCGCCAACTGCCGTACAGAGCAGGGGAATACGTCTTCCGGAGGTCATCGGGCCGACCCGAGTGCCACTGCTTGTCGCTCACCAGTCTTAACGAAATCCATACGGCTCGCCGCGTCGCGCCCGTCGCCGGTCCGACCCAGCACGGAAGTGCGGCACCTCGACGTCACCGGGGTCCTATAGGGTCACGGCGCCGTACGAGCCGATGACGTAAGGAACGAGCGACGAGTGAGGGCGGACCGGAGCGTGGACCGGAGCACGGGTACGGGCCGGGTGGGGCTGGTCACGATCGGGCGGGAGTGGGGTCGGATCGGCTGTATCGGCTTCGGCGGACCACCGACCCACATCTCTCTCCTGCGGCAGTTGTGTGTGGAGCGCCGCAACTGGATCCCGGCGGAGGAGTTCGAGGATTCCATCACCGCGACGAACCTGTTGCCGGGCCCTGCCTCCACACAGCTGGCGATCCTCACCGCCTGGCGCCTGCGCGGCCTCCCCGGCGCGCTGGTCGGCGGTCTGAGTTTCATCCTGCCGGGCCTCGCGCTGATCCTGGCCCTTGCCGCGCTGTTCCTGTCCGGGAACCCGCCGCTGTGGGTGCTCGGGGCGGCCGCCGGGGCCGGTTCCGCCGTCGCCGCCGTTGCCGTGCACGCGGCCTGGTCGTTGGCTCCCGGCAGCTGGAAGCGTGCGGGGAAGGCACGTTCCGCCCGTGCCCGCTGGCTCGGGTACGCGCTGGCGGGCGCGGCCGCTGCCGCTCTGACGGGGCCATGGCTCGTGCTGGTCCTGCTCGCGGCGGGTCTGGTGGAGATCGCCGTACGCGCCCGCGGCCGGCGCTTCGGCCGACGCGTCGCGTCGTGGCCGGTAGTGGCTGCTGCTCCGGTGCTCGGCGGGGGAATGGTGGCGCTGGCCTGGGTGGCGCTCAAGGTGGGAGCTCTGTCGTACGGCGGAGGGTTCGTCATCATTCCGCTGATGCAGGCGGACGCCGTCGACCATTACCACTGGATGACCGACAGCCAGTTCCTCAACGCCGTCGCCCTCGGCCAGATCACCCCGGGCCCGGTCGTGCAGACCGTCGCCGTGGTCGGGTACGCGGCCGGTGGAGTGTGGGGTGGTCTGCTGGCCGCCTCGGTGGCGTTCGCCCCGTCGTTCCTGTTCGTGATCCTCGGCGGGCGGCATTTCGACGGCCTGCGCTCCAGCGAGCGGGTGCAGGCGTTCTTCACCGGCGCCGGCCCCGCTGTGATCGGGGCCATCGCCGGCTCAGCGATCCCGCTCTCCCTGGCCCTGCGGAACGGCTGGCAGTACGCCGTGCTGGCGGCAGCAGCCCTCTGGCTGCTGGCTGCCCGGCATGGAGTGGTCAGCGCGCTGCTGGGAGCAGGAGCGCTCGGCGTGGCGGCGGCGCTGGCCGGCTGGGCGGTGGGCTGACCACCATCCGTGCCTCAGCGGCGTTCCCTGCGGCCGCTATTTCAGCAGCCGGGACATCCGCCGGTCCGCGAGGGGGTTGCCGCCGGTCTGGCAGGTGGGGCAGTACTGCAGCGCGGAATCGCTGAAGGACACCTCGCGGATGGTGTCGCCGCAGACCGGGCAGGGTTCGCCCTTCCGTCCATGGACCCGGAGCCCGCTCTTCTTCTCGCTCTTGAGATCCCGCAGGGCCAGCCCGCTGGACCGCTCGATCGCGTCGGCGAGGGTCGAGCCGATCGCCGCGTAGATCCGGGCCACCTCGTCCTCGGAGAGGTTGGCCGCGAGTTTGAACGGCGACATCTTGGCGGTGTGCAGGATCTCGTCGGAGTAGGCGTTGCCGATTCCGGCGATCGTGCTCTGGTCGCGGAGGAGCCCCTTGATCTGGCGGCGGTCGTCCTTCAGCAGCCCGGCGAAGACCGCCGGGGTGAAGGCCGCGGAGAGGGGGTCGGGCCCGAGCCGCGCGATACCGGGTACGTCCTGCGGATCCCGTACGACGTAGACCGCGAGGTGCTTCTTGGTGCCGGCCTCGGTGACGTCGAAACCCGCGCCGTCGGGTTCGGTGAGTCGCACCCGCAGGGCGAGCGGGCCTTTGCCGGGGCGCGGCGGCTCCGCCGGCAGGGCGTCGTTCCAGCGCACCCAGCCGGCGCGGGCGAGATGGATGACCAGGTGCAGGTCCCCTGCCTGGAGGTCGAGGAACTTCCCGTGCCGGGTCACGCTCCCGAAGACGAGGCCTTCGAGTGCGCCCGGCGGTGGGTCGTAGGTCTTGAGCGCGTGGACGGCGAGCGGGTACACCCGCGCGACGGAACGGCCGACGACGTGTTCGGCCAGGAAGCGGGTGAGGGACTCGACCTCCGGCAGTTCGGGCATGTCCTCAGTCTGCCCCGGCGCGGCCCGATCGGCCGGATACGGCGGCACACACCCCGGCCGGCCTCGCCGAACCGGGCCGGGACCGCAGGTGCCGCCCGCGCGTGGCTTCGCGCGGGCGGCGGACCGTACGTGGGGGGATGTTCAGAGGCCGGCGGCGGCGCTCTGGATTGCGGAGGCGAAGGTGCTCACCTCGGTGTAGACGCCCGGGTACCCGGCTCGCGCGCAGCCTTCGCCCCAGCTGACGATGCCGACCTGGATCCACTGGTTGTTGTTGTCCTTGCGGAACATCGGACCGCCGGAGTCGCCCTGGCACGTGTCGACGCCGCCCTGGGTGAAGCCGGCGCAGATCTCCTCGCCGGGTATCAGGTCGCCGCCGTAGGAGCTGCTGCAGGACGCGTCGCTGACGAACGGGACCTTGGCCTTGTACAGGTAGCGCTGCTGGCCGCCGCCCTCGCTTCTGGCGCCCCAGCCCGCGATGTCGAACGTGCCGGAGTTGAACGCGGTCGTGCCGGCGATGTTCAGGGTCGGCAGGTTGATGGGCTTGGCGAGCTTGATCAGCGCCCAGTCCTTTCCGCTGCCGTTGTAGCCGGGGGCCTGCAGCACACGCGTGGACTTGACCTTGATGGCGCTGCCGCTCTGCAGGTCGACGACGCCCGCCGTCGCGGTGATGGACGTGTTCGCGCCGCTGCCGTTCACACAGTGCGCGGCGGTGAGGACGATCTGCTGGGTGTACAGCGCGCCACCGCAGCCCATGGACAGTCGGACCATCCAGGGGAACTCGCCCTGCGCCGCGCGGGTGCCGCCGACGACGGACGGACTGGGCTCCGGGCTGGGGGCGGTCGCCTGGGCGCTGAGGGGCTGGAGGCTGAAGACGGCGAGGGTGATCGCGCCGAGCGCCGCGTACCTTTTGAGTGGCTTCAGGCCGAGGTGCAGGCCGAGTGGCTTCAGGAAGTTCTTCAACGTTCTTCCTCTCGTGTGGGGGAAGGCACGTAGCGGCAGGTGCATGACAACTCTGAATCCGGAAGGCACCGCAGGACTTCCGGTTCAGGTGGGGGATGCCGCAAGAGTGCCGGTGTGAGTGTGCTGGCGGAGCGAACCCTCCGGCAAGTGGGCCTTTTCGGCCACGGACGTCCGCTCCCGGAAGCCGGCACGGCCGGCACGTCGCCGCCCGACCCCGGGGGTCGGTTTCAGGTAGCGGCGCTCACGAGATATCTTGATGTCGAGACGTTTGTCGATGTGAAGCGGAGTACTGGTGACTGACTCGACCATTATCTATACGCACACTGACGAGGCCCCGGCCTTGGCGACGTATTCGCTTCTGCCGGTGATCCAGGCCTATGCCTCGACCGCGGGCGTCCGCGTCGAGACCCGCGACATCTCGCTCAGCGGCCGCATCATCGCCAGCTTCCCCGAGCGTCTCGCGGAGAACCAGCGGGTCGACGACGCGCTCGCCGAGCTCGGCACGCTGGCCAAGACCCCCGAAGCCAACATCGTCAAGCTGCCGAACATCTCGGCCTCGATCCCGCAGCTCAAGGCGGCCATCGCCGAGCTGCAGTCGATCGGCTACGCGCTGCCGGACTACCCGGACGACCCGAAGACCGACGAGGACCGGGACGTCCGCGCCCGCTACGACAAGGTCAAGGGCAGCGCCGTCAACCCGGTGCTCCGCGAGGGCAACTCCGACCGCCGCGCGCCCGCGTCCGTCAAGAACTACGCCAAGGCGCACCCGCACCGCATGGGCGCGTGGACGGCCGACTCGAAGACGAACGTCGCGCACATGACCGCCGACGACTTCCGCTCCACCGAGAAGTCCACGGTCATCGCCGCGGACGGCTCGCTGCGCATCGAGCTCGTGGGTGACGACGGCAGCACCACGGTGCTGCGCGAGTCGGTACCCGTGCTCGCCGGCGAGGTCGTGGACGTGTCCGTCATGCGGGTCGCCGCGCTGCGTGAGTTCTTCACCGCGCAGGTCGCCCGGGCCAAGGCCGAGGGCGTGCTGTTCTCGGTGCACCTCAAGGCCACGATGATGAAGGTCTCCGACCCGATCATCTTCGGCCACGTCGTGCGGGCCTTCTTCCCGAAGACGTTCGCCGAGTACGGCCAGACGCTGGCCGCGGCCGGCCTGAGCCCGAACGACGGGCTCGGCGGCATCCTCAAGGGCCTGGAGTCGCTGCCCGAGGGCGCGAAGATCAAGGCGTCCTTCGAGGCCGAGATCGCCGAGGGCCCCGAGCTGGCCATGGTGGACTCCGACCGGGGCATCACCAACCTGCACGTGCCGAGCGATGTCATCGTCGACGCCTCGATGCCGGCCATGATCCGCACCTCCGGCCACATGTGGGGCCCGGACGGTTCGGAGGCCGACACCCTCGCCGTCATCCCCGACAGCAGCTACGCGGGCATCTACCAGGTCGTCATCGACGACTGCCGCGCGCACGGCGCCTACGACCCGGCGACCATGGGCTCCGTCCCGAACGTCGGCCTCATGGCGCAGGCGGCCGAGGAGTACGGCAGCCACGACAAGACCTTCGAGATCCCGGCCACCGGCACCGTCCGGGTCATCGACACCGACGGCAACGCCGTACTCGAGCAGACGGTCGGCGCGGGCGATGTGTTCCGCATGTGCCAGACCAAGGACGTGCCGATCCGCGACTGGGTCAAGCTCGCCGTGAAGCGGGCTCGCGCCACCGGCAACCCGACCGTGTTCTGGCTCGACGAGGGCCGCGCGCACGACGCCAACCTGATCGCCAAGGTCAAGGCGTACCTGCCCGAGCACGACACCGACGGTCTGCAGATCGAGATCATGACCCCGGAGCAGGCGACCGCGTTCTCCCTGGAGCGCATCCGCCGCGGCGAGGACACCATCTCGGTCACCGGCAACGTGCTGCGCGACTACCTGACGGACCTCTTCCCGATCCTGGAGCTCGGCACGAGCGCCAAGATGCTCTCCGTCGTCCCGCTGATCAACGGCGGCGGCCTGTTCGAGACGGGCGCCGGCGGCTCCGCCCCGAAGCACGTCCAGCAGCTGCTCAAGGAGAACTACCTCCGCTGGGACAGCCTGGGTGAGTTCCTCGCCCTCGCGGTCAGCTTCGAGCACCTGGCGCAGACCACGGGCAACGCGCGCGCCCAGGTCCTCGCCGACACCCTCGACCGGGCGACCGGCACGTTCCTCAACGAGGACAAGTCGCCGAGCCGCAAGCTCGGTGGCATCGACAACCGCGGCAGCCACTTCTACCTGGCGCTGTACTGGGCGCAGGAGCTGGCCGAGCAGACCGAGGACGCGCAACTGGCCGGCGCGTTCGCGGGTCTCGCCGCGACGCTGGCCGAGCAGGAGCGGACCATCGTCGACGAGCTCATCGCCGTCCAGGGTTCGCCGACCGACATCGGCAGCTACTACCGTCCCGACGACGCCAAGGCCTCGGCCGTGATGCGCCCGTCGAAGACGTTCAACGACGCCATCGCGACCCTCGGCTGACGAGAGACGCACGGCGGGGCCCGCCGGCCCGGGAGCGATCCCGGGCCGGCGGGCCTTCGTGTTTCCCGGACGTCGGCGCGCGGCCGGCGTGGTGGTGGAGTAGGAGTGGCCGCCCGTTCCGGCCAGCGCGCCCTTGTCGACGATGAGGTACTCGTCGCGGATGGGCGCACCGGCGAACCAGGATTCGAGGATCTCGCGTGGTGCCCTGGCGGGGCGACCGCTACGAGGGGCGGCCCGTGGCGAGGTCCTTCAGCAGGTTCTCGATCGTCGTCAGGCGGGCCTGCAGGGCCTCGACGTCACCGCGGGTGGCGTTCTGCTCGGTGGGCTTGAGGGTGATGATCAGATGGCCGTCCGGTTCCAGCCGGCCCGAGGCGACATCCGCGATCGCCTCACCGTTCTGCATCCGGACCGCGTGCTCGATCTCGGCAGACCTCAGCGCCAGGTCACGCATGGCCTGCGGTACGAGCTTGCCGTCCTCGATGAGGGTGGTCGGGGTTCCTTCCAGCAGCCGCTCCGCCCGGGAGTCGCCGGCCAGCCAGCGGTTCACCGCGGAGTTGACGGCGATCAGGGTGAACGCGCCGATCACCCCGCCGAGCAGACTGTTGTCCGGCCCGATGATCGCGTTCTGCACGACGTTGGACAGCAGGAAGATCACGACGAAGTCGAAGGTGTTCAGGTTCGCCAGGCCCCGCTTCCCGGCCAGCCGGAACAGGACCAGGATCAGGACGTAGACCAGCACGGTGCGGACGATCTTCTCCGCGATCGGCACCTGAACGGACATCAGGTCATGCCACACGACAACTCCTCAGGGACGGTGACGCGCGCCAGGACCCGCCGGCCCGGCAACGCAGAGGGTCACGCTACGCGCCGTCGGTCCGGCGCACGCCCGTGCGCCGCGCCGTCGGTCACCGGCGGTCCGCAGCCACTGCTGGCTCGTGCTTCCTGTGTCGCTCTGCTGCACGACGGCCGCCCAGATCGGCGGTGGAGTCACCGGCCACGCCGAGGAGCTTTCCGCTGCGCAGGCTCATGATCTTGACGTAGCCGCCGCCCGCGTCGGTCAGCGTCCACTGCTGGTTCGTGCCGCCGTGCGGCTGTACCGGATCAGCGCCGTACCGGTGGAGGTGGAGGCGCCGGGTACGTGGATGGCCTTGTCGCTGCGGCGGTTGACCAGCGTGAAGACGGTCGGCATGGGGGTGGGGGTCAGGGTGGTGGTCCCGCCGGAGGCCAGGGTCACGTCCTGGCTCCACGCGCCGGCCCGGACGGTGGTACGGGTGCCGCCCACGCTGTGCAGGGTGACCGAGGTGACCTGGCCCGCGCTCCCGGCCCTCGGCGCGACGAGCAAGGCGGATCTCCGTGCGCTGCTCCGGGCGGAGCCGAAGCTGATCCTCGGGGTCCTCGTCTTCATCGCGGCGGCCGTCGCGGCCCGCCGGGGATCCAGGAAGGCCATCAGGTCGCAGGACTTCGGAACGTGGCTGTGGGACGAGAGCAGCCGACAGGGCTGACCGGCCGTTAACGGCTGTTCAATGCCCCGTTCTCCGGGAAGCACCTCCGCCATCACATACAACCATTAAGGTCTCATTCGCACGTTCGAGTACATGGACGGCCTCGGCTGCGCCGGCAACTCCTCCGCCGATTCCGCCGCCACCGGCAACTGGAGCTCCTGAGCATGTATCTCGCGGACCGCTCCGCCCCCAGCGGGGCGACCACCACGCCGGGCCGTACACGCGGCCGCCGGTTCCCCGGGGTCTCCTCGGTGGTGTTCGCGCTGGGCGCGGTCAGCCTCATCACCGACATCTCCTCCGAGATGGTCACCGCCGTCCTGCCGCTGTACCTCGTCGTGGGGCTCGGCCTCAGCCCGCTGGGCTTCGGCGCGCTCGACGGTGTCTACAACGGTGTCAGCGCGCTGGTCCAACTGGCGGGCGGCCACCTCGCCGACCGGGTGCGGAACCACAAACTCATAGCCGGGCTCGGCTACGGACTGTCCGCGGTGTGCAAACCGCTGCTGCTCCTCGTGCACAGCCTGGGTCCGCTGGGCGTGGTGCTCGCGCTGGAGCGCACGGGCAAGGGGCTGCGCACCGCCCCGCGCGACGCGATGATCTCCCTGTCCACGCCACCGGAGTTCCAGGGCCGGGCCTTCGGCGTGCACCGGGCGATGGACACCACCGGCGCGGTTCTCGGACCCATCGCCGCGTTCCTGATCCTGCGCGCGGCGACCGACGGCTACGACGCCGTCTTCGGCGTCAGCGCCTGCGTGGCCGTGCTCGGCGTGCTGGTCCTGATACTGTTCGTACCCGGGAAAGTGCGCGCCGGGCAGGCCGAACCGGTGACACCGGACGAGGCCGGGAGTGGGGAGCGGGCCGGGGCCGAGGTCGTGGACAAGCAACCCGTCGACCTTCGCGAGGCGTTGCGCCTCTTGCGCATGCCGCGGCTGCGCGGGCTCGCCGGCTGCGCCGCCCTGCTCGGCCTCACCACCGTCAGCGACGCCTTCGTCTATCTGCTGCTGCAACGCCGTACCGGCATCAGCGAGTACTGGTTCCCGCTGATGCCGCTCGGCACCGCCGCGGTGTTCCTGCTGCTGGCCGTGCCCGTCGGTACGTTGGCCGACCGGGTCGGGCGGCGCGTCGTGTTCCTTGTGGGGCACGCCCTGCTGCTCCTCGCGTACACGCTGCTGCTCTGGGCCCCCGACCTGCCGGCCCTGCCCTATCTCGTGCTCGCGCTGCACGGCATGTTCTACGCCGCGACCGATGGTGTGCTGCCGGCCGCGGTCGCCGCCATCGTGCCCGAGCAGTTGCGGGCCAGCGGCCTCGCGCTGGTCGGCACCGGCCAGGCGCTGGCCCGGTTCTGCTGCTCGATCGCCTTCGGTGCGGCCTGGACCGTCTGGGGAGACGGTCCGGCGCTGGCGGGATCCGCGGTGGGCCTGCTCTGCTGCGCGGCCGTCGCGGGTGTGGTGCTGCGGCCGCCGGGCGGCCGCGCATGATCCGGCACCGTGTACCGACGCCCGCCGCGGTGACGTGTGTACCGACGCTTTCTGTCGCCTCGCAGCTCCCCGCCACTCCTGTCCCGGCATCCGCAAGGATCCCGATGACGCCAAAGCGCCGCCTGCTCATACTTGCCACGGCGGTGCTCCTCCTCGCGGGGCTGGGAATCGGACTGGTCCTGCACGCCGCCTCCCGCGCATACAAGAAGAACCAGCCACAGGCGGGCGCGGGCGGGACCACCGACTTGTGGAGCGTTCCCGCCGACGGCGCCGGAACGCCCCGCCTGCTGATCCCCGGCGCTTCTTCCCCCGCGCCTCTGTAACCACGCGGACGACCGCGGGACCACCCACGATATGCAGGATGGTTGACGATCGTCGAAATGGCGGCATAGCCTCAGGGGGAGCAGGTCGAGCGTGTGCGTGGCGCGCCGCGATGTCAGTGACACGTGTCTCTTCGCACCTCGGCCGTAGCTGCCAAGCCTCTGCCGACGCTCGTCGGCCGCCAGGGAAGGAAGCCTCTGATGGTTGGTGCCGGAGACCAGGATGTGCCCGTCGTGGAGTTGTCCACGGGCACGTTGCGCGGCCGCACGGAGGGCGGGGTCGCGGTGTTCAAGGGGGTGCCGTACGCCGAGCCGCCCATCGGCGACCTGCGGTGGCGCCCGGCGCGGCCGCACCCGGGCTGGAGCGGAACGAGGGATGCGACGGCCTACGGTCCCAGCGCCCCGCAGATGTTCATGGAGGGCGGTGACCCGGTACTCGGCGGCCACGGCTTCCCGCCCTTCGACGAGGACTGCCTGACGCTCAACGTCTGGACGCCGTCCTCCGACGCCTCCGGCCGGCCGGTGCTGGTCTGGATCCACGGCGGCGGCTTCGTCTCCGGGTCCGGCTCGCTGCCCAACTACTCCGGTGAGACCTTCGCGCGCAACGGCGACCTTGTGGTGGTGTCCATCAACTACCGCATCGGTCCGCTGGGTTACCTCTCGTTCGGCTCGGACGCGGACGGGGAGTCCGCCAATTTCTGGCTCACCGACCAGGTCGCCGCGCTGCGCTGGGTGCGGGAGAACATCGCGGAGTTCGGCGGCGACCCCGACAACATCACCGTTGCCGGCCAGTCGGGCGGCGCCATCTCCACGGCGGCGCTCGCCGGCCACCCGGAGGGCAGAACCCTGTTCCACCGCGCCATCCTGCAGAGCCCGCCCTTCGGCCTGCACGTTCCCACCCGCGCCGAAGCCCTGGAGCGGACCACCGTCTACCAGGAGATCCTCGGCGCCAAGGGAATCGCGGACCTGCGGGCCGTGCCCTGGCCGCGGCTGATCGAGGCGGGCGGGGAACTGTTCGGGCGCACGATGCGCTGGGGCTACTGGCCCACACCGTTCCTGCCCGTCATCGACGAGGCGACGATGGACCGGCACCCCGTCGAGACGCTGCTCAACGGCGCCGGGTCGGACATCGACGTGCTGATCGGCTGGACCAGGGAAGAGGCCAACTTCGGGTTCGGGCTCGACGAGAGGTACGCCGCCGCCACCCGGGACGAGGTGATCAGCAGGGCGGCGGACACCTTCGGTGAGGGGGCGGCGGAGGCGTACGCGGCCTACGCGGCGACCCGGCCGGGCGCGCGGCCGGTGGACGTGCTGATGGATCTGATCTCGGACGAGCTGTTCCGCGTGCCGAGCGTGGATCTGGCCGAGCGCCGGGCCGCCCAGGGGCGACCGGTGTGGGTGTACCAATTCGACTTCCCGACCCCCGCGCACGACGGCCGGCTCGGTGCCGCCCACTGCCTGGAACTGCCCTTCACCTTCAACAACTTCGACCAGTGGTCGCACGCGCCCTTCCTGGAGGGGATCCGGCCCGCGGCGCGCGACGGCCTCGCCGCGTCCATGCACCAGGCGTGGATCTCCTTCATCCGCACCGGCGATCCGAACCATGCGGCGCTGCCAGTCTGGGAGCGCTATGACGAGCAGTCCCGTACGACCATGCGTTTCGACTCCGTGATCACGGCCACCGCCGACCTCGCGGGGGACTCGCGGAGATTGCACGGTTCTGCGAGCCGGTGATAACGCGTGTAACCTGATCTCTGAACCTGTGTGCTCCGGGCTGACGTGCCCGTGGGCGCACCACCGGGGAATTGATCAAGGAAGTCATGGCCAAGGACGCTCCCGCTCAGCCGCCACGGACCATCACCAGCGCGGATGTGGCGCGCCTGGCCGGGGTGTCCCGGGCCACGGTGTCCTTCGTGCTCAACGACACCCAGGCGCACCGGGTCAGCGAGAGCACCCGCGCCCGGGTACTGACCGCCGCCGACCAGCTGGGCTACGTCCCGCACGCCGCCGCGCGTTCGCTGCGTGCCGGACGTAGCAATCTGGTGCTGATGCCGTCATCGGTGTCGGCGATCGGCAGGCTGGTCAGCGATTGGGTGGACGATCTGCACAGCGAGCTCGACCGGCGCGGTTACACGGTTGTGCTCCATGCCGGCCGCTTCCCCGACGCCGTCACCGCCGCGCGCGCGTGGGCCGAGCTGCGGCCGGCGGCGGTGTTCGCTCTCTCCGGCGACTCCTTCACCCCGGAAGCGGCCGATCTCCTGCAGCGCGCGGGAATCCGCGGGCTGCTGGCGTTCGCCGCCCGTCCGCTGGCCGGTGCGCACACCATCGCGTTCGACCACGCGGACATCGGCGCCGCCGCCGTCGACCACCTCGTCGCGCGGGGGCGGCGCAACATCGCCGTGCTGATGCCGCAGGAGCGCGGCCTGAGCGCCTTCGCCGAACCGCGGCTGGCCGGAGCGCAAGGCGTCGCGGCCACGCGCATGGCGACGGTGACCGCCGTGGAGGTGGCGTACACCCAGGACTCCGTGGCCCAGCTGGCGGAGCGCTGGCGGGAGCTGGGCTTCGACGCGGTGTTCGCCTACAACGACGAGTACGCGGCGCTGCTGATGCACGCCTTCCAGGACGTGGGCATCGGTGTCCCGGAGGACGTGGCCGTGGTCGGCGCCGACGATCTGGTGCTGGCCTCGCTGCAGCGCCCCCCGCTGACGTCCATCCGCCTCAACCTGCCGGGTCCGGGCGTTATCGCCGAGACCCTCCAGCAGCTGATCGAGCACGGCACGGCGGAGCCCGTCGACCCGGTGGACGTCACCCTCATCCACCGGGCGTCCTCCTAGCGTCCGATCATTGGGTCCGGCGACCGTTCAACTTGATCGGCTCCGCCCGCGACGCCGTTGACTTGGGAATTCACTGAGACGCCGTTGACTTGGGAATTCACTGATCCAACTGGCGCCCGCATCTGGCGTCGTGCGGGGGCTGCCGATTCGCCGGTGCACCCGCAAACGGGCCATGCCGTTCCTCCGTGCCGTCGATCGCCCACACCCGTATCCACCGCCCCGTGCTCCTCACCGGCAAGATCCGCCGGACAGGCTCTGAGTGCGGCCCAGTTGGCAGCGCCAGGACGCCTCCGGGTTGCCGCTACCGGCAACCCGGTGAACTCCGTCATCACAGGTCACAAGGCACGTCTTCGTCACCAAGGCACCCGCAGACGGTCACCGGTCCCTGGATCCACTGGATCCAGCTTCAAATGTTGGGCACAAATTCCACACATCCACCTCTTCAGACGGGCCCCGAGGGTCTAGACTGACCATGCTTCACATGGTGGGATACGAGGCGACAAATCATGATCTCCAGGTCAGGCGTTGCGGGCAGCCAACAGCCGCGTCTCCGCCGCCGGACATGGGGGTGATCAATTCCTGGAGCCCGCGAAGGGGGCTTGGGTGCGGGGAGCACCCGAGGTTTCGACGGGTTCCCGCGCACCTTGAGAGTTCGGCTGGACACGTGAGTCCGCTGTTGTCGGGGTGGGTTGTTCAAGTAGCTCTGAAATAGCCCGGGTTGTCATGCGGGCGGGGGCCTCCCGAGAGGAGGAACAGTGCGGGGGGCGGGGGCCTCCCGAGGGGAGCAACAGTGTTGGACGAACACGTCGAGCCACTGGGGACCTGGGGGGTTCTGTGCGGCAAGGGGGACTAGTCAGGCCGTTTCCGTCGGCGCGCGGGCGTCTGGCGAACGGAGCGATCAGACAGCCCGCGATCGAATGGGAGCAGCGGTACCGCCGTGCCGTGGTCACCGGCGATACGGTGGCCACCGCCTTCGTGGTGGCGGCGATCGGCAACTTCTTCAGGGCCCGGGATGCGGCCAACTGGCATGAGAACCGGGGAACTTCTCACATTCGGCACCGAGCTGCTGGTGCTGGGAGCGCTTGCGGTGAGCCGGTCGTGGGCTCCGGCCGTGCTCGGCCAGGGCGCCGAGGAATTCCGCCGGCTCGGACGCTCACTGTTGACGGCGACCGTCGTGCCGGCGCTCGGCGGGATCGCCCGCACCTCGCGCAACATCAAGCTCTGGATCTTCGTCGCGATCCCCGCGATCGCGCTCGTCACCACGGTGAATTTGTGGAAGACGCCGCGCGCGGTGCTTCAGGGGCAGGGGGCCTTCTGATGCGCGGGGGGCGCCGTCCGGTCGGCGCACGGACCGCAGGCCGAATGGCCGGCGGACGGACAGCAGGCCGAAAGGGCCTGCCCGGGGGGAGGAACGGGACATGAGAGTAAGCGTCTTTGGGCTCGGCTACGTGGGCTGCGTGTCGGCCGCGTGCCTGGCCAGCCTGGGTCACGAGGTCATCGGGGTGGACGTGAGCCAGGTGAAGGTCGACCTGGTCAACGACGGCAAGGCCCCGGTGGTCGAGGAGCGGATCGGCGAGCTCATCGCCGAGGCCGTGCGGACCGGAGCTTTACACGCCACCGGCGACGTCCGCGAGGCGATCATGGGCAGCGAGGTGTCGCTGATCTGCGTGGGCACGCCGTCGGAGCCCAACGGCAGCCTGTGCACCACGTACTTGGAGCGGGTCACCGAGCAGATCGGTGCTGCGGTGGCCGAGCGGGGTGGGCGGCAGACCGTCGTGTTCCGCAGCACCATGCTCCCGGGCACCTGCCTGAACCTGCTGGTGCCGATCCTGGAGAAGTACGTCGGCGGCACGGCCGGGGTGGACTTCGGGGTCGCGGTCAACCCGGAGTTCCTGCGCGAGGGCACGAGCGTGCGGGACTTCTTCGACCCGCCCAAGACCGTCATCGGCGAGCTCGACCCGGCAAGTGGCGACGTGGTGGCGGCGCTGTACGACGGAGTGCCCGGCGAGGTGTTCCGGGTGCCGATCCCGACGGCCGAGGCGATCAAGTACGCGGACAACGCGTTCCACGGACTGAAGATCGGCTTCGCGAACGAGCTGGGCGCGGTGTGCCAGGCGCTCGGGGTGGACTCGCACCAGGTGATAGACGTGTTCCTGGCCGACCGCAAGCTGAACATCAGCCCCGCCTACCTGCGACCCGGCTTCGCCTTCGGTGGCTCCTGCCTGCCCAAGGACCTGCGCAGCCTGGTCCACGCCGCACGGCGGGCCGACGTCTCGGTGCCCATCCTCGCCCACGTACTGGCCTCCAACTCCGACCATCTGCAGCGCGCGGTGGAGCTCGTCGAGCGCACCGGCAAGCGTCGGGTGGGCCTGTTCGGTCTTTCCTTCAAACCCGGCACCGACGACCTCCGCGAGAGCCCGCTCGTCGAGCTGGCGGAGAGACTCTTCGGCAAGGGTTACGACCTGCGGATCTACGACCCCAACGTGAACCTCTCCCGGCTGCTCGGCGCGAACCGCGAGTACATCGAGACCCGGCTGCCGCACCTCGCACAGCTGCTCGCGGGCTCCGTCGGCGAGGTGATGGAGCACGCCGAGGTGTGCCTGGTCGGAACCAGGGATCCGGACGTGCTTTCGGCGCTGCCCCATGGCGAAGGACCGGTGCTCATCGACCTCATCCACCTTCCCGACGCCGACGTGCGCCGGGCCGAACCGGGGTACGTGGGCCTTGCTTGGTGACGCGGTCAGCGGCGACGGGACGGCCGGTCGCGCGCTGATCCTGGTGGAGAACCTGTCGGTGCCGTTCGACCGGCGGGTGTGGCAGGAGTGCACGACGCTGCGCGACGCGGGCTGGACGGTGCACGTCATCTGCCCCCAAGGGACAAAGCGGGACACCGAGGCGGAGGCGGAGATCGACGGGGTGCGGATCCACCGCTACCCGTTGCGCGCGGCCACCGGAGGGCCGGCAGGCTACCTGCGGGAGTACGGTTCGGCGTTGTGGCACACGTTCCGGCTGGCCCGCAAGGTCGGCCCGGTCGACGTGGTCCACGCCTGCAACCCGCCCGACCTGCTGTTCCTGCCGGCACTGTGGCTGAAGCGGCGCGGGGCACGGTTCGTCTTCGACCAGCACGACCTGGTACCGGAGCTGTACCTTTCCCGGTTCGACCGCGGCGAGGATCTGCTCTACCGCGCCGTGTGCGCGCTGGAACGGCGGACCTACCGGGCCGCGGACGTCGTGCTCGCCACGAACGAGAGCTACCGGGACGTGGCACTGCGCCGTGGCGGCCGCCAACCGGCGGACGTCTTCGTGGTGCGCAGCGCGCCCCAGACCGACCGGTTCCAACCGGTGCCGCCCGAGCCGGAGTTGAAGAACGGCAAGCCCCATTTGCTGTGCTACCTCGGCGTCATGGGCCCGCAGGACGGCGTCGACTACGCCTTGCGGGCCCTCGCGAAGCTGCGCGACGAGCTCGGGCGGACCGACTGGCACGCCGTGTTCGTCGGTTCCGGCGACGCCTTCGACGCGATGGTGGAGCTGTCCCGGCAGCTCGGGCTGTCCGATCAGGTGGAGTTCACCGGGCGCATTCCGGACGCCGACCTGGTGCGCTACCTGTCCACCGCGGACGTGTGCCTCTCTCCCGACCCGCGCAATCCGCTCAACGACGTGTCGACCATGAACAAGGTCCTGGAGTACATGGCGATGGGCCGGCCGATCATCTCGTTCGACCTCCGGGAGGCGCGGGTCTCCGCCGGCGACGCCGCCCTCTACGCGCCCGCCAATGACGAGGCCGAATTCGCCAGGCTCATCGCGCTGCTCCTTGACGATCCGGAGAAGCGGGCCCAGATGGGCAAGATCGGCCAGGAGCGGATCAGCGGACAGCTTTCCTGGCGGAACTCGCAAGCGTCGCTGCTCGCCGCCTACGCCGCTGCGTGCCGTGACCACACCCCGGTGTCGGCGGGCGACCCGGTCCGCACAGGGAAGAGGCAGCACCGTTGAGCGATGACACGATCCGCCTGGTCACGATCGGGTGGATTCTCCGTCGACGGTGGCGGCTTCTCGCCGTCCTCGCCCTGGTGGGCGCGCTCGTCGGCTACGGCACCTCGGTGCTGTTCCCGCCGCGGTACACGACGTCGGCATCGGTACTGCTGCCAGGGCAGTGGGAAGAGCGCGAGCTCCTGACTCAGGTGGATATCGCGACCAGTTCGGTGGTGGTCGACCGCGCGGCCGCCGCTCTCGACTGGACCAAGGTCAGCGGCACCGAGCTGCGGGATCGAGTGAGCGCCAAGGCCGCCGACGGGAACATCATCAAGATCTCGGGAACGGCCGACACCCCGGAGCACGCGCAGCAGCTCTCCGACCGGATGGCCCAGCAATTCGTCAAATTCGCCGCGCGGATCGCAGGCGGCAGCACCGACCCCGACGCGGCTACCGGGATCGAGGCCCTGCGGCAGAACGTGGTGGAGACCAACCGCCGCATCACCGACCTGGCCAATGCGGCAGATCCGGGGCAGACCGTGGAGAGCGTGCAGGCCCGTACCGACCTCGAGAAGCTGCGCACCTCGCTGGAGGAGGCCATGACGAAGCTGGACCAGGCCGACCCGGCGACCAACAAGGCCGGCATGGTCGTCATGGGGCCGGCGGCCCGGCCGACCGGTGAGGCGCCGCCGACGAGGATGCAGCTCATCGTCGGCGGGGCGCTGCTGTTCTTCCTGCTCGCGGTCATCGGCCATCTCGTCGCCGCACGGGTGAATCGCCGACTGCGCACCGAACCGCAGATCGCCGCGGCGCTGGGCTCGGCGCTCCTCGGCACCGTCGACGTGCCTGATGAACGGCGCGCGCACCAGCCAGCAGGTCGTGGCCCGCGAGCCCGGATCCGCCGACTCCTCGGCGTCGACACCCGGTGGGACATACCGACCCCGCCGAGGTCCGGCGACGAGGCCGGCTCGCGGATCCGCTACCGGCGGGTGTGCGCTCGCCTCCGGGACCAGCTGCCGGCCCCCCGGCGGCTGCTGGTCGTCGTACCGGACGGCGACGAGATCGCCCGCCGGGCCGCCGGGCAGCTCGTCGCCGAGGCCCAGGACGATCCGCAGCTGCGGGTGGTGGAGGTCTCGGTGGACCGGCCGACAGTGCCGGACCGCGACACCGAGTCCGGTGCCCTGGTCGTGCTCAGCGCGGGCAGCTGGACCGCTGAGGAGCTCGCCGGCATCGCCGAGGCGTGTGCGGACGGCAGGCATGAGGTTGTCGGCATCGTCGTCGCCGGCACGGTCCGGGCCAGTCCGACGCGATCCGCCGACGATCCTCCGGACAACGCCACTCCGGCGCTCGCGGTGCACAGTCACGCGACGGGAGGTTCGGTGTGACGACGAGCACGACTTCGGAGTTGTCGGCAGCCACTCCGCTCCTTGACCTGCAGGGACTGGTGGTGGCGGTGCGCAGGCGCCGCCGCCTCTGGTGCTCCCTGGCGCTCCTGGGACTGCTGCTCGGCGCGGCGGTGGCGGTCCTGCGGCCGCCGCCGCCGGCCGCGGTGACCAAGGTGCTGGTCGCGCATCAGCAGGACCAGCCGAACGACCCCGGAACGCTGATCCGCACCGACGTCGCGCTGCTGCAAACCACGCGAATCGCCGGTATGGCCCTGCAGTCCCTCGGATCCCCTGAAAAACCAGAGGACTTCATGCCGGACTACGCGGGTGTCGGCCTGACCAACAACCTGATGCAGATCAATGTGACAGGTGACACCGACGCGGAAGCGGTGGTCCGCGCCAAGGCGCTGGCCGACGCGTTCGTCTCGGACCATGTGAGGCGGATTCAGGAAGCCGCGAACGCCGAGTCCAAGGCTCTGCTCGACCAGCGTGACCGCATGCGGGACGAACTCGCCAAGGTCAACAAGTCGATCGGAAACGGACGGCCGGGGAGTGGGCCGACAGCGTCGGCGGACCTGGAGTCGCTCTTCGCCCGCCGGGCCGAGCTCACCTCGCGGATCACCGATTTCGGCCAGCGCGCCGCGGAGGCGCGCATCGGCACGCCCCAGCTCGTCGCCGGCACACAGATCGTGGACGCCCCGCGCGCGGTGCAGCACTCCCTGCTCAGGGCCGCTGCCACCAACGCCGCGATCGGGCTCGTCCTAGGGCTCGTCCTCGGGCTCGCGGTGGCCGCGGTCGGCACGGTGGTGGCGGACCGCCCCGTGCTGCGCCGGGACATCGCGGCGAACCTGGGCGCCTCGGTCATCGCGGAGCTGCCCCGCCGGTCGGGCAGGCGGTGGCAGCGCCGACGGACCCGGGCGGCCCGCGAACGGCTCACCGCGACCCTGGCCCGCACCGTGCGCGGCTCCGCGGAACCGGTGTCGCTGCTGGAACTGGGCTGTGCGCGCAGCACGAGCGTGATCGCCCTGGACCTCGCCGAGGCACTGATGGCGGAGGGGCCAGTGGTCATCATCGATGGTCTGCCCGGCTCGCAGCTCGCAGGCCGCCGCCCGAAGCCGGGAGACCCGACCGTGGTCAGCGGCGAGGGTGCCGCGGCCCTGTCCCATCAGGAGCGCCGACTCGGTGTCGGCTCGGTGGCCCCCGGCACGGCGTGGACCGGCCTCCCGGACCTCGGTACCCAGACCGTGCTCGTCGTGCGTGCCGGGCACGGCAGCACCGCATGGCTGCACACCGTGGCGCGGCAACTCGCGGACCTGCTCATTCCGGTGATCGGTGTGGTGCTGATCGACCCCGATCCGCGGGACAGGACCGACGGCACCCTGTGGGACGGGCTGCACACCGCGCTGCGCGGTCACAACGAGCGGCTGGCCCGGCAGAACGCGCCGGGCCGACTGCTGACGGAGCGGCCGTCATGGGCCGTACGAGTCCCGGACAGCGATCAGGAGGCACGGTAATACATGTGCGGCATAGCAGGCACGTACCGATGGCCGGACGGGAAGGTCGTGACCGACCGGCTCACCGATACCCTCGCCCACCGCGGTCCTGACGGGGCGGGCCGGTACGGCCACCCCGTCGGTGACGGCGAAGTGCACCTGGGGCACCGCCGGCTGGCCATCATCGACCTGTCCGAGACCGGCGCCCAGCCGATGGTCTCGGACGGCCTCGTCCTGACGTACAACGGCGAGCTGTACAACGCGCCCGAGCTGCGCGGCGAACTGGCAGCCGCGGGGGTGCGCTTCCGCGGTACCTCCGACACCGAGGTGCTGCTGGAGGCCTGGCGGCGCTGGGGCACGGACTGCCTGCCCCGGCTGCGCGGCATGTTCGCGTTCGGGATCTTCGACGAGCGAACCGGTGACCTCGTGCTCGCCCGCGACCAACTCGGCATCAAGCCGCTGTTCCTGCTCCGGCGCGGTGCGGGCCTGGTGTTCGCCTCCGAGCTCAAGGCGCTCGCCGCCGCCACCGGCGGGTCGCTGCAGGTGGACGATGCGGCGCTGGTGGCCTCGCTGCTGTACTACTGGGTGCCGGACTCACGCTGCGCGTTCCGCGAAGCGGAGAAGCTGCCACCGGGGAGCTGGCTGCGGTGCCGGCCCGACGGCCGGGTGGAGCGCGGCCAGTACTGGAACCTGCGGGACGTCGCCGCCGAGGGCCAGGAGCGGGCCCGCAGCGGCGAGCGGCCGGATATCGCTGCCATCGTCGAGGAGTCGACTCGACGCCACCTGCTCTCCGACGTACCCGTGGCGACCTTCCTCTCCGGCGGTCTCGACTCCAGCTACCTCACCGCCCTGGCGGCCCGCGACCAACCCGGGATCTCCGCCTACACGATCGGGTTCCGCGCCGAGGACGCCAAGTTCGAGGCGATGCCGGACGACCTTCGCTACGCCCGGCAGGTGGCCGAGCGGTTCGGCGTCGACCTGCACGAGATCGAGATCGCTCCGAACGTGCTGGACCTGCTGCCGCAGATGACGTACCACCTGGACGAGCCGATCGGCGACCCCGCCGCGATCAACACGTTCCTGATCTGCGAGGCCGCCCGGGAGGCCGGGGTCAAGGTGATGCTCTCGGGGATGGGTGCCGACGAGCTGTTCGCCGGGTACCGCAAGCACCTGGCCAACCTGCTCGCGCTGCGCTACCAGCGCGTCCCGCGGCCCCTGCGGCGCGGCCTGTCCAGGGCCGTGGACCGGCTGCCGGTCGCCACGGCCCGCCGGGGGTACCGGTCGGTGCGCTTCGCGAAGCGGTTCCTCTCCTTCGCCGATCTGCCGGAGGAGACCGCGTTCCGGCGCAGCTACACCATGTACGACCAGGACGAACTGCTCGCCCTGGTCAATCCGGACCTGGCCGGGACGGTCGATGACGTGCTGACCGAGCACGCGGACATCTACCAGGACAACGAACTCGACGACTTCGTCAATCGCATGTGCCTGGGCGACGCCCGGATGTTCCTGCCGGGCCTGAACCTCGCCTACACGGACCGCTCCAGCATGGCCGCGTCGACCGAGGTGCGGGTGCCGTACGTGGACGTCGAGGTGGTCAAGGCGGCGTTCGCCGTGCCCGGCGATCGCAAGATCGTCGGCCGGCAGGGCAAGGCCGTCCTCAAGGAGGCGGCCACCTCGATCCTGCCCCGGGAGATCGCATACCGGCCCAAGGGCCTGTTCAGCGCCCCGCTGCGGGCCTGGATGAGCCGGGATCTGGCACCGCTGGTGCGCGAGGTGGTGAACGACGGCGTGCTCGTCAATTCCGGGATCCTGCGCCGCGACGCGCTGGCGCGGATGGTCGCCGAGGACGCCGCCGGGCAGCGGGACTTCTCCAAGCATCTGTGGCATGTGCTGACCCTCGAGTACTGGTATCGCGGCGCGACCTCCGGCTCCGGCCGGACCCACCCCTGACGGCGTAGAAACAAGAGGAGTTCGGGTGAAGCAGGTTGTGCAGAACTACAAGAGCGGCGAGTTGGCGCTGCTCGACGTACCGGTGCCGGGGTGCAAGCCGGGCGGTGTGCTGGTCCGCAGCGCGTACTCGCTGATATCCACCGGGACCGAGCTGATGAAGGTGTCCGAGGCCGGCCTGTCGATGGTGGGCAAGGCCCGCTCCCGTCCCGACCAGGTGGCCAAGGTGATGCAGAGCGTGGCCACCAACGGGGTGCCCGCCACCTACCGCAAGGTGATGGGCAAGCTGGACTCCTACACACCGTTGGGCTACTCGCTGTGCGGGGTGGTCGAGGAGGTCGGCACCGGGATCGACGATGTGAAGGTCGGCGACCTCGTGGCCTGCGCCGGCAATGAACACGCGCTGCACGCCGAGCTGAACTGGGTGCCGAAGAACCTCTACGCCCGGGTGCCGGACGGCCTCTCGCCACGGCACGCGGCCTTCGGCACGGTCGGGTCTATCGCGATGCAGGGCGTCCGCCGCGGCGAGCCACAGCTCGGCGACGTGGCGCTGGTCATCGGCCTCGGGCTGATCGGGCAGTTGGTGGTGCAGTTGCTCACCGCCTCGGGAGTCCGCGTCGTCGGCGTCGACCCCGACCCGGTGCGCTGCGAGCTCGCCGAGCGCCTGGGCGCCGCGGCCTGCGGCGATCCCTCGTCCGCGGCCGTGGAAGCCGCCGTTGTCGAGCTCACCGACGGGCACGGCGTGGACCAGGTGTACCTGGCCGCCGGCGGCGGTACCAACCAACCCGTCGAGTTGGCCGCCCGGTTGAGCCGGGACCGCGGCCGGGTCGTCGACATCGGCAAGTGCCGCCTTGACCTTCCGTGGAACGCGTACTACGAGAAAGAGCTCGACGTCCGGTTCTCCCGCAGTTACGGCCCCGGGCGCTACGACCCGGAGTACGAGTTGGAGGGGCGCGACTACCCGATCGGCTACGTGCGCTGGACCGAGCGCCGCAACCTGGCGTCCTTCCTCGATCTCCTCGCCCGCGGCCGCATCGACGTGGAGCCCCTGGTCTCCCACATCTCCGACTTCGATGACGCCGTCGAGACGTACCAGCGCCTGAAGGACGGCGACCTGAAGGCCGTGGCCGTGCTGTTCCGGTACCCCGAACAGAAGGAGGAAGCGCAGGCCCCGGCGGTGACCGTGCCCGCGGTGCGACGCAGCGACAAGGCGCCCACCACGGCCGGGTCACCCAAGGCGCAGGTGCGCCTTGCGTTCGTCGGCGCGGGAAACTACGCGACGTCGATGCTGCTGCCGCACCTGGCACAGCGCGACGGCGTCGAGTTGTCCACGGTCGTCACCACGACGGCGCTGTCCGCGGCCAACGCGCAGCGGAAGTTCGGCTTCGCCGAGGCGACCACCGATCTCGACGCCGTGCTCGGCGACCCGTCCATCGACGCGGTCTTCGTGGTCACCCGGCACAGCTCGCACGCCGAACTGACCCGAAGGGCACTGCTGGCAGGCAAGGCGGTGTTCGTCGAGAAGCCCCTGGCCCTCACCGAGGACGAGCTGGCAGGCGTGCTCGCGGCGGTGGAGGAGTCCGGCAACGACCGGCTGCAGGTGGGCTTCAACCGCCGGTTCGCGCCGCTGCTGCAGGAGGCCAGCAATCGGTTCGGCGCCAGGACCGGTCCTGCGAGCCTCCGCTACCTGGTCAACGCAGGTCGGCTGCAGCACGGCAGCTGGTACCTCCAACAGGGCGCCGAAGGCTCGCGGTTCGCCGGTGAGGGCGGGCACTTCATCGACACGGCGAGCTGGCTGCTCGCGGCCGACCCGGTCTCGGTGTACGCGGTCGCCACGTCCGGCAACGAGGACCTGCAGGTCGTGCTGCGCTACCCGGACGGGTCCACCGCCACCATCAGCTACATCACCACCGGCCCGCCCGGCTTCCCCAAGGAGACGCTGGACCTGATCGCGGACGGCAAGGTGCTGCGGCTCGACGACTTCGTCCGTGCCTCGGTATACGGCCGTAAGCGGTGGGTCAGTTCGCGGCTGCCCAAGGCCCGGGACAAGGGCCAGTCCGCCGAGCTGGCCGCGTTCATCAAGGCCGTGCGGATCGGCGGGCCGATGCCGGTGCCGCTGGAGTCGCTGGTCGCCACCACGGCGGCCACCCTCGCCGTGCGGGCCAGCCTGGTCGGCGGCGCGCCGGTGACGTTGGCGAGGGCCCGATGACCATGAGCGCGGGCTGGTACCTGCGGCGGTTGTCCCGGATGGGACCGCGAGAGGTCGGCGGCCGGGCGGGCGACGCGGTGCGCAGGCGGCGGTGGCGGTCGGCGCCGCCGGACTGCCCGAGCGTGACCGGCGCCCGGTTCACCGCGGTACTGCCCGCCGGGACGATCGCCGCAGTGCCACCGGACGCCGCGAAACGTCTCATCGCCGAGGCGGACCGGCTGATGGACGGGCACGCCGAGTACTTCGGGGTGGACCGCGACGACCTGGCCGACCCGGACTGGTCGTACGACCCGAAGACCGGGCGACGGGCTCCGTCCGGTTACGCCTTCGACGTGCCGTACCGGAACGAGGACGCGGTCGGGGACATCAAGCAGATCTGGGAGCTGTCCCGGCACCAGTACCTCACCGTGCTCGCCGCCGCCTACGCGATCACCGGGAACGAGCGGTACGCCGAGCGAGTGGCTGAGCACCTGCGGTCCTGGTGGACGGCCAACCCACCGCTGCGTGGCGTGCACTGGATCAGCGGCATCGAGCTGGGGATCCGGCTGTTGTCCTGGGTGTGGATCCGCCGGCTGCTCGACGGCTGGCCGGGCGCGGCCGGTCTTTTCGAGCGCAACCCGGTTGCGCTGAACCAGATCTGGCACCACCAGCGCTGGCTGGCCGCCTTCCCCAGTCGGGGGTCCTCGGCGAACAACCACGTCATCGCCGAGACCGCCGGGCAGTTCGCCGCGGCCTGCGCATTCGGGTGGTTCCCCTCATCGGCGCGCTGGCGAGCCGACGCGCTGCGGTCGCTGGAGCGGCAGCTGCGAAGCAACACCTTCCCCTCCGGCCTCAACCGCGAGTTGGCCACCGAGTATCACGGACTCGTCCTTGAACTCGGCCTGGCCGCGGTGGCCGAGGCGGATGCCGCCGACGTGTCCGTCCCCGCGTCGATCCGGCTGGTGCTGCTGCGGATGACCGACGCGCTCGCGGCCGTCGTGGACGGCCGGCTGCGGCCACCGCGCCAGGGGGACGCGGACGACGGGCACGGTCTGGTCGTGGACGGCGCGGGCACCGACCGCTGGGCCTCGCTCCTTGCCACCGGGGACGCCGTGTTCGGCCGACTCGACTGGTGGCCGACGGTGTCCGACACCGATGTGCGCACCCAGCTCCTTGCCGCGCTCATCCGGCCGTACGCGGAAATGGGAACCACACCGGCCGTGACCCGCCCGCCAAGCCGACCGGCCCACTTCGCCGACGCGGGGCTCACCATCCTGCGCGGTCCGGAGGAGATCTGGTGCCGCTGCGACGGCGGTCCGCACGGGTTCCTGTCCATCGCCGCGCATGGCCACGCGGACGCGCTGTCCGTGGAGGTCCGGCACGACGGGGTCGACGTGCTCGCCGACCCGGGGACGTACTGCTACCACGGACAGCCCCAGTGGCGGCAGTACTTCCGGTCGACCCTCGGCCACAACACCCTGCAACTGGACGACGGTGACCAGTCCGTCTCCGGCGGGCCGTTCCTGTGGACCCGGCATGCCCGCAGCCGCGTCCTGGTCGCGGACACATCCAGCGAAGGTGTGGCCCGCTGGAGCGCCGAGCACGACGGTTACCAGCGCTCCGTGCACCGCCGCCGGGTGGAACTGACGGCCGCAACAATGGAGTTGCGGGTGGTTGACGAGGTGCGCGGCCCGCGCCGGGCCGTGCGCCTGGCGTTCCACCTCGGCCCGGCGATCGCCGCGGACCTGGTGGGGAACCGGGCCGTGCTCACCTGGAACCGGGACGGCGAGGACCGCTCCGCGGTGCTCGACCTGTCCGGGCAGCTGAGTTGGCGGGCGCATCGCGGCGAGAGCGACCCGCCGCTGGGCTGGTACTCCACCGGCTTCGGGCGCAAGGAACCCAGCACCACGCTGGTCGGCACCGGCTTCACCGACGGCACCGCGCTGTTGGGGGAGTTCACCACCGTACTCACGTTCCGCGGGAGGGAGAACGCGTGGTGATCAAAAGGCGGCACCGGGCGCTGTCGACGGCACCGCTGGTACTGGTCCTGCTGGCGGCGACGGGCTGTGAGAGCACGCCGGGCGCGCGGCCGGAGCCGGCCGCCGCGCCATCCACGTCCGTGGCCCAACCCGTGACCCAGGTGTGCGCCAAGCCCCCGGCCGGGCCGGCGGAGGCGCCGGCGGGCGCGGTCGCGGTCGACCCCGCAGTGGTCGGTGACCTGGCTGCGAAGACCAAGAGCAGCCCCCCGAACACCACGTTCTGGCTTCGGCCGGGGACGCACAAGCTCGACCCGGACCGCTACGCCCAGGTCGTCCCCAAGCAGGGGAACCGCTACCTCGGTGCGCCGGGCGCGGTGCTCGACGGCCGCAAGACCAACCAGTACGCGTTCAGCGGTACCGCCGGCAACGTCACCGTTCAATACCTGACCGTGCAGAATTTCGTCGCGCCGCCGGATGAGGGCGTGGTCAACCACGACTCGGCCGACGGATGGCTGATCGAGCACTCGACCATCCAGTACAACTCCGGCGCCGGGCTGATGGCCGGTGCCCGCCAGCAGGTCCGCGCCAACTGCCTGCGCAACAACGGGCAGTACGGAATGAACGCGTACAAGTCCGGTGGCTCCATCAGCGGCCTGGTGGTCGAGGGCAACGAGATCGTCGGCAACAACACCGGCGACTGGGAGCGGCGGAAGGAAGGCTGCGGCTGCACCGGAGGCATCAAGTTCTGGGCCGTCAACGGCGCCGACATACGCGGCAACTGGGTGCACGACAACCGCGGACCCGGGTTGTGGGCGGACACCAACAACAACGACTTCCGCATCGAGGACAACGTGCTGGAGGCCAACGACGGTGCCGCGCTGATCTACGAGACCAGCTACAACGCGGTCATCCGGAAGAACACGATCCGGCGGAACAACTGGGTCGAGGGCCGCAAGTACGCCGACCGCGGCGACACCTTCCCGTTCGCGACCGTCTACGTGTCCGAGTCCGGCGGCGAACCACGGATCCGAGCCCGTACGGACAAGATCGAGATCTACCAGAACGTGCTGGAGAACAACTGGTCCGGGATCACCCTGTGGGAAAACGCTGACCGGTTCTGCAACAGCCCGGCCAACACCTCGTCCGGTGACTGCACGTTGCTGGTGAAGAAAACCGACCTCTGCGCACGGCCGGCGATCGCCACCGCACCGCTCTACGCCGACTGCCGGTGGAAGACCCAGCGGGTGGACATCCACGAGAACCGCTTCGTGCTGGACACGTCCGTCGTCCAGTGCACGGTGAAGTGCGACCGCATGGCGGTCCTCGCCAACTACGGCACCTATCCGGACTGGTCGCCGTACCAGGGCGAACGGGTCGCCGAGGCGATCACCGGCAAGCAGAACAACCGCTGGCACGACAACGTCTACATCGGACCGTGGAAGTTCGTCGCCCACGACCCGAGCCGGGTGCTCGACTTCGGGCAGTGGCAGGGCACGCCGTACCAGCAGGACACGGGCAGCACCCTCCGCGCACAGGGCGGTGGTTGAGATGAGCCCGGACCACACAGAGCACACGTCGAAGATCGTCGGGACGGTCTGGGGGCTGCTGATCCTCAACACGCTCGGCTCCACCGGAGCGAAGACCATTATCCCGCTGCCCCGCTCCCTCATCCAGATGGTCACCATGGGCGCGCTGGTCGCCGCGTTCGCGCTGGCGCTCGCAGGTAATCTCCAGCTGCGCATCCGGCCCAGCGCCTTCGTGTTCCTGCTCACCCTGCTCCTTGTGCCGAGCATGATCTCCAGCGCGAGCCTGGAGTCCGGGTCGGGCGCGCTGTTCCGCTGCGCCCGGCTTGCTCTGTTCATCGGCACGCTGTGGCTGCTCAGCCGCTGGTGGGACGGCGGCCTGACGTTCGTACGGCACCACATCCGGATCTACTTCGCGGTGCTCGGGTCGGTGGCCGTCGGCCTGGTCGCCTCACCGGGAGCGGCCATGCCCGGGCTCTACGGCGGGCGGCTTGTCGGCGCGTTGTGGCCGCTCACCCCGCCGCAGATCGGACAGTACGCCGCAGTGATCATCGGGCTCACCGTGCTGCTCGTACTGGGGCACCGGATCGACAGGGGCAGCGCGGCGGTAGTCATCGTGCCGTCACTCATCCTGCTCGCGCTGACCCATACCCGGACGGCCACGCTCGGCCTGCTCATCGGGCTGGTGCTGGCGATCGGCTCGCTCGTCCTGACCAGCGCTGCCGCCCGCCGGTTCTTCGGCTGGACGGTGGTGATCGCCACGGTGACCGCGGTGGGGTTCATGTCCGCGCTGCAGGCGTGGTTCCTGCGCGGACAGGACAAGGAGAACTTCTCCAACCTCACCGGTCGGGCCAAGGTCTGGGACGCCCTGCTGGCAGCCCCCCGGACGAGCTCGGAGCAGTGGTTCGGCATGGGCCTGGGCGACAAGTCGTTCGGCGGCCTGCCGATCGACAACAGCTGGCTGGCCGTTTACAACGAGCAGGGTCTGACCGGCGTCACCCTGGTAGCGGCGATCATCATCGTGCTCGGCGGCGTCGCGTTGCTGCGGCCACCGTCGCTGTCGAGGGCCTGCGCGATCTTCCTGATCAGCTACTGCGCGATCGCGTCGTACACCGAGGCCGGGCTTGGCGACGCCTCGCCGTATCTGCTGCATCTGGCCGTGGCCGCCTCGCTGCTTGCGGCACCTGCCGCGGTCACTCCCCGCTCCACGCCCCAAGTCCCTCGACGGCACATACCGCGATGGGCCCAGAGATCGGAGGTGATCTGAGCATGCATGTCCTCGTGGTGCACAACCGCTACGCCTCGGCGCAGCCGAGCGGGGAGAACAAGGTCGTCGACCAGGAGGTGGCTCTGCTGCGCGAGGCCGGCCACCGGGTCGAGGTGTTCGAGCGGCGCAGCGACGACATCGCCACCCTGTCCCTGCTCGCCAAGGTCGCGCTGCCGCTGCTCGTGCCGTGGAACCCGGCGGTCCGCTCGGAGCTCGCCGCCCGGCTTCGCACCTCACGCCCTGACGTGGTGCACGTCCACAACGTCTTCCCGCTCCTGTCGCCCGCGGTGCTTGCCGCCTGCGCCGACGCCGGTGTGCCCGTCGTCGCCACGCTGCACAACTACACCCAGGTCTGCCCGCCCGGCACGCTGCAGCGGGACGGCCGGCCGTGCACCGAGTGCGTCGGGTCGGCGCCGCTGCCCGCCGTACGGCACGGCTGCTACCGGAACTCCCGGCTTGCGACGGTGCCGCTCGCGGTCAGCCTCTCGGTCAACCGGCGGCGGTGGTGGTCCGGCGTGGAGCGGTTCTTCTGCATCTCCGCTGCGCAGCGCGATGTCCTGGTGCGGGCCGGCATGCCGGCCGAACGGCTGGCGGTGAAGCACAACTTCGTGCCGGACCCGGACGCCCGCCGAGCGGGCGACGGCGAGCATCTGCTCTATCTCGGGCGGCTCGCGGAGGCCAAGGGCGTGCGGTTGCTCATGGCCGCGTGGGACGAGATCGCCGCCGGCGGCGGTGTGGGCGTGCCGCTCGTGGTCGCCGGCACGGGGCCGCTGGAGCCAGAGGTGACCGCCTGGGCGGCGGGCCGGGACGACGTGCGGTACGTCGGCCTGTATGACGCGGAGGAGTGCCGGCAGGCCATCGCGCGTTCGGTCGCCGTGGTGGCTCCCTCGACGTGGCTGGAGGCGTTCGGCCTGGTGGTCGTGGAGGCGATGGCGGCCGGGGTCCCGGCCGTCGCCGCCGGTCACGGCGCCTTCGTCGAACTCGTCGAGGACGGGGTGACCGGGCTGCTGCACCGGCCGGGCGAGCCCGCCTCGCTCGCGTCCTGCATACGCCGGATCGCGGCCGAGCCGGCCCGCAACCAGGAGATGGGCCAGGCGGCCCGGCGCCGTTACGAGCAGGGCTTCAGCCCGGCCGTCGGCCTGGAGCGCCTGGTGGAGGGGTACCGCACCGCGATCGCGGTGCGGTCCGGCGGCGGGGACAGCGCGCCGCCGATAGGGATGGAATCAATGGGGGGCAGTAAATGACACGTTGCCGACTGTGCGGCTCGGCGTCGCTGGCGAGCGTCGTCGATCTGGGGGCGACCCCGCCGTGCGAGAGCTTTCTCGCCGCGGACCAACTGGACCTGCCGGAGCCCGCGTACCCGCTGCATTTGCGGGTCTGCACCGACTGCTGGCTCGCGCAGATCCCTCCCCTGATCACGCCGGAGGAGACGTTCAAGGAGTACGCGTACTTCTCCTCGTACTCGACCTCCTGGGTGGACCACGCGCGCACGTTCGTCGCGGATGCCGTGCAGCGGGTGGGTATCGGGTCCTCGGAAGAGGAAGCCTTCGTGGTCGAGGTCGCGAGCAACGACGGGTACCTGCTGCGGCATGTGGTGGACCGGGGGATCCGCTGCCTCGGCATCGAGCCGTCGGTCAACGTCGGGGCTGCGGCGCGGGACGCGGGTGTGCCCACGCTCACGGAGTTCCTGAGCCCGGACACCGGCGCCGCCGTCCGCGCCGAACACGGTCCGGCGGACCTGGTCGTGGCCAACAACGTGTACGCGCACATACCCGACGTGGTCGGGTTCACCCAGGGGCTGCGCGCCCTGGTCGCCGACGACGGCTGGGTCTCCATCGAGGTGCAGCACCTGTTGACCCTGATCGAGGACAACCAGTACGACACGATCTACCACGAGCACTTCCAGTACTACACGGTCGCGTCCGCGATCCGGGCCCTTGCGAGTGGCGGACTCGCGCTCGTGGACGTCGAGTTGCTGCCCACGCACGGCGGCTCCATCCGGCTGTGGGCCCGGCCCACCGAGGTGGCCGGCGAGCCGACACAGCAGGTGGCCGATGTACTGGCCCGGGAGAAGGCCGCCGGGCTTCAGGAGCTGTCCGGGTACGCCGAGTTCTCCGCCCGGGTGGCCAAGGTGCGCCGGGACCTTCTGCGGTTCCTCATCGAGGCGGCCGAGCGCGGCGAGACGGTCGTCGGCTACGGCGCCCCGGGCAAGGGCAACACCCTGCTCAACCACTGCGGCATCCGGCCCGACCTGCTCGCGTACACGGTCGACCGCAACCCCTACAAGCACGGCAGGTTCACCCCGGGCACCCGCATCCCGATCCTGCCGCCCGAGCAGATAGCCGCCGACAAACCGGACTACGTCCTCGTCCTCCCGTGGAACCTGCGGGCCGAGCTGGTCGAGCAGCTCTCCTTCGTGCACGACTGGGGCGGCCGGCTGGTCTTTCCCATCCCGGAACTGAGCATTGTCGAGGCCAAGTCATGAAGGTCGTGCTGTTCTGTGGCGGTTACGGGATGCGCATGCGCAACGGAACCTCCGACGACGTCCCCAAGCCGATGGCGATGGTCGGACCGCGACCGCTGATCTGGCACGTCATGCGCTACTACGCGCACTTCGGGCACACGGAGTTCATTCTGTGCCTCGGGTACGGGGCGCACCACATCAAGGACTTCTTCCTCAACTACGAGGAGACGACGTCCAACGACTTCGTGCTGCGGGGCGGGCGGACCGAGCTGCTGTCCACCGACATCTCGGACTGGACGATCACGTTCGCGCAGACCGGCATCGAGTCGCCGATCGGGGAGCGGCTGCGCCGGGTGCGGCGCCACCTGGACGGCGACGAGATGTTCCTCGCCAACTACGCCGACGTGCTCACCGACGCCCCGCTGCCGGAGATGATCGACCAGTTCGCCCGGCGCGACGCCGGTGCGTCGATGATGGTGGTGCCGCCGCAGTCCTCGTTCCACTGCGTGGAACTGGGCGAGGACGGCCTGGTGGGGGGCATCACCGCGGTGAGCGACATGCCGCTGTGGGAGAACGGTGGCTACTTCGTACTCCGCCAGGAGGTCTTCGACCACATACCGGAGAACGGGGACCTGGTCGCCGACGGATGTGGACAACTGGCCAAGCGTGGACGGTTGGTGGCGCATCAGCACCGCGGCTTCTGGAAGCCGACCGACACCGTGAAGGAGCGGGCCGCGCTCGACGACGCCTACACCCGGGGCGACCGCCCGTGGGCCGTGTGGGAACGGGACGGCGCCGGGGCGAGCACGACCGGCAGCAGGCACGGCGCCGGAGCGAAGGCGTGATCCGGCTCGGGGCCGGGCGCCTGGACCGGATCGCTGCGGTGGGCGCGCACTGCGACGACATCGCCATCGGCGCCGGCGGCACGCTGCTGACGCTGTGCCTCGCGCGGCCGGGTATCCGCGTCGACGCGCTGGTGCTCTCCGGCGGTGGCGGCGCGCGGGAGCAGGAGGAGCGGGCCGCGCTCGCCGCCTTCTGCCCGGGCGCCGATCTGCGGCTGACGGTGCTCAAGCTGCCGGACGGCCGAATGCCCGTGCACTGGGACGAGGCCAAGGCCGCGGTCGAGGAGCTGCGCGCGGGGACCGAGCCGGATCTGGTGCTCGCGCCGCGTACCGATGACGCGCACCAGGATCACCGCGGCCTGGCGAAGCTGATACCCACCGCATTCCGCGACCACCTCGTGCTCGGCTACGAGATCGTCAAATGGGACGGCGATCTCGGCCGTCCGTCGGCGTACCAGCCGCTGTCGCCGGAGACCGCCGAACAGAAGGTGCGGCTGTTGCAGGAGCACTACCCCTCGCAACGGCACCGGCCCTGGTTCGACCGGGAGGCCTTCATCGGTCTTGCGCGGATCCGCGGCATCGAATGCCATGCGCGCTACGCCGAGGCGTTCGCCGTCACCAAACTCACGCTCAATCTGGAGGGATGAACCTTGCGCGTACTACTGACCGGCCACCAGGGCTACCTGGGCACCGTGATGGCCCCGGTCCTCAGCGCCGCCGGACACGAGGTCGTCGGGCTTGACGCCGGTCTGTTCGCGGACTGCGTGCTCGGCCCGCCGCCCGCGGACCCGTCGGGGTACCGGGTGGACCTGCGCGACGTCACGGCCGACCACGTGGCCGGGGTGGACGCCGTGATCCACCTGGCCGCGCTCTCCAACGACCCGCTGGGATCGCTGGCGCCGGAACTCACCTACGACATCAACCACCACGCGTCCGTCCGCCTCGCGCGGCTGGCCCGCGACGCCGGAGTGCGACGCTTCCTGTACGCGTCGACCTGCTCGGTCTACGGCGCCTCCGGCGGCGACGACCTGGTCGCCGAGGACGCCCCGCTGCGCCCGGTGACGCCGTACGCGGAGTCGAAGGTGCGGGTGGAGGACGACCTGCACGCGCTGGCGGACGGCGACTTCACCCCGGTGTTCATGCGCAACGCCACCGCCTTCGGCTACTCGCCCCGGCTGCGCGCCGACATCGTGCTGAACAACCTGGTGGGCCACGCGCTCCTGTCCGGCGAGGTGTTGGTGCTCTCCGACGGCACCCCGTGGCGCCCGCTGGTGCACGCCGCCGACATCGCGCGCGCCTTCACGGCCGCGCTGACCGCGCCGCGCGAAGCCGTGCACGACCGGGCCTTCAACATCGGCAGCGAGATCAACAACGTCACGGTCGCCGAGATCGCCGACCAGGTCGCCGAGGCGGTGTCCGGCGCGAAGGTGGTGATCACCGGGGAGAACGGTGCCGATCCGCGGTCGTACCGGGTGGACTTCTCCCGGTTCCGCGCCGCGATACCCGGCTTCGACTGCGAGTGGACGGTGAAGCGGGGTGCGCTCGAACTTGCCGCGGCCTACCGGAAGTTCGACCTGACCCGGGAGGACTTCGAGCAGCGTTTCACCCGGCTTGCCGTGCTGCGCGCGGCGTCCGACGCGGGCACCGTCGACGACACCCTGCGGTGGCGCCGATGACCGACACCGCCGAAGAGATGTACACGCTGGTGGAGCGGCTGTACCCGTTGTGCCGGAGCATCACCGGCGACGGTGTGCGCGCCACCCTGGACATCGTCGGGGAGTACATCCCCTTGCGGGTGCATGAGGTGCCGACCGGGACGCAGGTGCTCGACTGGACGGTGCCGCAGGAGTGGAACATCCGGGACGCGTACGTCGCCGACGCCGCCGGCAACCGTGTCGTCGACTTCGCCGCGTCCAGCCTGCACGTGCTCGGCTACAGCGTGCCGGTGTCGGCGACCATGCCGTTGGCCGAGCTGCGCGAACACCTGCACACCCTGCCGGACCAACCGTCCTGGGTGCCGTACCGCACCAGCTACTACAAGCCGGAATGGGGGTTCTGCCTGGCCCAGGAGACCCTGGACGCGCTGCCGGACGGCGATTACGAGGTGCGCATCGACTCCACACTCGCGGACGGCCACCTCACCTACGCCGAGCACGTGGTCCCCGGACAGGTCGCCGACGAGGTCATCGTCTCCTGCCACACCTGTCACCCGTCGCTGGCCAACGACAACCTCGCCGGTATCGCCGTGGCGACGTTCCTGGCCCGCGCGCTGGCGCAGGAGACGCCGTACTACACCTACCGGTTCATCTACGCGCCCGGCACCGTCGGGGCGATCACCTGGCTGGCCCGCAACGCGGAGCGGGTGGAACGGGTCAAGCACGGCCTGGTGCTGGCCTGCGCCGGGGACCCGGGACAGTTGACGTACAAGCAGAGCAGGCGCGGCGACGCGGAGATCGACCGCGTGATGCGGCACGTGCTGGCCGCATCCGAACGCCCGCACCACGTCAACGAGTTCACCCCGTACGGCTACGACGAGCGGCAGTACTGCTCGCCCGGTTTCAACCTGGGCGTGGGCTCGCTCACCCGCACCCCGTACGCCGGCTACCCCGAGTACCACACCTCGGCGGACAACCTGGACTTCGTCTCCCCGGACGCGATGGCGGACACCCTCGCGGTCTGCCGCGAGGCATTCGCCGTCCTCGACCGCAACCGGCGGTACCTCAACCTCAGCCCCTACGGCGAACCACAGCTGGGCCGACGCGGGTTGTACGACGCGCTCGGCGGCCGCAGCGACACCAAGCAGGCCCAGATGGCCATGCTCTGGGTGCTCAACCTCTCCGACGGCGAGCACAGTCTGCTGGACGTCGCCGAGCGGTCCGGGCTTCCGTTCGACACCGTGGCCGCCGCCGCCGACGCCCTGCGCGGCGCCGAACTGATCAAGGCATGAAGCCGATGACCACCGAGGGGGAGAAGACGACGGCACCGGCGGCCCCGGCCGGACCCGCCCGGCAGACCGCCAAGCGGGCCATGGTCGGCCGGCTGTCCTGGGGACTGGCCGACCAGGCGGCCTCCAGCGTGAGCAACTTCGCGGTGGGCATCTACGTGGCCCGCTCGCTGGGGGTGACCGCGTTCGGCGTGTTCAGCCTGGCCTGGGTGACCTACGGTGTGGTGCTCAACGTCTCCCGCGGCCTTGCCACCGACCCTCTGGTGGTGCGCTTCAGCGGCGCGCCGGACACGTCCTGGCGCGGGGCGGTGGCCCGGTCGACGGGTACCGCACTCGGCGTCGGTACGGCCATCGGCGCGGTGTGTCTGGTGGCCGGGCTCGGCCTCGGCGGCCGCCTGGGGCCCGCGTTCGCCGCCCTTGGTGTCATGTTGCCCGGGCTGCTGCTCCAGGACGCCTGGCGGTTCTCGTTCTTCGCCGCCGGCGCCGGGCGGAAGGCGTTCGTCAACGACGTCGTGTGGGGTGTCGCGCTCGTCCCGGCCCTGGTGGTGGCGGCCCGGGTGGGCAGTGTGGCCGCCTTCGTGTTCGCCTGGGGCGCGTCCGCCACGGTGGCGGCGGGGTACGGCTACATCCAGTCCGGCATCGGGCCCCGGATGACCGAGGCACGCGGGTGGCTTCGCGAGCAGCGCGATCTCGGCTACCGGTACCTGGTCGAGAACGTCAGCCTCAGTGGCGCGAGCCAGTTGCGGGCCTACGGGCTCGGCGCGATCGTCGGGGTCGGCGCGGTGGGCGCGGTGCGGGGCGCCGAGCTCCTGCTCGGCCCGTTCCTGGCAGTGCTCATGGGACTTTCGCTGGTCACCGTCCCGGAGGCGGCACGGGTGCTGCGGCGGGCCCCGCATCAACTGGGCAGATTCTGCCTCCTCCTTGGCGGCGGGCAGGCCGCCGGCGCGCTGATCTGGGGCTCGGCGCTGCTGCTGATGCCTGGCCGGTTCGGCGAGCTGGTGCTCGGCGACGTCTGGCACTCCGCCTCGCAGCTCATCGTGCCCATCACCCTCGGCGTCGCGGGCGCGGGACTCGGCACCGGCGCGGCGGCCGGGCTGCGCGCGTTCGGCGCGGCTCGGCGCAGCCTGCGCTGCCAACTGTTCGCCTCCGCCTGCTATGTCAGCGGCGGGCTCGGCGGGGCGGCTGTGGCCGGCACGGTCGGCTCGGCCTGGGGCGTCGCCGCCGCGACCGTCAGCGGCTCGGCCGTGTGGTGGCTGCAACTGCGGTCCGCCCTGCGCGAGCACAACCACCCCCTCCCCGAAGTGAGGACCTCATGACCGCCCAACCCAGGCTGAGCATCGGCCTGCCCGTCTACAATGGCGAGGAGTACCTGGCCGAGTCGCTCGACGCCCTGCTCGGCCAGACCTACGAGGACTTCGAGCTGGTCATCTGCGACAACGCCTCGACCGACGGGACTCAGGACATCTGCCGCAAGTACACCGAGCAGGACTCGCGCATCCGGTACCTCCGGCTGCCGCGGAACATCGGCGCCACGCCGAACCACAACCATGTGCTCGCCGAGTCCCGCGGCGAGCTGTTCAAGTGGGCCTCGCACGACGACCTTTACGCCCGCGACCTGCTGCGGCGCTGCGTCCAGGCGCTGGACGAGCGGCCGGACGTGATCCTCGCGCACACCGGCCAGGCGGTCATCGACGGCGACGGTCAGGTGACAGTCCCGTACGAGTACACGCTCGCCACCGACTCGCCGCACGCGCCGGAGCGCTTCCGCAGCATGCTGTTCGAGCCCGGCGGTGACGACTTCTACGGGGTGATCCGGGCCGACGCGCTGCGCCGGGTGAAGCCGATGGACAGCTACCACCACGCGGACCGCACGTACGTCGCCGAGATCGCCCTGCACGGGCGCTTCCACCAGGTGCCGGAACTCCTGTACTTCCGCCGCGACCACCCCACCCGCGCCGAGCGGGCGAACCCGTCCAAGCGCTCCCGGTGCGTCAATCTCGACCCGCGCCGGGCGGGCCTGCTGCACCCGACGCCCCGGCTGCTCGCCGAGTACGTCTGGGGCTTCGCCTCGGCGATCCGGCGGGCGCCGTTGTCCGCGGCCGACCGGCGCTCGTGCTACCGCCACCTGGCCGCATGGATGACCAGCCGGGTCCGGCCGGGCGCCGGCGAGCGGGTCGAGGACCGCGCTCCGGTCGATCCGGCCCTGCTCACGGTCTCCGTCGACGCCGTCGTCGCCGGCCGTGAGGGGAGGCAGAGATGACGTCCACGGACGAAACTCCGGTGCGTGTCGGCGTGTTCGGCCTGCTCGGATCCGGCAACCTCGGCAACGACGGATCGCTCGAAGCCGTGCTCGGGTACCTCCGCACCGACCACCCGGACGCGGTCGTGGACGCGCTGTGCGGCGGACCCGAGGCCGTGACGACCCGGTTCGGGATACCCGCGACGCGGCTGCACTGGTACCGAGGCGAGTACCGGACCGCGTCGCGTGCGGGCGCCGTCGCGGCGAAGGGTCTGGGCAAAGTCGTCGACGTCTTCCGCACCGCTGCCTGGGTGCGCCGGCACGACGTGGTGATCGTGCCGGGCATGGGCGTCCTGGAGGCCACGCTGCCGCTGCGGCCGTGGGGCTTCCCGTACTCGCTGTTCCTGCTCTGCGCGAGCGGCCGACTGTTCGGCACCCGGGTCGCGCTGGTCAGCGTCGGCGCCGCGACGATCGGCAACCGGCCGACCCGGCTCCTGGTCCGCTGGTCGGCGCGGCTGGCCGCATACCGGTCGTACCGGGACGCGCAGTCCCGCGACGCGATGCGGGCGATGGGCGTGGACACCGCGCGCGACGAGGTCTACCCGGACCTCGCGTTCGCCCTGCCGACGCCGCGGGCCGGCGCGCCCTCGGACCCGTCGGCACCGCCGGGACCGGTCTGCGTCGGTGTCATGGACTTCCACGGCGGCAACGACGACCGCGCCCAGGCCGAGGAGATATACCGGCGCTACCTCGACGGGACGATCCGGTTCGTCGGCGCGCTGGTCCAGGAGGGCAGGTCGGTCCGGCTGCTCACCGGCGACGAGTGCGATGCGTCGGTGGTCGCCGCGATCCTCGACGCGGTGGACTCGCCGCTGGTCACCGCTGCCGAGCCGTCCTCACTGGCCGACCTGATGAAGGAGATGGCGGCTGCCGACACCGTGGTGGCGATCAGGTACCACAACCTGATCTGCGCGCTGAAGACCAGCACGCCGGTGCTCGCCCTCTGCTATGCGGCGAAGAGTGACGCGCTCATGACGGAGATGGGTCTCGGCGCGTACTGCCACCCGGCGCGCGAGGTCGACGCCGACCGGCTGCTCGAGCAGTTCTGGGCGCTGGAGAAGCGATCGGCCGAGCTGCGGCAGACCCTCACCGAGCGGAACCTGGCCGCCGCCCGGCAACTCGAGCACCAGTTCAACTCCTTGACCGCGGCCCTGTTCCCTGCGGCCGACCACGTCCACACCTCGAGGAAGGCTCCATGAAGGCGACCGAAGTCCCGGAGATCACCGGCGCGTACCTCTTCGAGCCGACGCGGTACGCCGACGAGCGCGGCTTCTTCTGCCGTACCTTCGACGCCGACGTGGTCCGCTCGGTGGGCCTCGACCCGGACGCCTTCGTCCAGGACAGCGTGTCCCGCTCGGTCCGGGGCGTGCTGCGCGGCCTGCACCTGCGCTCCGGAGCCGGCGAGGCGAAGCTGGTGCGGTGCTCGTACGGGAGGATCTTCGACGTCGTCGTGGACCTGCGGACGGACTCGCCGACCTATCGCAACCGAGCCTTCTTCGAGCTGTCCGGCGAGACGCAGACGACCCTGTACATCCCGGCGGGGTGCGCGCACGGCTTCCAGGCGCTGACCGAAACCGCTGACACCTCGTACCGGATCGACCGCCCGCACGATCCGGCCGAGGACGTGACGATCGCCTTCGACGACCCGGAGCTCGCCATTCCCTGGCCGCTGCCGGCCACATCGATGTCCCAGCGGGACCGGGAGGCGCCCAGCCTCGCCGAAGTCCTGAAGCACAGCGAGAAGTGAGGTCGGCGTGGACACCCAACACACCGAAGAGATCGAAGAGACTCAAGTCACTGTGGACACCGAAGAGTTCCTCCTGCCCCGGTCGCGGATGGCGAACGAGCGGTTGCACGCCATGATCCCCGGGGGCGCGCACACCTACGCCAAGGGCGACGACCAGTACCCCGAGAACGTGGCGCCGGTCATCAGCCACGGCCGCGGTGCCCACGTGTGGGACATCGACGGCAACCGCTATATCGAGTACGGCTCCGGCCTGCGGTCGGTCAGCCTCGGCCACGCCCACCCACGCGTGCTCGAGGCGGTGCGGCGGGAACTCGACCGCGGCAGCAACTTCGTCCGGCCGTCCATCGTGGAGGTCGAGGCCGCGGAGCGCTTCCTGGCCACGGTGCCGACCGCGGAGATGGTGAAGTTCGCGAAGAACGGCTCCGACGTCACCACCGCCGCGGTGCGCCTCGCCCGCGCCGTCACCGGGCGCCCGCGGGTGGCCATCTGCGGCGACCATCCGTTCTTCTCCGTCGACGACTGGTTCATCGGCATCACGCCGATGTCCGCAGGCATTCCGGCGGCGACCACCGAGCTCACCGTGGCGTTCCCTTACGGGGACCTGGCCGCCACGGAGGAATTGCTCACCCGGTACCAGGATGAGGTCGCCTGCCTGATCCTCGAACCGGCCGGGCACACCGAGCCCCCGCCCGGATACCTCGCCGGCCTGCGCGAGCTGGCCGACCGGCACGGCTGCGTACTCATCTTCGATGAGATGATCACCGGCTTCCGCTGGTCCGAGGCGGGCGCCCAGGGCCTGTACGGCGTGGTGCCCGACCTCTCCACGTTCGGCAAGGCGCTGGGCAACGGGTTCGCCGTCTCCGCGCTGGCCGGGCGCCGCGACCTGATGGAGTGGGGCGGGCTGCGTCACTCCGGCGACCGGGTGTTCCTGCTGTCCACCACGCATGGTGCGGAAACGCACTCCCTGGCCGCCGCGATGGCCGTGCAGACCACCTATGTCGAGGAGGGCATCACCGCACAACTGCACGCCCTGGGCGAGCGGTTGGCCGCCGGTGTCCGCGCCGCCGCGGCTGGCATGGGCGTCGGCGACCACGTCGTCGTACGAGGCCGGGCCAGCAACCTGGTCTTCGCCACCCTGGACGAGAACGGGCAGCCGTCGCAGCAGTACCGCACCCTGTTCCTGCGCCGGCTCCTCGCGGGCGGAGTGCTGGCCCAGTCGTTCGTGGTGAGCAGCGCGCTTGACGACGCAGACATCGACCGTACCGTCGACGTGGTGGCTCAGGCATGTGCGGTGTACCGGAAGGCACTGGACGCCGCTGACCCCACCCCCTGGCTGGCCGGGCGGCCGGTGAAGCCCGTGTTCCGCCGCTTGGTGTGACGTGACGTCAGCGACGCTCCCGCCAACCGGCCGCGGCCATCCGATCGACGAGCTGGTCGGCCATCCGGTCGACCAGCCACGCGGTCGCCGGTATCACCGCCAGCGCGGTGCACCAGCCGCCGAGGACGTCGGTCGGGTAGTGCGCGCCCAGGGCGACCTCGGCCCAGCCCATGGCCGCGCCGACAACCAGCGCCGCGGCGAGCACGAGTAACGTGCGGCCCGTCCTGCCGAGGCCGAGCCGGCCGGTCGCGAGCAGCGCCACCATGAGGGCGAGCGCGGTGGCGAAGGCGGCGTGCCCGCTCGGGTAGGACAGGTTGCCGTCGCCGTGGATGGTGCGCCCCACCAGATGCTTGAGCAGCGTCGCCGTTCCCACGGTCATGCCGACACCGGCAACGACGAGCACCGCTGCGCGAGGACTCCGAAGCAGCAGGCACCCCGTCACGATGGCCACGATCAGCATCACCGCTCCCACGGGCTCCCCCAAGAAGTCCATGGTCAGAGCGACGTTCCGCCACGGCGGCCGCACACCCTCCACCGCCGGCTGGATCCACCCGTCCACCCTGCCGGGCTGGCTGTGGCCGGCATACAGGACCCCGAGTACCGTGACCGCCAGCGCGGCGAGGGCCGCGATCAGCCCGAGCCACACGCGCAGCGATGGGGGCAGCATCGCGGGCGCCGGCCGGCCGGTCACCCGCCCACCGCGTCCGGTCGACCTGCGGTAGTGACCATCTTTTCTGCCGTGCGCAGCGTCGGGCGTTGCGGGCTTGCGTCGCAGCCGTGCCGGCGCCGCGGGACCGCATCAAGACGCTGACCGCGTTGGCGGAGCCGGTGACCGCGCCCCACGCCGGCGGGGCGTGGTTTCCGAACGACTCCGGTGCCCGGAAGTCCGGGCACGCCACGGCTTACCGCCCGCTGCCGCCCGCCGACATGGCCGGGATCGTCAGCCTGTACGGGTTGCTCGGCTGGACCGAGGAGGATGACAAACCCGTGCAGGATGAACTGGTCTTGGCCGACTTCCAGGTCCGCTCCGGCCAGGCGATCCAACGCGAGCCCCCGTCGTGTCCGACTCATCCTCCAGCGACCATGACCATCCCGCGAAGAACCGCTCCTGGCCTGTACGACCCCTTTACGTGTCATCCTAACGATCCGAACCATGCGGCGCTGCCGGTCTGGGAGCGTTACAACGAGCAGTCCCGTACCACCATGCGTTTCGACTTCGTGATCACGGCCACCGGTGACCTCGCGGAGACGGCGACGGTGACCGCCGTCGAGGTGGCGTACACGCAGGACTCGGTGGCCCAACTGGTGGAACGCTGGCCGGGGCTGGGTCTGGACGCGGTCTTCGCGTACAACGACGAGTACGCGGCGCTGCTGATGCACGCCTTCCAGGACGCGGGCAACGTCCCGGACGACGTGGCCGTGGTCGGCGCCGACGATCTGATGCTGGCCTCGCTGCAGCGCCCGCCGCTCACTTCCATCCGCCTCAACCTGCCGGGGCCAGGCGTCATCGCCGAGACGCTCCAGCAGCTGATCGAGCACGGAACGGCGGAGCCCGTCGACCCGGTGGACTTCACCCTCATCCACCGGGCGTCCTCGTAGCGTCCCTGCCGGCTCAGCCGGCGCGCCGCTCCCGGGCGAGCAGCGGGGCGAAGGCCCACCAGAGCAGCAGCGACGTACCCGCACCGGCAAGGGCTCCCGCGACCGTGTCGCTGAGCCAGTGCGCGTGCAGCCACGTCCGGCTCCACATCATCAGCGCGACGAACAACCCGCCCCCCAGCCACCAGGCCCGGCGCCGGGCGAGCGGGATCAGCAGGACGCCGACGATCACCACGAGGGTCGCCGCGCCGGCGGCGTGGCCGGACGGGAACGAGCCGTGGTCCACCCTGACCAGCGGGTGGGCGGGCCGTGGCCGGTCCACCACCTGCTTGAGGACCTGGACGACGAGCATGTTCGCCGCGAGGTAGGTGGTGAGCAGATACAGCACCGACCACCAGCGCCTCAGGACGAGCAGCGCCACCAGGAGCGCCAGCGGGACCACCACGCCGAGCGGTCCGCCGAACCAGTTCAGGACCGTGGCGACCGCCTCGTAGACACCTCGGTGCGGTCCTCCCATCCAGCCGAGCCACCGCTCGTCCAGCCCCTGGAAGAAGGGGCGCCGGACGTCGGCGCGCGTGGCGATCCCGATCAGCGCGGTGGCCAGCAGGCAGACCAGCGCGAGGGGGAGCACGCGTGGTCGCGGGGGAGCGGCGGGCAGCCGGTGGTTCCCGGCGGCGGTCGGGAGCTCGGGAACGGCGGTCGATGTGTCGGTCACGTGGTGCCTCTCGCGGCCCGGTCCGCGGGGGCGGACGGACGGGGAAACGGATGAACGGATACGGATAGGGAAGAGCCGGACGAGGGACGGGGGCGGCGTGCCGCGAGCGGCGGCCGGAGGTCCGGCCGCCGCTCGCGGAAGCAACCGCCCGGGTCAGGGCTGGGACGGACCGTTCAACCGGCCGGCGATGAAGGCGACGCTGTCGCAGACGATCGAGACGATGTCCGGAGAGCCGAGGAAGATGTGGTCGGCGCCGTCCACCGGCGTGAGGGTGACCTCGCCGCCCGCGGTGCGCAGCTCCGCGGCGAGGAGCTCGCTCTGGCTGTAGGGCACCAGACCGTCCTTGGTCCCGTGGATCAGCAGGAAGGGCGGGGCGCCCGCGCCGACATAGGTGACGGGGCTGGCGGCCCGTGCCAGGTCGGTCCGCTCGTCCTCGGTGCCGCCGAGCAGCGCCGCGAACGGGTTGGGGTACTCGGGCGCGCCGGGCGGTGACGGCGGCATCGGGTGGGCGAGCAGCGAGGCGATCTCGTGGACCCCGTACCAGTCGACGACGGCCTGTACCGCGGTCGGCTCGCCGAGGACGCCCTCGGTGCCCTCCATCGCGCCGCCGCCGGGGCCGTCGGCCGTGGTGAGCCCGGCCAGTGCCGCCAGATGACCGCCGGCCGACTCGCCCCACACGGCGATCCGGTCGGTGTCGATGCCGAAACTGCCGGCGAAGCGGCGGATGTAGCGGATCGCCGCCTTGACGTCGTGCAGCTGCGCCGGGAACGGCGCCTCCAGGCTGTGCCGGTAGTCGATGGAGACGAGGGCGAAGCCGGCGCCGAGGACCGAGCCGTGCAGCAGCTCGACGGGCACGGTGGGCGGCGGGTAGCGCCGGTCGCCCTCCATCCAGCCTCCGCCGTGGATCCAGAGGACGACCGGCGGGGGCGTCGCGCTCGCGGGCACCTGGACGTCGAGCAACCGCGGCCGGTACCCCGGCGAGGTCGCGTAGGTGACGCCCTCGAACCGGGTCACGCCGTCGTCGCCCACCACGGGCGGCACGGGGGCCAGGAAGGGCGGCGGAGGCCACCCCAGGTCGAGTTGGGCTGGCGGTGACTGCGTCATTCCGGTCCCTTTCCATCCAGGTCGATCGACGTGTGTCCGCGGCGGCGCACGGGCCGTGTGCTCGGCGGAGACCACCGCGGACGGCCGCGCACGTCAGTGGAGGTCCACGAGGTCCACGAGGTCTATGAGGTCTATGAGGCGCACGGGAGTGCGCGGCGGTTCACGGCGTCGGTGAAATCAGACATCCTGCAACTTTTGCCCGAAATGCCTTGCGCTTGGCGCGGAGGGCTGCCTAGCATGTTACACGTGTAACAACGATCCGTACCGGCACTGACCCCAGAATTTCGGTCCAGTTGATCCGAGAGGTGGCGCAGGAGCCGGCGGAGGTTGCACGAGCGACACAGGCGTCCGTCCCCCCTCGCCTCGCCGTCCCGCCCCGGGAGTCCCGCGATGCTCACCGTCACCGCGTTCACCGTCTCCGCTCCGTCCACCCCGCCGATGCCGTCCACGTCGTCGGCCCCGCCGGTCCTGCCGGCGCCCGCCGGCGCCGGGCGGGCGCGGTCCCGCCCGTCCGCGCCGCCTCCTCCGGGCCGCGCGCTCGTCCACTGGGTGCTGTCGCCCGAGGTGGCGGCCGTCCCGCGGATCCGCCGGCGGCTGCACCGCGTCCTGCTGGACTGGCACATCCAAGCCGACGTCATCGACACCCTCCTGCTGGCCGTCACCGAACTGGCCGCCAACTCCGTGCAGCACGCCGGGCCGGCCACTGAGCGGCTGCGTGTCACCGCGGCCGTCGGTGGAGGTCGGCTGTGGCTGGACGTGAGCGACGGGGACCCGTGCCCGCCCCGGGTCGGGGCGGCCGTCGATCCGGATGCGGAGTGCGGGCGCGGTCTGCTGATGGTGGACCTGCTGGTCGACGAGGCGTGCGGCTCGGTGGAGGTGCTCCCGTACGGCGGGCGGGGCACAGGTGGTGGCGCCGGGAAAACCGTCCGGGTGCGGGTTCCCGTCGCGCGGTGACGGTCACCCGGGCCGCTCCCGGAGGCTGCCTTGGCTCGTCGCGAGGCACGCTTCCGTCACCGTCCGTGACGAAACCTGTTCTTAACGAGAATCTTTATAGCGAATCATTGACTGTCGTCATTTTGGCGAGATACTGGCTCCACTCTCCCCGCTGCCCCGAGATTGAGGTGCCGCCCCATGGAGCTCTCTCCGTCCGCGCATGCCGATACCTTCTGTCGCGACCGGCTGCCACCGTTCGCCCAGTGGCCCGAACTCAGCTTCGACCTACCGGAGTTGAAGTATCCGACCCGGCTCAACTGCGCGCAGTCGCTGCTCGACGACGCCGTCGCCCGCTGGGGTCCTGACCGGCCGTGCCTGCTCACTCCGACCGGGCGATGGACGTACGGGGACCTCCTGCGGCGCGCCAACCAGGTGGCGCAGGTGCTCACCGAGGACCTCGGCCTCCAGCCCGGAAACCGTGTGCTGCTGCGCGGCCCGAACAATCCGTGGCTGGTCGCGTCCTGGTTCGGCGTCCTGAAGGCCGGCGGCGTCGCCGTCACCACCATGCCGCTGCTGCGCGCCGCGGAACTCGCCGAACTGCACGACATCAGCCGTCCGGTCGCCGCCCTGTGCGATCACCGCTATCTCGAAGAGCTCGACGCGGCCGGTGCCGCCGGCCTGACCGTCGTCCCCTACGGCGGCACCGGACCGGACGACCTGGCGGCCCGCAGCGGGACGAAGAGCGGCTCGTTCGTGAACGTCGACACCGCCGCGGACGATGTGGCGCTGATCGCCTTCACCTCCGGCACGACGGGACGCCCCAAGGCGACCATGCACTTCCACCGGGACGTGCTCGCCAACGCCGACACGTTCTCCCGGCATGTCCTCCAGCCCCGGCAGGACGACGTGTTCACCGGAACGCCTCCGCTGGCGTTCACGTTCGGGCTGGGCGGGCTGGTGGTGTTCCCGCTGCACGTCGGCGCGGCGACCCTGCTGATCGAGCAGGCGACACCGACCCAACTCGCCGACCTGGTGGCCGAGCACGGTGTCACGGTGCTCTTCACCGCACCCACTGCCTATCGCGCGATCATGGCCGCCGGTGTCGCGGACCGGCTGGCGGGCGTCCGCCGGTGCGTCTCCGCCGGAGAGGCGCTGCCGGCGAGCGTGTGGGAGGAGTTCCGCGCCACCACCGGACTGCACATCATCGACGGCATCGGTGCGACCGAGATGCTGCACGTGTTCATCTCCGCCGCCGACGGCGACATACGCCCCGGTGCGACGGGCAAGCCGGTCCCGGGCTACCGGGCGGCCGTCGTCGACGAGACGGGGGCGGCCGTCCCCGACGGGCAGCCGGGCCTGCTCGCCGTCAAGGGCCCCACCGGCTGCCGGTACCTGTCGGACCCACGGCAGTCGGAGTACGTCAGGGACGGCTGGAACATCACCGGCGACACCTACATCCGGGACGCCGACGGCTACTTCTGGTACGTGGCCCGCAGCGACGACATGATCGTCTCGTCCGGCTACAACATCGCGGGTCCCGAGGTGGAGAAGGCGCTCGTCGTCCATCCCGACGTCGAGGAGTGCGGTGTGGTGGGAGCCCCGGACGGCAGGCGCGGCATGGTCGTCACGGCCTATGTCGTCCTGCGGGCCGGGGTCGAGGCCGGCGCGGACACCGTCAAGGCGCTGCAGGACCACGTCAAGCGGACCATCGCGCCCTACAAGTACCCCCGCGCCATCGAGTTCGTCACCGCGCTGCCGCGCACCAGCAACGGGAAGCTGCGCCGCGGTGAGCTGCGCAGGATGGCGGTGGACGGTGCGACGGGCGGCGAGGCGTCGCTGCCCAGCGTGACCGTCGAACGGCGGGTCGAGTGGCCGGACACGGACGCGGCCGGGCACTACCACCACTCCACGGTGGTGCGCTGGGTCGAGGCGGCCGAAGCGGTCCTGCTGCGCAGGCTCGGCCTCGGCCATCTCTTCGGCAGCATCCCCCGGGTCCACTTCGAGGCGGACTACCGGGAGCGGCTGTGGTTCGGGCAGGCCGTCCGCACCGAGCTGCGGATCACCAAGGTGGGCACCAGTTCGCTGCATTACGCCTTCACCGTGCGCGGTGAGAGCGAGGACGGGGCGGCGGACGGGGACGGGGTCGCCGCCACCGGGCGTATGACGATCGTCCACTCCGCCGCGCGCGCCAAGGGCTCCGAGCCCTGGCCCGACGACGTCCGCCGGCTGCTGTCGACGGCGGGCGCACAGGCTCCCGAGCTGTTCGCCTGACCGGCGCGAGCCGGGCGGGACCGCATCCGGTCCCGCCCCGCCATGTTGCAATATTGACGATCGCAGAAAATGCGGCATATCTTATGTCGCAGAACCACGAGGAGGACCCGTGCGCGTAGCAGTCATCGGAGGAGGGCCCGGCGGGCTGTACTTCGCAGCCCTGGCCAAGCAGCTCTCACCGCGATGGGACGTCACCGTCTGGGAGCGCAACGCCGCTGACGACACGTTCGGCTTCGGGGTCGTGTTCTCGGACGAGACGCTCGACGGCATCGCGCAGGCCGACCCCGAGGTCTACGCCGCCATGTCGGAGGAGTTCGCCCGCTGGAGCGACATCGACGTCTGTTACGGCGGCCAGGTCCTCACCTCCGGCGGCCACGGCTTCGCCGCCCTGGGACGCAAGCGGCTGCTGCAGATCCTGCAGCAGCGCTGCGCCGCCCTGGGGGTCGACGTCCGGTACAGCACCCAGGCGCCGCCGGCGGCGGAACTCGCCGCGGAGTACGACCTCGTGGTGGCCTCCGACGGGGTGCGGTCGGCGACCCGGGAGCACTTCGCCGACCGCTTCGGGCCGGATCTCGACGAGCGCGGGTCCCGCTACATGTGGCTGGGCACCGACCGGGTCTTCGAGGCGTTCACCTTCATCGTCGCCGAGGCGGACTTCGGCACCCTGCAGGTCCATGCCTATCCCTTCGACGGGAAGCGCAGCACCTTCATCGTCGAGATCGACGAGGCGGCCTGGCGGCGCGCGGGCTTCGACACGTTCGCGGCCCGTGACCTGCCGCCCGGCACCAGCGACGAGGAGAGCATCCGGCTCTGCGAGGATCTCCTCGCGGACCACCTCGACGGGCACCGGCTCATACCCAACAACTCCAAGTGGCTGCGGTTCACGACCGTGCGCAACCGGTCCTGGCAGCACGGCAACGTCGTGCTGCTGGGGGACGCGGCGCACACCGCGCACTTCTCGATCGGCTCCGGCACCAAGCTGGCGATGGAGGACGCGCTCGCCCTCGCCGCCTGTCTGCAGGAGCACCCGGACGTTCCCGCGGCGCTGAGCGCCTACGAGGCGGAGCGCAGGCCGGTGGTCGAATCCACCCAGCGCGCGGCCCAGGCCAGCCTGGAGTGGTTCGAGAACGTCGGCCGGTACACCGGCCAGGACCCGCACCAGTTCGCGTTCAACCTGCTCACCCGCAGCCGCCGCGTCACCTACGACAACCTCCGGGTGCGGGACGGGGAGTTCACCGCGGCGGTCGACTCCTGGCTCGCCGAGGCGGAGGAACCGCTGACCGCGGCGGTGCGGCCGGCGGCGGTGGCCGTGCCGCCGATGTTCCGGCCGTTCCGGCTCGGCGGACTGCACCTGCGCAACCGGGTGGTCGTGCCGCCCACGGCGCTGTACACCGCACGCGACGGTGTGCCGGGGGACTTCGACCTCGTGCACCTGAGCACCCGGGCACTCGGCGGCTCGGCGCTGGTCTTCGCGGGGATGACGGCCGTCAGCCCGCAGGGGCGCGCCACCCCCGGCTGCCCGGGGCTGTACACCGACGGGCAGGAGACCGCCTGGCGGCGGATCACCGACTTCGTCCACCAGCAGTCGGACACCTGCCTGGGCATCCAGCTCACCCACGCCGGACGCCGCGCCGCGACCACCACGCCCCGCTCCGACGGCAGTTCCGGCCCGCTCGGTGACGACGGCTGGCCGACCATCGCCGCCTCGGCCCTGCCCTGGAACGAGGCGGACCCGGTGCCGCGCGAGGCCACCCGCACGGACATGGACGAGATCGCCCGGGACTTCACCGCCGCCGCGGAACGCGCCCACCGGGCCGGATTCGACGTCCTGGAGCTGCAGTACGGCCACGGCCATCTGATGTCCGGCTTCCTCTCCCCGCTGACCAACCTCCGCACCGACGCCTACGGCGGCACGCTGGAGGGACGGCTGCGCTTCCCCCTGGAGGTGCTGCGGGCGGTGCGCGCCGTATGGCCGGCGGGGAAGGCGCTGGTGATCCGGATCTCCGCGGCCGACTGGGCCGAGGGCGGCACCAGCGAAGCCGACGTGGTGGAGATCTGCCGCGCCCTCGCGGACGCCGGGGCGGACGCGCTCGACGTCTCCACCGGTGAGGTCGTCGCCCATGAGCGGCCGCGCTACGGGCGCAGCTACCAGACGCCGTTCGCCGACCTGGTGCGCAACGCCACCGGGATCCCGACCATCGCCGTGGGCGCCATCTCCACCTACGACGACGTCAACTCGATCATCCTGGCGGGCCGCGCCGACCTGTGCGCCGTCGGCCGGGCCCAGCTCCACGACCCGCTGTGGACCCTGCACGCCGCCGCGGCCCAGGACTACACCGGGCCGGGAGCGACCTGGCCGCACTCCTGGAAGGCGGGCAGCGGAAAGCCGCCCGGCGCCCGCACCGACCGGGTGCCGCCCCGGCTCCAGCTGCTGCGCGAACCGCCCGTGCCCGTACACCAGCGCTGGCTTCCGCACCCGGCGGCGGGGCTGCCGGACGCGGACCTGTCCGGCGCGACGAGCGGCCGCTGACCGTGCCGACCACCGACCGGGCGCCGTTGACCGGGCCCACCACCGCAGAAGCAAGGAGGACCGGATGCTGAACCTGCCCCGCTTCACCGCCGCCGCGGTCCAGGCGTCACCGGTGTACCTGGACGCCGGCGCGACCGTCGACAAAGCGATCGCCCTCATCGGGGAGGCGGCCGGCAACGGCGCCTCGCTGATCGTCTTCCCCGAGGTCTTCATCCCCGGATACCCGTACTGGAACTGGACGATGAACCCGGTCCAGGGCTCCCCGTGGTTCGAGCGCCTCTACCGCTCGTCGGTCGACATCCCGGGACCGGAGGTGGACGCGCTGCGCGCCGCCGCCCGCCAGTACGGCGTCGTCCTCGTCATCGGCGTCAACGAGCGCGGCGCGCACAGCCTCGGCGTCCTGTACAACACGATGCTGACCATCGGCACCGAGGGCGAACTGCTGGGCGTGCACCGCAAATTGGTGCCGACGTGGGCGGAGAAGCTGACCTGGACCGGCGGCGACGGCAGCTCCCTGCAGGTGCACCGGACCCCGATCGGCCCGCTCGGCGTCCTGGCCTGCGGCGAGAACACCAACACGCTGGCCCGCTTCACGCTGCTGGCGCAGGGCGAACTCGTCCACGCCTCCAGCTACATCGCCCTGCCGGTGGCCCCCGAGGACTACGACATGGCGGACGCCATCGCGGTCCGCACCGCCGCGCACTCCTTCGAGGGCAAGGTCTTCTCGGTCGTGGCCTGCTCCACGATCTCCCCGGAGATCGTGGACACCATCGCCGGCGACGACCAGGAGGTGCGCCGGATGCTCGCCCGCCCCCGCAGCGCGCTGTCCGGGATCTTCGGCCCGGACGGCCGCCCGGTCACCGAACCGCTGATCGACGACGAGGGCATCGTCTACGCCGAGATCGACCTCGGCAAGTGCATCCAGCCCAAGCAGATGCACGACATCACCGGCCACTACAACCGCTTCGACGTCTTCCAGCTCCACGTCGACAACCGTCCACGCCAACCGGTGACCTTCGCGACCGACCCCGCGCCGGCGGCTCCCGCCCCGGACGTCAAAGCCAGCACGGACAAGGACCTCAAGGACCTCAAGGACCTCAAGGACGTCAAGGACCTCAACGACCGCCGCAACGGTCTCAAGGACCTCAAGGAGGAGATATGACCGCCGAGAACGACGACACCATGCTGGGACGCGCCCGCGTGTCCGACACCCCCGAGCTGACGGCGTACTACGGCGAGCTCGCCGGCCTCGAGGCCGGCGCCCTGTGGACCGTCGCCAACGAGATCGAACCCTGGTTCCCGCAGCCGAAGTCCGTGCCCGTCCTGTGGCGTTACGAGGAACTGCGGCCGCTGGTCCACAAGGCGCTCGACCTCGTCAAGGCCGACGACGCCGGCAGGCGGGTCGTCATGCTCGTCAACCCCGGCCGCAAGGACGTCAGCGCCGCCGCGGGACTGCTCTACACCGGACTGCAGATCATGGGCCCCGGCGAGGCGATGACCGCCCACCGGCACCAGGCCGCCGCACTGCGCTTCGTCCAGGAGAGCACCGGTGCCTGGACGATCGTGGACGGGCAGAAGCTGAAGGTCGGCGCCCGCGACTTCGCCATCACCCCCAACGGCACCTGGCACGAGCACGGCAACGACTCCGACGACGCCCCCGTCATCTGGCAGGACGGCCTGGACATCCCCCTGGTCAACTCCCTGGACGCGGGCTTCTACGAGGTCCACCCCGACCTCTACCAGACGCCCGGAAAGGTGATCAACTCCTCCGTTCTCACCTACGGCGGCAATCTCCTGCCCTACGGCGTGGAGAAGTGGACGCGGCCGTACTCTCCGCTGCTGGCCTATCCCTGGGAGCCGACCTACGCGGCGCTGCGCGACCTGGCGAAGACCACGGACGGCTCCCCGTACGACGGCGTGATCATGGAGTACACCAACCCGCTCACCGGCGGATCCGTGATGCCCACGATGAGCGCCCACATGCAGCTGCTGCGCCCCGGCCAGGCGACCCGCGCCCACCGGCACACCGGATCCGTCATCTACACGGCCGCCAAGGGCCACGGTGTCTCGGTGATCGCCGGGCAGCGGTTCGCGTGGAAGCAGGGCGACATCTTCTGCGTGCCGTCCTGGGCCTGGCACGAGCACGAGAACCTCGACCGGTCCGAGGACGCCTGCCTGTTCTCGTTCAACGACTTCCCGGTGATGCGCTCGCTCGGCTTCTTCCGTGAAGAGGCGTACACCGCGAACGACGGGCACCAGCCCGTCATTTAGGGCGTGTTGCGAAAGTCCCGCCTGGCCCACGACGCCTGGCACGCGCCCTCGCTGCGTTGTCGGGCTCGTCCAAGTACCCCAGTACGAGGACGACCCTCCGCCTTGCGAGCGCACGCACCAGACGCCGTGGGCCACGCCCTCCGGGCGAACGGCGCTCCTTTCGCAACACGCCCTAGGCCAACCCGTGACCCGGCCGGCCCGTCACCCGACGGGCCCGCCACCCAAGACGGCCCGCGCCGCCGGATCCGCCGGCCCTGACACCGGCTCCGGCGCCGGAGCCTCCGGGGACACTCCTGTCGCGCCGACACCGTCCCCGGCCAGGACCGGCGGTGTCCTCCTGATGGGGACACCGCCGGTTCACCCCCGGCCCTCCCGACCCCGACGTACCCCGTCCCACCCTCGCAAGGAGCAGCCATGCGCCTGATCACGTACACCCACAACGACGCGCCCGACCGCCTGGGCGCCCAGCTCGACGACCGGGTGGTCGACCTCGCCGCGCTGGCCGGGCACGCCGGGACCGAGCTCCCGGCCGACCTGCTCTCCTTCATCCGGTCGGGATCCGCCGCTCTGGACGCGGCCCGCGAGCTGCTGAGCGGCGACCCGGCCGGCTGGCCGGCCGGCGTCGTGCACCGCCTCGCCGATGTCGAACTCCGCGCGCCGCTGCGGCCGGGCAAGGTCGTCGGCGTCGGTCTGAACTACGTCGAGCACGTCGCGGAGTCCAGCCGCACGCTGGACACCGCGAAGGAACTGCCCGACCGGCCCGTGCTGTTCGGCAAGCCCGCCACCGCGATCACCGGCCCCGGCCGGCCGATCCTGCACAACGCGGACCTGACGACACAGCTGGACTGGGAGTGCGAACTCGCCGTCGTCATCGGCCGTACGGCCTTCCGTGTCTCGGAGGCGGACGCCTGGGACCACATCTTCGGCTACAGCATCATCAACGACATCAGCGCCCGCGACCAGCGCCGCTCCGGCCAGTGGTTCTTCTCCAAGGGCCAGGACTCCTACGCGCCGTTCGGCCCGGCCGTGGTCACCGCCGACGCGGTGGGGGACCCGATGGCGCTGGACCTGTCGCTGCGGGTCAACGACGTGATCAAGCAGAAGTCGAACACCCGGCACATGCTCTTCCCGATCGCCCGGCTCATCGCGGACATCACCTCGGGCATGACCCTGGAACCCGGTGACGTCATCGCGACCGGCTCCCCGTCGGGCGTCGGCGCCGGCATGGTCCCGCCGGAGTTCCTGCAGCCCGGCGACCTGGTCGAAGCCACGATCGAGGGCATCGGCACGCTGTCGAACCCGGTGATCGACGCCCGCTGACCCACCGTCATCAGCCAACCCCCGCACCGAAGGAGCGCACCGCCTTGTCCCACCGCAGCTACCGGATCGGCCAGATCGTGCCGAGTTCGAACGTCACGATGGAAACCGAAGTGCCCGCCATCCTGCGCGCCCGGGAGACCATCGCACCGGAACGGTTCACCTTCCACTCCAGCCGGATGCGGATGACCCACGTCACGCCGGAACAGCTCAGGGCCATGGACGCCGACTCCGACCGGTGCGCCCTGGAGCTCTCCGACGCCCGGGTGGACGTGCTCGGTTACGCCTGCCTGGTGGCGATCATGAGCATGGGTCTGGGCTACCACCGCGTCTCCGAGAGCCGGCTGCACGCGCGCACCGCCGAGAACGGCGGAGCGGCCCCGGTGGTCACCAGCGCCGGCGCCCTCGTGCACGGGCTGCGCACCCTCGGCGCCAAGAAGATCGCGCTCGTCGCCCCCTATATGCGCCCGCTCACGCAGACCGTCGTCGACTACCTCACCCATGAGGGTTTCGAGGTGCTCGACTACGAGGCGCTGGAGATCCCCGACAACCTCGACGTCGCGGCCCACGACCCGGCCCTGCTGCCGGACATCGCGCGGGCGCTGGACTACGAGGAGGCCGACGCCGTCGTGCTCTCCGCGTGCGTGCAGATGCCCTCGCTGGGCGCCATCGACCAGGCCGAGCAGCTGCTCGGCAAGCCCGTGGTGTCCGCGGCGGTGTGCACCGCCCACCAGCTGCTCCGCGCGCTGGACCTGCCGGCGGTCGCGCCCGGAGCGGGACATCTGCTGTCCGGCGGCTACGCCGAGGTGCCCATCCTCGGGCAGGAGGTGGCCGCCGGGTGACCACCGGGGGATACCGCCGGGTGCCCGCCGGCCCGCTTCCCGGACCGGCCGGGCCGGCCCGCCGTGCCCTGGGGACGGGCCGAGGGCGTACGTCTCGGTAGGATCGCCTCCGCACACGACGGAAGGCGATCATGTCGGACAGCTCGACCCGGCCCAGCTCCCTGATCAACACGGTCTACGGGGCCTTCGTCCGGCATCTCGGCGGATGGATCTCCATCGCCGACCTGATCGTCCTGATGGCGGAACTGGACGTGGACGGCCCCGCGGTGCGGTCGGCGATCTCCCGGCTCAAGAAGCGGGGCATTCTCGAACCCGAGCGGCAGGGGGCGACCGGGTACCGGCTCAGCCCCGCCGTGCACGCGATCTTCGACGAGGGCGACCGGCGGATCTTCGGCAGCCTGGAACCGGCGAACCTCAGCGACGGCTGGGTGATGGCCGTCTTCTCCGTGCCCGAGTCCGAGCGCGCCCACCGTTACCAGCTGCGCACCCGGCTGACCTGGCTGGGCTTCGGGAACACCGCGGCCGGCGTGTGGCTGGCGCCCGGCCGGCTGCTGGAGGACGCGCGCAACACGCTCGAACGCCTCGGGCTGAGCGACTACGTCCATCTCTTCACGGCCGACTACGCCGCGTTCAGCGATCTGCGGACCGCCGTCAGCTCCTGGTGGGACTTCCCGGCCATCGAGGCGCAGTACGAGGCGTTCACCGGGACGTACGCGCCCATCGCGGCCCGGCTGGCGGAGCAGTCCGCCATCGAACCCACCGAGGCCTTCCGCGCCTATGTGCCGATGCTGACGCAGTGGCGCCGGCTGCCGTACCTCGACCCCGGCCTGCCCGCCGAGCTGCTTCCCGGTGACTGGAACGCGGTGGAGGCCCGCCGGGTCTTCCAGCAGCTGCACGAGCTGCTCGCCGAGCCGAGCCTTCGCCATGTGCGCAAGGTGACGGGCTCCGAAGCGCCGTAGACCGGGCTTCCCCCGGGGTGAAATCCCCGCCAATCCACCCTCAGGTATCACGTGTAACCCGCCATCTTGAGTAGTGCGGTGCAGTCTATTGACACGTGTAAATTTCGTATGTTCTTCTTCTGGCTGTAGCTAAATCAGCTCGATAATCTTCGCTGGAGCCGCGCAAGCGGCCATGCCCGCCGCGTAGTCGCACCGCCTGTGGCGGTGGCCCGGCCGGGGGATTCGGCGTAACCCGCCACCGCCCTCCGTTCCGCGACCCGGCATCCAGGATCTCTCTCGCCATCGCCGCCGAGGCGCCCTCAGCGCTCCCCAGATCCTCCCTTCGTACAACTTCCGATGAGGTGAGCATGGCAATATTCCGGCTGGTGATCCGGCGGCTGCTGTCGTCGACTCCGCTGCTGTTCATGGTCTCGGCCCTGACGTTCGTGCTGGTGTCACTGGTGCCGGGGGACCCGGCCCGGACGATCGTCGGGCAGCACGCGACCGAGGAGCAGTACCGGACCGTCCGCGGCCAACTGGGCCTGGACGAACCGCTGCCGGTGCAGTACTGGCACTGGCTGGTGCGGGTGTTCCACGGCGACCTCGGCTCCTCGCTGTTCAGCGGTGAGCCGGTCACGTCGGTGCTGAACAACCGGCTGCCGGTATCGATATCGCTGATCGTCGCGGGCACCGTGGTGTCCGGGATCCTGGGCGTGGCGCTGGGCCTGCTGAGCGCGCGGCGCGGCGGTTTCCTCGTCAGGATCGTGGACGGGCTGTCGCTGATCGGCCTGGCCGTCCCGGCGTTCTGGCTCGCGCTGGTCCTGATCGCGGTGCTGGCGGTGCAGTTGCGCTGGTTCCCGGTGACGGGCTACGTACCGTTCGCCGACGACCCGGCGCAGTGGGCGCGTTCGCTGGTGCTGCCGGTCATGTCGCTGTCGGTGGGCGCGGTGGCGATCATCGCCAAGCAGACCCGTGACTCGGTGCTGGACACCTCCACCCGCGACTTCATCCGGGTGATGCAGGCCAACGGCTTCTCACCGCGCTCGATCCTCTACCGGCACGTGCTGCGCAACGCCGCGCTGCCGGTGGTGACCGTCCTGGGCGTGGTGCTGGTCAGCCTGCTCTCCGCCGCTGTCTTCGTCGAGACGGTGTTCGCCATGCCCGGCCTCGGCAGCCTGACGCAACAGGCCACCATCCAGCACGACATCCCCCTCATCCAAGGAGCCGTCTTGTACATCACGGTGCTGGTGGTCCTGGTCAACCTGCTGGTGGACCTGGCGTACGGCCGTCTCGACCCGCGGGTGCGTGCCGCATGAGCACCGCCGCGAAGAGACCGGGTCTGCTCGCCCGGGTCGTGCGCCGCCCGTCGGGCGCGGCCGCCATCGGCTGGCTGGTGCTGCTGACCGCGGCCACCGCCGGAGCCTCGTTCACCGCCCCGCGCGGGCCGCTGGAGCAGGACCTCGGACACGTGCTGGCCGGCCCCTCGGGCGGCCATCTGCTCGGCACCGACAACCTGGGCCGGGACCTGCTGAGCCGGCTGCTGTTCGGCGGCCGCTCCACGCTGCTGGCGGTGGCCGAGTCGCTGCTGGTCTACCTGGTGATCGGCACCGTCCTGGGGCTGGCCTCGGGGTATCTCGGCGGCTGGGTGGACTGGCTGGTCACCCGTACCGCGGACCTGATGTTCGCGCTCCCGGGCATCATCATCGTGCTCGTCGTCCTGTCGGTGTTCCCCGGCAATCTGCACGCCGCGATGATCACCTTCGGGGTGCTCGGCAGTCCGGGCCTGATCCGGATCCTGCGGTCACAGACCCTCGGCATCCGCGAGGAGTTGTACGTCGCCGCGGCGAAGGTCGCGGGGCTGACGCGCTCCCAGATCCTGCGCCGGCACGTGCTGCCGCGGATGACCAGCATGGTCATCGTCCAGGCGGCGCTGTTCTCCGCGATCGTCGTCACCATCCAGGCGGGGCTGGGGTTTCTTGGCCTCGGGGCGCAGCCGCCCGACCCGTCGTGGGGCGGTCTGGTCGCGGACGCGTCCCAGAACATCGACCGTGATCCCTGGATGCTGGTCCCCGCGGGCATTCCGCTGGTCATCACCGTGATCGCGCTGGGTCTGCTGGGCGACGCGATCCGCGACGCGGCCATCGAGGGCTGGTCGGTCTCCAAGATGGCGGCACCGCCGGGCCGCACGGTGCCGGCGCCGAGGTCCGCCGAGGGCGCCGTGGCCCCGGTGGAGGGCTCGATTGAACCGGACGCGCGGGCGCTGCTGTCGGTGCGGAACCTGTCGGTCGAGATCGGCGGCATCCCCGTCGTCCAGGGAGTGTCCTTCGACGTCATGGCGGGCGAAACACTCGGCGTCGTCGGTGAGTCCGGGTGCGGCAAGTCGGTGACGGCGCTGGGCGTGCTGGGCCTTGTGCCCGGCGGCGGCCGGGTCGCCGGCGGCCAGGTGGTGTTCGACGGGGTCGACCTGGCCGGCTCCCCGGCCGAGCTGGCCCGGGTCCGTGGCTCCGGGATCGCCTATGTGTCCCAGGAACCGATGGTGGCCCTCGACCCGACCTTCCCGGTCGGCCGCCAACTCGCCGAGGCCGTACGGCGGCACAGCCACGCGGACCGGCGGACGACCCGCGCCGCGGCCCACCGCCGGGTGATCGAGCTGCTGACCATGGTGAACATCCCCGACCCGGAGGCGGTGGCCGGCCGTTACCCGCACCAGCTGTCCGGCGGGATGGCCCAGCGTGTCGCCATCGCGCTCGCCCTGGCGGGCGACCCGAAGTTGCTGATCGCCGACGAGCCGACCACCGCGCTGGACGTGACCGTCCAGGCCGAGATCCTGACGCTGCTGCGCGGGCTGCAGGCAGAGACGGGGATGGCCGTGCTCATCGTCACCCACGACTGGGGGGTGGTGGCGGACCTCTGCCACCGGTCGGTCGTGATGTACGCGGGGCAGGTCGTGGAGCAGGCGGACGTCGAGTCGATGTTCACCCTGCCGCTGCATCCGTACACCGCGGGCCTGCTGGCGGCCAACCCGCACCTGGCCGGCGGCGGAGAGCCGCTGCCGACGATCCCCGGCACTGTGCCTGCCCCCCGCGACTGGCCGCAGGGCTGCCGGTTCGCCGCCCGGTGCTCGCGCGTCACCGACGCGTGCGCGGCGACACCGGTCGCCCTCACCCGGCCCGTACCCGACCGCCTCACGCGGTGCGTCCATTCCCAGCAGCTCCTCGTGGAGGGCACCCCCAGATGACTCCGCAGACCATCCTCGACATCCAGGACCTGACCGTCGAGTTCCGCCAGGGCCGGCGTACCGCGCCGTTCCGTGCCGTGGACTCGGTGTCCCTGACCATCGCGGCGGGGGAGACCGTCGGCCTGGTCGGCGAGTCCGGCTCGGGCAAGTCGACCATCGGCCGGGCCGTGCTCGGTCTCAACCCCGTCCGCTCGGGCCGGATCCACTTCGAGGGCGCCGACATCACCAGCGCCCGGCCGGGTGTCCGGCGGGAGCTCAGCGCCCGGCTGCAAGTGGTCTTCCAGGACCCGTACTCATCGCTCAATCCGGCCCGCACCATCGGCCGGACGCTCGCCGAACCGCTGCTGGTGCACCGGAAGATCGGTGCGGCGGAGACCGCCGAGCGGGTCACGGAGATGCTGGCGCGGGTCGGGATGCCCGCCGACACCGCGAACCGGTACCCCGGGCAGTTCTCCGGCGGGCAGCGGCAGCGGATCGCCATCGCCCGCGCGCTGATGCTCTCACCACGCCTGGTGATCTGCGACGAACCGGTCAGCGCACTCGACCTGTCCATCCAGGCCCAGGTGATGAACCTGCTGGCCGACCTGCAGAGCGAGCTCTCCCTCAGCTATCTGTTCATCGCCCACGACCTCCCCGTCGTCCGGCACCTCTCGCACCGCATCGTCGTCCTGTACCGCGGCCAGGTCATGGAGTCCGGGCCCGCCGACGACGTCTACGCCGATCCCGTGCACCCCTACACCCAGGCGCTGCTCGCCGCGGTCCCCGAACCCGATCCCCGGGTGCAACGGGCCCGCAGGGCCGACAAGGAGGCGGCCGGCGCCACGGTCCTGTCCACCCAGCCGCCCGCGGCCACCGGCTGTGCCTTCGCGCACCGCTGCCCGCACGCGATCGACATCTGCCACAGCCTGCGCCCCGAGCTGCTGCCCGTCCCCGGCGGCGAAGCGTCGGGCGGCGGGCGGACCGCCGCCTGCCATCGCGCCGCGGACCTGCATCCGCTGACCGTTCCAGCACATTCAGGAATCACAGGAGAGGAAGTGCCGTGTTCAGGCAACGAATGATCAGCGGGCTGGCGACCTTGGTGGTGCTCGCCGCCGCGGCCACCGCGTGCGGCGGGTCGTCGAAGGAATCCGGCGGCCAGGGCGACACCCTGACCGTCATCTCCCCGAGCGCCCCGGCAAGCCTCGACCCGGCGAAGGCCAACGTCGGTTCCGACAACTGGTTCGTCAACCTGGCCTACGACACCGTTCTGCGGCAGGGGCAGGACGGGAAGACCGGTCCCGCGCTCGCCACCAAGTGGGGGTACGTCGGCACCGGCAACCGGGAGTTCGAGTTCACCCTGCGCGACGGGGTGAAGTTCGCCGACGGCACGGCCATGACCGCCCAGACCGTCGCGGCGTCACTGAACTACACCCGCAAGAACGGGCTCAACGTCTCCTGGACCTCGGCGATCGACTCCGTCACCGCCACCGGTCCGCTCACCGTGCGGATCCACTGCTCCAGCCCGCACCCCAACGTGCCGCAGCTGCTCAACCAGATCCTGCTCGTCGGCTCGGTGATCAGCCCGGCGGGCCTGGCCGACGCCAAGAAGATGGGCACCCAGTCCTTCGGCGCGGGCCCGTACGTTCTGGACACGGCGCACACGGCCACCGGCGACCACTACACCTACACCCCCAACCCCAACTACTGGGACAAGACGAAGATCCACTGGAAGAAGGTGATCATCAAGATCGTCGCCAACCCCAACTCGGCCCTCCAGGCCGTGAAGACCGGGCAGGCCGACATCCTGGGCATCACAGCCAACCAGGTCGACACCGCCACCTCGGGCGGCCTGAGCGTGATCCGCTCGCCCAACGCCTTCCTCGGCATCGACCTCGTCGACCGGGACGGGGTCCTCGCCAAGCCCCTCAAGGACGTCCGGGTCCGCCAAGCCCTCAACTACGGCGTCGACCGCGAGAGCATCACCAAGGCTCTCTTCCAGCAGTACGGCCACGCCACCGACCAGATATCCCTCCCCGGCCTGGACGGTTTCGCCGCCGACTACGACAACCACTACTCCTACGATCCGGCGAAGGCCAAGCAGTTGCTCGCCGCGGCGGGATACCCGAACGGGTTCGCGCTGCACATGGAGACCCAGAACTTCTTCGGCATCGACCTGGTCACCCAGGCCGTCGTCCAGCAGTGGAAGCAGATCGGCGTCACCACCACCGTCACCACGGACACCAGCATCGGCCAGTGGCTGGGCAACGCCACGTCGAAGAAGTTCCCCGCGCTCGGGTTCGGTTACGGCGGCGCCTCCACCTACACGCTGTCGCTGGACTGGATGCTGCCGCACCCGACCGCGTTCAACCCGTTCGCCTCGCAGGACCCCGCACTGACCGCCATGCTGGCCACCGCCGCGGCCGCCCCCCAGGAGCAGCAGCCGGCGCTCTACCAGAACGTCATGCGCCGGGTCGTCGACCAGGCGTGGTTCGTCTCGGTGCTGCGGACCGACGGGATCTACGCCTTCAACAGCCGCAAGCTGAAGGGGTTCGCGGTGGCACCCAGTTACCTTCCCGACCTCGCCTGGGCCACCGCACCGAAGTAGTACCCGTCCCTGCCGCCTCACGCTTTCCGCCTCGCGCCTTCCGCCTCGCGCCTTCCGTCTCCCGCCCGCCCGCCCGCCCCGTTCCGGCCGGCGGGAGGCGGGAGGCGCGCTTCGCCATGGGGCCCTCGGGCGGCTCGCACCTGATCGTCCCTGATCAGTTCCCGCTCCCGTGCGCAGGTCGGCGCAGCGTGGCCGTCCGGTGACCGAGAGGTAGGCGACAACCCTTAGGGCGGGCTGGACGGCCCGGCGGCCCGCCGCGACCGGCGGCATCCCGTACATCGGCTACCTGGTGCCCGGCATCATCGCCCAGTCCGCGATGTTCATCGCGATCTTCTACGGGATCATGATCATCTGGGAACGCGACGCCGGGATCCTCACCAAACTGCTGGTGACCCCGACACCGCGATCCGCCCTGATCGCCGGCAAGGCGTTCCGCGGCCGGGGTGAAGGCGCTGATCCAGGCGGTCGTGGTGATCGTCATCGCGGCCCTGGGCATCGCGGCGGCCTCGTCCCTCCTGGGCCGCCTGGCCCGCTGACCGGGAGCACCGACGCGCGGGGGTACGGCGAGGAACCTATGGTGAGATAGGGAACCAAAAGCGGACGATGTGCAGACGCTTCCCAGGAGGCGATGACCATGCATCGCGCTCAATGGCTGTGTGCGTCGTCCCTCTTCGCCGTGGTGCTCGCCACCGTCGCCGTCGGCTGCTCCTCCCCGACGGTCACCACGTCCCCCGCGTCCGTGCGGCCTTCCACGTCCGGATCGTCCGTCCCGGGTCCCACCGCGTCACCGACCGGTGCGGGGCAGCAGGAGGCACAGATCGGCGACACCCTGGATCTGGTGGGTACCGGTGACGGTGAGCGCATGGCCGTCACGGTCACGCGGGTCGTGGATCCCGCGGGCGCCGGCGTCTTCGGTCCGGACGCGGGAAACCGCTTCGTGGCCGTGCAGTTCCGGCTGCGGGACACCGGGACGGCCGTGTACGCGGATTCCCCCACCAACGGGGCGCAGGTGATCGACACCCAGGGCCAGGCCTTCAACTCCACGATCGCCGACACGAATGCGGGGCCCAGCTTCCCCGGCAGTGTCCGGATCACCCCGGGGGACACGGCGCTGGGCTTCATCACGTTCGAAGTGCCGAAGGCCTCCGTGATCGCCAAAGTGCAGTTCACCCTGAATTCCGGCTTCGCCGCCAACACCGGCCAGTGGACCGTGCAGGGCGTGGAGAAGGGCTCGCCGACCACGGGCACCGCCCCGGTGCCCCAGCCGACCGTCTCCACGGCACCCGCGCCCACGTCCGCCGCCGGGGCGACGAGTCCCCGCCAGGTCGTCGAGAACTACTACGCCGCCATCAACGCCCACGCCTATCTCACGGCATGGAACCTGGGCGGCAAGAACCTCAACGGGTCCATGCAGGGCTTCGTGGCCGGCTTCGCCGGTACCGCCCACGACACGGTGACGGTGACGGATGTCCAGGGCGACACCGTGAGCGTCGTTCTCGACGCCACACAGACGGACGGCAGCCACCGCGTCTTCTCCGGGACCTACACGGTCCGTGACGGCATGATCGTCAGCGCGGACATCCACTGAGACACCACCATCGTCCATGGGTCGGTCAGGAGCCCACGGGGTTCACGAAGGTGCCGGGGTGGGTGGCGCCGTCCTGGCGGACGATCGAGCCGCCCCAGGGCCACTTCAGCGCGAACTGGGTCTTCTCGTCCGGCGGCGTGATGCGGACCAGGGCGGGCTCGAAGGCCTCGGCGGCGGGGGCGGTGGTGGGGAGGAGAGTGATGGAGAAGTTCGTGGTGTCCGAGGGCTTGAGCAGGATCTTGGTGGGCGTCGTCGAGGCGCGGATCAGCGACCAGGTGCCGTCCGTCGCGCGGTTGCCGACGATGTCGACGCCGGGGAAGCCGATGAGCGAACAGGTGTGGCGGCTGATGTTGGTGAAGAAGACGGAGGCCCGGGTCTGGCCGGTCGAGGCCATGTCCGGGGCCGCGCCGCCGCCGGCGGCGAAGCCCGCCTTGAGGTCGCCGGTGTGGCAGCGGGCGATGGACGCGAGATCGACGACCGTGGACGTGCCGGAGGTGGACGTATCGGCGTTCGACGGGCCGTCATCGGACGACGCGGATCCGCCGGTCGTATCGTTTCCGCTGTTCTTGGCACCGTCGGTCACGCCGCCGCTGCCGGCGGTGGGTGTCGCCTTCGGAACGCCCGTGGTGGGGGCGGGGGCCGGGGTGGTCGGCGCGGGGTTGGGGCGTCCGCTGGATCGCGCGCCGTCCGCCGAGGTCTGGCACGCGACGGCGCCGGTGCTCAGGGCAGCGATGGCGAGTATCACAGCCGCGTGGCGGGGCAGGCGATTCAGCATGGCGGTCATGGGTACCGGACTCTCTGCGTGCGGCGGCGCGACGATCTCTGTGCGTTCACGCGCGGAACGCGGGCCGCGGTTCCCGCGGACTGCCACCGGCCGGGTCGGTCAGGGCCGCGGGGTCCGCCGGAAGGTGCCGCTCCGCACCGGACCGGCGACAGGGAGCGCTCAGCGCAGCTGCTGGACGCGCAGGGCCAGTTCCATCTCGAAGCGGGCGTCGGGGTCCTGGAGCCGGTCGCCGAACAGTTCGTCGAGCTGGCGCAGCCGGTAGCGGACGGTCTGCGGGTGGATGCCGAGCCGGCCCGCCACCTCGTTGGCGTTGCGGCTGCACTGCAGCCAGCAGAGCAGCGTGTCGGCGAGGCGGGCCCGGTACGGCGGGCGCATCCGTTCCAGCGGGCCGAGATGGCGCTCGGCGAGGGCGTCCACCAGGGCCTCGTCCTGGAAGAGCAGCATGGTGGCGAGGTTCTCGGAACAGCGCACGACCTCGCCGCCCGGCAGCACATCGCGCCGGGCGAGGGTCAGCGCGTCCATCGCCCAGCGCAGCGACCGGGCGCCTTCGGTCAGTTGGACGGTGGGGCCAAGGGCGGCGCGGTGGCCCTGCAGCGCCGAGTCGACGGCGCGGGTCCGGCCCGGTCCGCCCGGGTCGGGGACGATGATGCACCCGGGCCGCTGGTCGAAGCGGGCCAGGAAGCCGGGCGGCAGGATCGGGTAGAGGGTCTCGCGTTCCCAGTGGTGGTCCACGACGACCACGGCGAGGGAGGTGGGGACCGGCCAGTGGGCGGCGTGGGCGAGATCGCGGATGGCCTCCTCGGTGGGGGGCCGCTCGGCGATCAGCATGTCGAACAGCCGCAGCCGCCGGCGTTGCAGCTCACCCGCCAGATGTAACTGGGCCTCGGCGTACCCGGCGGAGGTGGCCGTGGCGATCTCGTCGATATGGACCAGCGCGGCCTCGCCCAGCAGGCCGAGGACCTCACGCGGCAGGACGTCGGCGTCGGCGAGGGAGACGATGCGGCGCCAGGAGATCCGGGCGCCGATGCGGAGCGCGCCCTGGAAGGAGTCGAGGCTGCGGCCCTCCCGGGCTTCGCCGCGGCCGATACCGCGGTAGATGCCGATGACCTCCTGTGCGCTGATGCCCGGGGTGGAGAGGCGGTCCAGCAGGAGGTTCAGACCCAATTCCACGCCGGTGTGGATGGTTTTCGTGTAGGTGTCGTTCGTCGGGCGGTCGTACTCGGGAATCTCGGCCTGGATGGCTGCGACCACCTCCTTCCGGATAGCGTCGAGGAAGGGCCGGAGATGGTGGGCGAGCTCCGGGGGGATCCGGCTGAACGGCTCATCTGCCAGTTCTTGGGTCTGTCGCACCGTGGCGGAGTTCCTTCCGCTTATTGGTTCGATTGCTTGCGACGGTACTCCCCGGAAGCAGCTGCCCGCCACGGTGCCTGACGGAGCATCAGATTACGATGCGTTGTCACTTGAGTGACAACGAGTTCCCGACGGCGCGGCCCTCCGGCACAGCCGGTGCCCGGTGGCGGAGGGCGAGGAACGTCACCAGGGCGCCGCACAGCACACAACCGGCCGCGAGTCGCAGGCCGGACGCATAGCCGTCGAGGAACGCGGTACGCGGATCGGAACCGGCGGCGAGTTCCGCGCTCCGGGTGTGCGTCAGGACGACGCCGACCAGGGCGATACCGAAGACCCCGGAGATCTCCCGGGCCGCGCTGACCACCCCGGACGCCATGCCGTTGCGGGATGCCGGCACCGAGGCGAGGGAGCGGACCGTCAGCGGCGTGGTGAGCGCGGAGCCCGCGCCGATCAGCAACAGGCCCGGCTGCAGACCGAGATAGCTCGTCCGCAGACCGGTCGCGGACACCTGCACCAGCCCCCACGCCACCAGCACCAGCCCGGCCGCGATCACCCGGTGCGCGCCCCAGGCCGCGCAGAGCCGCTCCGCGAACGGCGTCAGCGCCAGCAGCGCGAGCGCCAGCGGCAGAAAGGCGAGACCGGCCTTGGTCGCGGAGAATCCGAGCACCTGCTGCAGATACAGCGTGGTGAAGAAGAACACGCCGTTGACGCCGATGCCCCAGAGCACCTGCGCGGCCGTACCGCCGCTGAGGAGGCGGTCACGGAAGAGGCCCAGTTCGAGCAGCGGCGCCGCCCTGCGGATCTCCAGAGCCACGAACAACCGGCCCGCCAGCGCCGCCGCGAACAGACACTGGGGCACCGGCCAGCGGGTGAAGCCGTGCGCCCCGCCCTCCAGCAGTCCGTAGGCCAGCAGATACAGCGCCGCACTCGACAACACGACCCCGGACACGTCGAGTCGGCGCAGCGCGGACGGACCCGGGCGGCGTACGGCCGGGGGCACCGCGCCGGCCAGCAGCAGTCCGAGGACGCCGAAGGGCACGTTCAGGAAGAACACCCACCGCCAGCCCCACCGCTCGGTGATGAAACCGCCGAGCACCGGCCCCAGGGCCAGCGCGACCGCCAGCGCCCCGGTCCACAGCCCGACCGCGAGCGAGCGGCGCGCCGCGGGCAGTTGGCCGGTGATCACCGCCAGTGTCGCGGGGATGACCAGCGCGGCCCCGGCGCCCTGCACGGTCCTGGCCGCGATCAGCGTCGGGCCGTTCGCCGCGAGACCGCCCGCCACGGAGGCGGCCGTGAAGACCGTCAGCCCCGCGATCAGCACCGGGCGGCAGGACAGCAGGTCGGCGAGCCGGCCGCCGGCCAGCAGCAGCGCGCCGAAGCTCAGGACGTAACTGGTGCCCACCCACTCCAGATCCGGCAGGTCGAGACCCAACGCCCGTTGCACGGAGGGCAACGCGACGTTGACGACGGTGTTGTCCAGCGTCGTGATGAACCCGGTCACCGCGATCCCCAGCATGATCGGCAGCGTCCTGACCCGGTCCACCGGCGGCTCCTCTCCCGGGTCAGGGGCTCCTGGTCCTGGCGGGTCATGTGCTCGGGGCCGTCCGACCTTAACCACCGCACCCGCCGTTCGGCTTGTCATCGGAGTGACAGAAGGCGGACGGGCGGCTGTCACGCCCCGCTCTAGTGGCCCGGCACCCGGAAGCGGAACCTGTTGCCCCCATGACGCTCCAGAATTCCGGATCCCCCCTCCGGGAAGGAGAGCCGCGCATGACCCGTTTCGCCGAGTTCGAGTCCCGTCGCGCCCAGGTTCTGCGAGGAGGCTCACCAGCGGCCGTGGAGCGCCAGCACTCCCGAGGCCGGCTCACCGCGCGGGAGCGCATCGACCTGCTGCTCGACCCCGGCTCCTTCACCGAGACCGACGCCTTCGTACGGCACCGCTGCACCGCCTACGGCATGGACGCCTCCCGCCCCGACGGCGACGGGGTCGTCACCGGTCACGGCACCGTCGACGACCGCCCGGTCGCGGTCTTCGCGCAGGACGCCACCGTCTTCGGCGGAAGCATGGGGGAGGCGTTCGGCGAGAAGGTCCTCAAGGTCATGGACCACGCGCTGAAGGTCGGCTGTCCCGTGATCGGCCTCAACGACTCGGGCGGCGCGCGCATCCAGGAGGGGGTCGTCGCCCTCGCCCACTACGCGGAACTCGTCCACCGCAACGTCATGGTCTCCGGGGTGATCCCCCAACTGTCCATGATCCTCGGCCCGTGCGCGGGCGGCGCCGCGTACTCGCCGGCGCTCACCGACTTCACGGTCATGGTGAAGGACATCTCCCACATGTTCGTCACCGGCCCCGACGTCATCCACTCGGTGACGGGGGAGGAGACCACGGCCGAGGAACTGGGCGGCGCCCGCACCAGCTCCGCCGTCAACGGCACCGCCCACTACCTCGCCCACGACGAGGCGGACGCCTTCGACTTCGTGCGCGGGCTGCTCTCCTACCTGCCCGCCAACAACCGTGAGGCGCCACCGCGCTACCGGCAGCGCTCCGACCCCGGCATCACCGCGACGGACCGGGAACTCGACGAGATCGTGCCCGCCAACCTCGGTCACGCCTACGACATGCGGGAGATCCTGCGGCGCGTCGTGGACGACGGCGAACTGCTGGAGATCCAGGAACTGTTCGCGCCGAACATCATCTGCGCCTTCGGCCGGGTCGAGGGCTCGTCGGTGGGCATCGTCGCCAACCAGCCGCTGCACTCCGCCGGCGCCCTGGACATCAACGCCTCCGAGAAGGCCGCCCGGTTCGTGCGGTTCTGCGACGCCTTCGGTATCCCGATCCTCTCGTTCGTCGACGTGCCCGGCTACCTCTCCGGCGTACGGCTGGAGCACGAGGGCATCGTCCGCCGGGGCGCCAAGCTGCTGTACGCGTACGCCGAGGCCACCGTGCCCGCCATCACCGTCGTCGTCCGCAAGGCCTACGGCGGCGGCTACGCCGTCATGGGGTCCAAGCACCTCGGCGCCGATCTCAACCTGGCGTGGCCGACCGCGCAGATCGCCGTCATGGGAGCACAGGGCGCGGTCGCCGTCCTGCACCGCAAGGAACTGCGCGACGCCGAGGACCCGGAGCTGCTGCGCAAGCAGCTCACCGCCGAGTACGAGAACGATTACGCCACCCCGTACCTGGCCGCGGAGCGCGGCTACCTCGACGCCGTCATCCTCCCGCACGAGACCCGCGGCCGGATCGTCCGTGGACTGCGGTCGCTGCACGGAAAACACCGGCCCGCACCGCAGCGCCAGCACGGCAACATCCCCCTCTGAACCCCTCTGAACCCCTCTGAACCCGTCTGAACCACCCGCCCCCGGTCCCACGGATCCCCCCACCGGCCCCACGGAACCACCTCCTCCGAGAGCGGCCCCCCTCGCGCCCCCACCCCTCTGGAGTCCCATGCCCCCCGCGCGCCCTCTCCCGCCGACCGAGTTCCCACTGACCGAGTCCCTGCGCCGCTGGTCCACCGAGCGCGGCGCCCAGCGGGCCTTCACCTTCGTCGACTTCCCCACCCCGGACTCGCCGGGCCGGCACCGCAGCCTGACCTGGAAACGGCTCGACCAGCAGGCCCGCACGATCGCTTGGCGGCTGCGGGCCGATGTGGGCCCCGGCGAGCGGGCCGCGCTGATGCTGCCCCAGGGCCTGGGCTACGTGGCGGCCTTCCTCGGCTGCCTCTACGCGGGGGTGATAGCCGTCCCGCTGTTCAGCCCCGACCTGCCGGGGCACGCGGGCCGGCTCGCCGCCGTGCTCGACGACTGCGAACCGTCCTGCATCCTGACCGACACCCCGACCGCCCCCGCCATCGCGGCCTTCGCCGCCGAGCACGGGATCCCGCACCTCCCGGTCGTCCCCATCGACCGGCCGGCCGGCGCGGGCCCGCTGACCGACGCGCTCCCCGATCCGGACCGGCCGTTACCCGTACCCGAACTGGACGACATCGCCTACCTCCAGTACACGTCGGGCTCCACCAGGGTCCCCGCCGGGGTGATGATCAGCCACGGCAACGTCGTCGCCAACGCCCGGCAGGCCGTCGGGGCGTTCGGCGTGACGGCGGACGGCAGCACCAGCGTCGGCTGGCTGCCGCTCTTCCACGACATGGGCCTGGTGCTGAGCATCGCCGCACCCGTACTGGCCGGCATGTCGTCGGTGCTGATGGACCCGGTCTCCTTCCTGGAACGGCCCGTGCGCTGGCTGCGGTTGCTCGGCGCGTACCCGGGCACCATCAGCGCCGCCCCCAACTTCGCCTACGACTACTGCGCCACCCGCATCGACGAGGAACAGACCGCGGCACTGCGGCTCGACCGCGTCCGCGTCATGATCAACGGCAGCGAACCCGTACGGCAGGGCACCGTGGAACGCTTCCAGCGGGCCTTCGCCCGCACAGGACTGCCGCCGGAGGCGCACTGCCCCTCGTACGGCCTGGCCGAGGCGACCGTCTTCGTCACCACCGAACCGCCCGCCGACCTGCCCCGGAAGCTGGTCTGCGACCGCGAGGCACTGGCGGCGGGGCACATCCGGCCGTGTGCGGACGACGACGCCCTGGCGACCGTACTCGTCGGCTGCGGAACCCCGGTGGGGCAGGAGCTGCGCATCACGGACCCGGTGACGGGGCTGGTGCTGCCCGAGGACCGGATCGGTGAGATCCGGCTGCGCGGTCCCAACATCGGCCTGGGCTACTGGAAGCGGACCGGCCGTTCGCAGGCGTCCTTCGCCTCCCGCATCCCCGGCGAGCTGGGCGACTGGCTGCGCACCGGCGATCTCGGGGCGCTGCACGAGGGCCGGCTCCAGGTCACCGGACGGCTGAAGGACCTGCTGATCGTGGACGGCCGCAACCACTACCCGCAGGACCTGGAGGAGACCGTCCAGTCCTGCCTGGACTGCGTACGCCGCGACCGGCTCGCCCTGTTCACCGTCACCGGCGACGGCCGGCCCGACGAGGTGGTCGCCGTCGCCGAGCACGCCCGGGACCTTGACGTCACCGCCGAGCTGTGCGCGGCGGCGGAGCGGGCCGCCCGCGCCCGGATCTTCGCCCGGCACGGGGTACGGCTGGCCCGGCTGCTCCTCGTACCGCCCGGCGCGGTGCCGCGCACGTCCAGCGGCAAGGTCTCCCGTTCCGCCTGCCGCGAGCGGTATCTCGCGGGCGAGTACGAGAGGGAGGCGGCGGCAGGTGAGTGACGGCGCCGGGGGCGCGGGGGAGTCCGGCATCGCCGGGGAACTCCGCCGCACGATCGTCTCGCGGCTCTCCCAGTGGTACGGGCTCGACCCGGCAGAGATCGACGACGACCGGCCGTTCGCGGAGCTCGGCATCACCTCACGGGACGCCATCGCCCTCACCGCCGAACTGCGCGCCCTCACCTCGGTCCGACTCCCCGCGACCCTGCTGTGGGAGGCGCCGACGCTGGGCCGGCTGCTGTCGGTGGTCGAGGCCGCGGTCGGCGTCGGGGAAACGGCCGGCCTCCCGGCGCCGACTCCCCGGTCCGCCCCGGCACAGCCACCGGGCGGCGCGTCGAGTGCCGTCGCCGTCGTCGGTATCGGCTGCCGGCTCCCGGGCGGCATCACCTCCCCGGCCGCCTTCTGGGAACTGCTCAGTGCCGGCGGCAACGCGGTGGGCACGCTCCCCGAAGGGCGGTGGGCTCCGTTTCTTCCCGACGGCGTGCCGCCCGAGGGCATCAACCGGCATGGCGCGTTCCTGTCCGATGTCGCGGGGTTCGACGCCGAGTTCTTCGGCATCTCGCCGCACGAGGCCACCCTCATGGACCCGCAGCAGCGGCTACTGCTGGAAGTGGCACGGGAGAGCCTGGACCACGCCGCGATCCCCGCGCCAGGACTGGCCGGTACCCGCACCGGCGTGTACGTCGGGATCAGCGGCAACGAGTACGCCCAGCTCACCACCGCCGACCTGGAAGCGGTCGACGCGTGGACGCCGCCGGGCGCCGCCCTGAGCATTGCCGCGAACCGCCTCTCGTACGCGCTGGACCTGCGCGGACCCAGCCTCGCCCTGGACACCGCCTGCTCCTCGTCGCTGGTCGCCGTGCACCACGCCGTCCGCAGTCTGGTGTCCGGCGAGACCGACACGGCTCTCGCCGGTGGTGTGAACCTGCTGCTGTCGCCCGCGCTGACCCTGGCGTTCCAGCGCGCGGGCGCGCTCGCGCCCGACGGACGCTGCAAGACCTTCGACGCCGCGGCCGACGGCATGGTGCGCGGCGAGGGCTGCGCGGTCGTCGTCCTCAAACGACTGGCCGACGCCGAGCGGGACGGGAACCGCGTCCTCGCCGTCATCCGGTCGACCGCCGTGAACTCCGACGGCCGCTCCAACGGGCTGCTGGCCCCCAACCCCGAGGCCCAGCGGGCCCTGTTGGAACAGGCCCACGCCGGTGAGGGCTCCGAACTGGACTACGTCGAGGCGCACGGCACCGGCACCGCGCTCGGCGACCCGATCGAGGCTCACGCCCTGGGGGCGGTACTCGGCCAGGGCCGCGAACCGGACCAACCGCTGCTCATCGGCTCGGCGAAGACCAACGTCGGCCATCTGGAGGCCGCGGCCGGAATCACCGGGCTGGTCAAGACGGTGCTGGCGCTGCACCACGACGAACTGCCGCCGCACCTCAACTTCGGCACCCCCAACCCGCACATCGACTTCGACGCGCTGGGCCTGCGGGTCGTCGACTCCCCGGAGCCCTGGCCCCGTTACTCGGGCCGCGCCACCGCGGGCGTCTCCGCCTTCGGGTTCGGCGGCACCAACGCGCATGTCGTGCTGGAGGAGTACCGGCCCGCGCTGAGGAAGGCGCCCATGCCAGGGGGAGCGCCGGCGATCACCGTTCTCGACGCCCTCTCCACCGCACGGCTGCGCGAGGACGCGGCGCGGCTGAGCCGCTGGCTGTCGTCGCCCGCGGCCCGAGGGGTCAGGATCGAGGACGTCGCCCGTACGCTGCACGGCCGCACCGGTCGCGGCCGGTACCGCGCGGCCGTGGTCGCGGGCAGCATCGAGGACGCCGCGGCGGCCCTCTCCTGCCTCGCCGCAGGCCGCCCCCATCCGGCGGTCGTCACCGGCGGCCCGGTCACCGAAACCGCCCGCCCCGTCTGGGTGTTCTCCGGCTACGGCTCACAGTGGCCGGGCATGGCCCGCCGGCTGCTCACGGCGGAACCAGCGTTCGCCGAGGCGGTGGACCGGCTGGAACCCCTGTTGCTCGAGCACGCGGGCCTCTCGCTGCGCGCGGGACTCGAACCCGGCGCGGAGTTGTCGTCCCCTTCGGTCGTCCAGCCCGTGCTGTACGGGCTCCAGGTCGCCCTGGCCGGACTCTGGCGGGCGTACGGGATCGAACCGGCGGCCGTCATCGGCCACTCGATGGGCGAGGTCGCCGCGGCCGTGGTCGCCGGTGCGCTCGACGCCGAAACCGGCGCCCGTGTCATCGCGACCCGCTCCCGGCTGCTCGACGGGCTGACGGGCGGGGCGATGGCCGTGGTGGAACTCTCCGCCGCGCAGGTACGGGCACACGCCGGAACATGGCCCAGTCTGCGGGTCGCCGTCCACTCCTCGCCCGGCCAGAGCGTCGTCACCGGCACGGCGGACGACATCGGCGAACTGATCCGACAGGTCGCGCGGGAGGGCGGGCTCGCCCGATCGCTGGGGGTCACCGCGGCGGGCCATTCCCCGCAGGTCGACCCGCTGCTCGGCCCGCTGGCCGAACAACTCGGCGAGGTGCCGCACGTGCCGCCCGGCGTTCCCTTCTACAGCACCGTCCTGGACTCGCCCCGCGACCTGCCGGTCTTCGACACCGGGTACTGGGTGGCCGCGCTGCGCCGACCCGTGCGCTTCGCGCAGGCGGTTGCCGCCGCGGCGGCGGACGGGCACCGGCTGTTCGTCGAGGTCTCCCCGCACCCCACACAACTGCATCCGCTCGCCGAGACGCTGCGCGCTTCGGATGCCGCTTCGGATGCCGCATCGGGAGCCGCTTCGGGAGCCGGGGACGCCGCGCTGTTCCCGACCCTGCGCCGGAACACCGACGACGCCTTGTCGTTCCGGCACAGCCTGGCGGCGCAGCTGGTCAGGGGCGCGGCGATCGACCCCGGGGCGCTGCACGGGAGCGGCCGGATCGTCGACGTACCGAGCGCCGGGTGGCGGCACCGTCCCTACTGGGTGAAGGGCCGGCTGGCGGCGCAACGGCAGGAACCCGATCCCGTACCGCTGCCGGTCCCCGGAGCCTCCGAACCGGCGGACCGGCCCAGGACCGTCATCGACCGGCTGCGCGAGCATGTCGCCCAGGTCATGGGGTACGCGCCGGAACACATCGACCCCGGGACGCCGCTCACGGAACTCGGGCTCGACTCCCTCATGGCCACCCGCATCCTGGCCGCCGTCCAGCGGGACTTCGGCACCGTCGTCGAACCGCGCGTGCTGCTGCGTAACGGCACCGTCGCCGCGCTCGCCGCGTGGCTGGAGCCGTCGGGCGCGGGGGACGGTACGGAGCAGGCGGCCGAGGATACGTTGACGGGTGTGCTTCCCCGGGACGCCGCCGAGCGGCTGGTCTCCCGGGCCTGGCAGAGCGTCGCCGGCGGCCGGCCGCCCGGCGCCGAGGACGACCTCGGTCTGCGGGAACTGCCCCGGGAGCGGCTGGCGGAGCTGGCCCGGGAACTGTCGGAGCGGGCCGGATGCGAGGTACCGGCCGGTGACCTGCTGACCGGCCCCTCCACCGTCGCCGCCGTCGCCGGTCTGTTGCGCCCGCGCCTGGAGACACCCGTCAGCGGTCCACTGCGCGTCCTGCGGGCGGGCGGGAGCCGGCCGCCGCTGTTCCTGATCCATCCCGCGGGCGGATCCACCGCCGTCTACCGCGCCCTCGTCCAGCGGCTCGGCGACGAACAGCCCTGCTACGGACTGGAACGGCTGCCCGGCCCCGACGCTGTGCACAAGCGGGCGGCGGCGTACGCGCGGATCGTCCGTGAGACCCGCCCGCGCGGGCCGTGGCTGCTCGGTGGCTGGTCCTACGGCGGGGTGGTGGCCCAGGAGACGGCACGGCTGCTGGCCGGCGACGGAACCGTGCCCGCGCTGATCCTGATCGACAGCGTGCTGCCGCTCCCCGTCCCCGAGTTGTCGCCTGCCGAGGAAGCCCGCCGCCGCTTCGCGGAGTTCGCCGCGTACGTGGAGCGCACCTACGGCAGTCCGCTGCCGCTGCCCTACGACGAACTCGCGACGCTCGACGACGCCGGGCAGATCGAGCTGGTGGTCAAGGCGCTGGAGCAGGCGGCGGATCTGCCCGCGGCCGTGCTGGAACACCAGCGCACCTCGTACCTGGACCTGCGTAGCGGGGAACGGCACACCCCGCGCCCGTACACCGGCCGCACGCTGCTCTACCGCGCCACGCGGAGCGCGCCGCACACCGTCCAGGACGCGCGCTACACCCGTACCGACGAGGCGCTCGGCTGGGACGGGTCCTGCACCGACCTCTCCGTCGCGCCGATCGAGGGAGATCACCTCTCCCTCCTCGATCCGCCCGCGGTCGACGAGCTCGCCGCGCTGCTCACCCGCGATCTCAACCCACCCACGACAAGAGGGATCTGATGCACACACAGCGCCGTCGCCGTACGTCCCGCGCCGCCGTCGCCGGAGCGGCCATGCTCGCGGCGACCGCCGCGCTGACCCTCGGCCCCACCGCTCTCGCCCCCGCCGCCGCCGCTTCCACGACGGCCGCCGCCCCGGCGCGTACCGCCCTGGACGGGGCCGGCATCGTCTCCGAGACCTGGCTCGACAGCCGTACCGTCGATCTGCAGATCAACTCCCCGGCGATCCGCGGCACCGTCGGGACCAGGCTGCTGCTGCCGGCCGACTGGTCGGCCCAGGCCACCCGCACCTGGCCGGTGCTCTATCTGCTCCAGGGTGCGCACGACGACTACACCTCGTGGACCCGCGAGACGGATATCGAGCAGTTCACCGCGGACAAGGAAGTCATCGTCGCCATGCCGTCGTCGGGGCCCACCGGCATCCCCAGCACCTGGTGGAACTTCGGCTCGGGCGCCCCGGACTACGAGACCTTCCAGGTCACGGAGTTGATGCAGCTGCTGCAGCAGAACTACCGGGCCGGGACGACGCGGGCCATCGGCGGGGTGTCCACCGGCGGTTGGGGCGCGATCGCGTTCGCCGCCCGGCACCCCGGAACGTTCAAGGCGGCGGCCTCGTACAGCGGTGTCCTCCACACGACGATGCCCGGTATGCCGATCATCGTCGAGGCGATCGTGGGCCGTGAAGGCCTTCTGCCCTGGGCGCTGTGGGGCTCCCCGATCTTCCAGAGCCCGCTGTGGAACGCCCAGAACCCCTACGCCCTGGCATCGAAGCTGACCGGCACCAGTCTCTACCTGTCCTCCGGCACCGGTGTCGTCGGCGGGAACGGGGAGCTGAGCGCCGAGGCACTGGAGACCACCCTGTGGCCCGCGTCCCAGAGCTTCGCCGCCCGGCTGCAGCAGCTCGGCATCCCCGTCCAGACGCACTTCTACCTCGGCGGCACCCACAGCTGGACCTACTGGCGCAACGAGTACAAGACGTCCTGGCCGCTCCTCTCGCAGGCCCTGGGGCTGTGAACGACTGACGCCCGGCGCGCTGTGACCCCGGTCAGGCGCGCCGGGGCTCCCAGCGGAAGAGGCGCCGGGCGGCCAGCAGCACGCCGGCCGTCCACAGAGCGGTGATCAGCAGGGCGGGGCCGGCGGACTGCCAGGTGTGCAGCAAGGAGAGATCGGCCAACGGGCCGCCGTTCCAGCTCTCCTGGCCGAAGCTCTTGCCGAACCACGCGGTTCGGAGGGCCTGCACGACCGGGGTGAGGGGCAGGGCGTGCGCCGGACCCTGCAGCCAGGAGGGGAGCGACGACAGAGGCGTCGCGACACCCGCGCCGAACATGCAGAGCATGAGGACCGGAGTGGCGACCAGCGGGGATGTCTCGGCGCTCGGCGTCAGCCCGGACAGCGCCACGGCGAGCAGGGCGAACAGTAGATAGCCCGCGACCAGGGTGAGCAGCAGCAGCGCCGGGTCGGCGGGCAGCGGCGCGTGGAACAGACCCACCGAGAGGGTGCCCAGCACCACGGCCTGCAGCAGGACGACGATGCCGCTCGCGCCGATCTGGCCGGCGAACACGGCGCTGGGGGGCACCTCCGTACCGCGCAGCCGCTTGAGCACCAGATCGTCGCGGCGGGCGACGACCGCGTTGAGGAGATTGACGAAGGACGTGACGAGCGCCAGCCCGATGAAGCCGACGGTGACGTAGCCGGCCGCGCTCACCCCGCCGATCTCCTTGTCGCGCAAGGGCGCCGCGACGAACAGATCCAGCAGGACGGGGAGCAGGAACCCGATGAAGGTGGAGCGGCGGTTGCGCCAGAAGACCTTCCAGGACAGCAGGAGTTGGCCGTGGGCGTAGCGGGTCCAGGTCATCGGGCGGCCGCCTTGCTGTGGTGGTCCGGGCGGACGGTGCCGTGGTCGTCGGACGCCGTCCGTCGGTCGCCGGCGAGGGCGAGGAACACGTCCTCCAGCGAGGCGTGCCGTACTTCGATGCCGTCGAGTTCGACGCCGCGCGCGCCGGCCCATTCGTGCAGGACGGCCAGCGCGGGCGCCGTCCGGGCGACGGCGTAGGACACCGCGTCACCCTGTACGGCCAGGTCCGCGCCGGGAAGCCGCGGCAGGTCCGAGGCGGTGGTGGCGAACGGCAGCGGGAAGGTGATCCGGCTGCGCTGCCCGGAGAGGACCTCGGCGACCGTGCCGGTGGCGGTGATGCGGCCGGCGTCCATGATGGCGACCCGGTCCGCGAGTTGCTGGGCCTCTTCCAGGTAGTGCGTGGTCAGCACCACGGTGGTGCCGGCCGCCCGCAGTTCCCTGACGAGCTGCCAGGTGTTGCGGCGGGCCTCGGGGTCCATGCCTGTGGTGGGCTCGTCGAGGAAGAGCAGCTCGGGGTCGTTGAGCACGGCGAGCGCGAGGTCCAGCCGGCGGCGCTCACCCCCGGAGAGCTGGCCGACGCGGGTGCCGGCCTTGGTGTCGAGCCGTACCTGGCCGAGGACGTCGGCGGTGGCGCGGGCCCGCCCGCTGAAACGGCGCCAGGCGTCCACCGTCTCCCGGACGGTCAACTCCTTGAAGAATCCGCCCTCCTGGAGCATCACCCCCGTCCTGCGGCGGAGCGCTGGCCCGTCCGCGTAGGGATCCAGCCCCAGCACCCGCACCGTACCCGCGGTGGGCGGACGGTAGCCCTCGACGACCTCGAGGGTGGTGGTCTTGCCGGCGCCGTTCGTTCCCAGCAGCGCGAACAGCTCTCCGCGCCGGACGGTGAAAGACGCTCCGCGTACTGCTTCGTAGTCCCCGTAGGACTGCCGCAATTCCACTACTTCTATGACTTCGGGAATCTCCTTCATGCGCACATGGTGCGCGGTATCAGAGAGGGTCTGCAAGAGGGAATGAATTCATTTTACCTTCCTGAGCTGCGAGTTCGTCGAATATGTAAAACGTCATAAGAAAGCGGTATGACATTTTGCAGGCGGTGTTTCTGACTTTTCCCACTGATGTGCGGACGGCCCTCGGGTGCATATTTCTCTCATCGCCGGAAGCGGCCGGGAAAACCGGAAGCCGAAGGGGATGAGGGAATCGGCAGACCGGCCCACCAGGGGCCGGCGCCGTGAAACGAGAGGAGTCGGCCATGGCTGACAACAAGGACATCACCGAGACCGCCGCTGTCGCCGAGACCGAGCAGTTCGACATCGAGGTCGAGGAGCTGGACACCGTCTCCGGCGGCATCAGCGTCAGCTCGCTGCTCTCCGCGGCCTGCCCGGTCTCGTCCTTCAGCTCGGTCTCCAACTGACCTCACGGTCCGTGTTGGTAAGGCCTCCGAGTCTGACGCAGTAGCGGCCGACTGAGGCCGGGCCGGCGGGCGTCCTCGCTCCGCCGGCCCGCCACGGCCGCGGGAATCCGCGCCTCGGTGGGACCTGAACGGTCCCACCGGGGCGCCCCTCGTCCGGCACCCGGCTCCATCCCTGACGACACAACGACACATCGATACATCGACCAACTCACGGACCGACAAGGAGAACCGGGCATGGAAAGCCTCCGCCACCAGCTCACGCGGTTCATCCAGGACCCGGCCGCGCGACGCGACCCCGCCGGGCTCTACCGGCGGCTGCTGACCGAGGCCCCGGTACTGGACCTGGGACGCGTCCACGTCATCTCCGGCTACGAGGAGATCGTCACCGTCCTGATGCACCCCGGAACCGCGGTGGACCCCGCCGCGATCGGGCTCGACCGCCCCGGTTCCTCCGCACTCGCCCAGGTGCTCGCCCGTACGCTGCCGATGCGGGACGGCGCCGACCACACCCGGCTGAAGCGCCTCGCGACCGCCGCGTTCAGCGCCCGCCGGCTCGCCGAGATCCGCGCCAGGATCGAGACCACCACCGAGGAACTGCTCGCGCCCCTGCTGGCCGGCGGCTCCTTCGACCTGGTGGCCGACCTCGCCGTGCCGCTGCCGGTCGCGGTGTCGTGCGCGATCCTCGACGTGCCGCCCGAAGAGCGCGAGCGGGTCACCGGCTGGGCCGGACTGGTCGCGCGGTCCCTCCTGGACCCGTTCGCCGACGCCGAACAGACCGCCGCCCTGGACGCCGAGTTCGAGGGGTTCCGCGACTGGGTCGAAGAGCTGTGCGCCGCCCGCGCGGCGCGCCCCGGCGGCGATCTCATCAGCCGCCTCGTCCTGGCCAGGGACGCGGGACAGCTGGACGACGAGGACCTGCTCGCCTTCGTCGTCATGCTGTTCGCCAACGGGCTCGAAACACTCACCTCCGGACTCGCGGTCGCCGCCTGGCAGTTGCTGCGGAACCCCGCGCTGGCCGCCGGGATCCGCGCGGAACCGCACACCGCCGAGGCCGTCTTCGACGAATGCCAGCGGCTGGGCAGCCCGGTACGGGCCAGCGCCCGCGGGCTGGGCGGCGACGTACAGGTCGGGGACACACTGCTGCCCGCCGGACGGGTGGTGCTGCTGCTGTACGCGGCCGCCAACCGCGATCCGCGCCGCTTCCCCGATCCCGACCGATTCGACCCGGCCCGGGCGGAGCGCCGACATCTGGCCTTCGGACACGGGCCGCACCACTGCCTGGGCGCTCCGCTGTCACTGATGGCCGGCGGAACGGTCCTGGCCCTGCTCGCGGCGGCAGGCGCCGATCGGGAGTTGAGCACCCCGCTCGACGAGAGCACCGCCCGCTGGAGCGAGCAGTTCGTCTTCGGCGGGCTGCGGGAACTGCCCGTCGAGGTCAGGCAGCTCACCTCCCTCGGCGCGGGGATGTGACGGCGATGACGACAACGATCCCGATGAAGACCGTCCCGGCCGTCCCCGACGGAGAACCGCCCGCGTCAGCGGAGCGCACGGGCCCGTCCGCTCAAGCGGTGACGATCGCCGCCGCGGCGGCCGCCGCACAGCTCGAACCGGGCCTCGACCGCCCGGTCCGTGTCATCGGCAGCCGCCTCGGCTCCGCCCTCGTCGCCCTGGTCCTGGCCCTGGGAGCGGGCGGTGCCTGGGTGGGCTGGGGGTCGCTCCCGAACACCCTGTCCCTGCACGGCGTGCTGGCCCACGGCCCCGCGCCGGTCCTCGCCCGCGCCGACGTCGCCGGTACGGTGCTCGACCTGCGGGTCCACCCGGGGGACCGGGTCACCCGCGGGCAGCTCCTCGCGCTGCTGCGCACCACGGCCCCCGGCCCGGGCGGCACCGCCGAGCTCCGCTCTCCCGCGGACGGCACGGTCGCCGGTGTGCTGACCGCGCCCGGCGGCACTCTGCCGGCCGGGGCCGCGCTGCTCGCGCTCGACCCGGCCGGCGAACCGGCCACGTTGCGGCTCTACACCGGTTCCGCCCGGGACCTGGCACGCCTGCGACCCGGCCAGTCCGTACTGCTGCCCCTGCCGTCCGGCACGGTGCGCGCCCGCATCACGGCCGTGGACCCGTATCCCGCCCGCGCCGACTCGCTCGACGGTGCACTGCCGCTCGGCGAAAGCGACCTGGGGTCGGGGGCCGACCCGGTCTGGACGATCACCGCCGTGCCGGATGCCGCGTCCGGCGCGCTGCCCCCGACGTACGGCCCGGTGCCCGTGGACGTCTCCGTCGACCTCGGCTCCCGCCGCCCCTACCAGGTCATCCTGGGTACGGGGGCCGGGCGATGAGCCTCGACACCCGGACCGCCGAGGAGCGGAAGAGCCAGGAGCCGGCGGCGGCCGCCCCGGGTCCGCCACCGAAGAGCAGCGCTCTCGGCGCGGGCCGCCGGCGCCGCTATCTGCGGACGCCCGTCGTCCCGCAGATGGAGGAGCAGGACTGCGGCGCCGCCTGTCTCGCGATCGTCCTCGGCGCGTTCGGCCGCCGGACGACCCTGCACGAGGCGTCCCGCTCCTGCGGTGTCTCCCGCGACGGTGTGAGCGCCGCCGCGGTGGCCCGCGCCGCGGGCCGCTACGGCCTGGTGGCGCGGGGCCGCCGGGTGGTGCGCGGCGAGGACCGGCTGCTGGGCCTGGACGCCGTGCCGGTGCCGTCGATGGTGCTCGTCACCGGTCCGCACTTCGCGGTCTTCGAAGGCATCAAGCGCGGCCGTGTACGCGTCAACGATCCCTCGCTGGGCAGCCATTCGGCGACACCGGCCGAGTTCTGGGACTCCTTCGCGGGCATCGCGGTCGGCTTCGAACCGGGGCCCGACTTCGAACGGGGCGGAGCCCGGTTCCCGTTCCTGCGGGGGCTGTTGACGAGGATCCGGCCGTACGGGTTCGCGCTGCTGATCGCCGTGCTGGTCGCGGTGCTGCTCACCGTTCCCGCGATGGCCGCGGCGTTCCTGCTGCGGGCCTACCTCACCTCGGTGACGATCGGCGGAACCGGCGCCTGGGCCCTCCCGCTCGTCCTGGCCACCGGCGGTTCGGCCGCCGCGGTGCTGCTCGGCACCTGGCTGCAACAGAGCGTCGTCAACCGGGTGCTGGCCTCCATGGCGGCCCGCACCTCGACCGGATTCCTGTGGCGCATGCTGCGGCTGCCCGGTTCGTTCTTCCACCGCAGGCAGCTCGGCGGTCTGGTGACCAGGGTCCAGATCAACGACGGGCTCTCGGCGCTGCTCTCGTACCGCGCCGCCGGCGGCGCCGCCTCGGCCGCCACCGCCGCCGCGCATCTCGCGGCTCTGATCTGGCTGCAACCCCGGCTGGCAATCGTGCCGGTGGTGGTGGCGGTCATCGACATCGCGGCGCTGAAACTCGCCGACCGGCGGCGCGGCGGCATGCTGCACCAGCTCCACTCCGAGCAGCACAAGCGCGACGGGGTGGCCTTCGCCGGGATCTCCGCCATCGAGACACTGAAGGCGGAGGGGGCCGAGGACTCGTTCTTCCGCTCCTGGTCGGGCTGGCAGGCGCGGGCCATGGACACCGCGCAGAACGTCGCCACCGCCGTCCTCGTACCGCTCTCACTGCCGACCGCGCTCACCACGGCGGGCACCGCGGCCGTCGTGGTGGCCGGGACCGCGCTGCTGATCGGCGGCAGCGTGACCGTAGGAACCCTGCTCGCCTTCCTGCTGCTGCTCAACGGGTTCCTGCTGCCGGTCACCCAGCTCGTCGGCACGGGATCCGAGCTGACGATGGCGCGAGCCCAGTCCGCGCTCCTCGACGACGTCGAACTCTCCGAGCCCGACCCCTATCTGACGGCCGTCCTGGACCCGGTGGACGGCTCGGCCGGACCCGTCGCGCTCAGCGGCCTGCTGGAGCTGCGGGACGTCTCCTTCGGCTACGACCCCAACCGGCCGGCGACGCTGGAGGGCATCTCGCTGACGGTGCGGCCGGGGGAGTGGGTCGCGGTCGTCGGATCGAGCGGCAGCGGCAAGTCCACGCTGGCCCGGCTCGCCGCCGGAGTGCTCCGGCCCTGGACCGGCGACGTGCTGCTGGACGGAGTGCCGCGCGAATCACTGCCGCGCGCCGTGGTGACCAGCCAGGTCGCTTACGTGGAGCAGCGGTTGCGGCTCTTCGAGGGCACCATGCGCGACAACCTCACGCTGTGGAACCCGGCGGCCGACGAGACCGCCCTGCACCGCGCGCTCGCCGACGCCGAGGCCGCCGACCTGGTCCGTGGCCGTGGTGGCCTGGACGCCGGGCGGATCGAGGAGGACGCACGGAATCTCTCCGGCGGAGAGCGGCAGCGACTGGAGCTGGCCCGTGCGCTGGCCCTCGACCCGCCGCTGCTGGTGCTGGACGAGGCGACCTCCGCGCTGGACGCCCGCACCGAGGCCTTGGTCAACACGCACCTCCGGCGGCGCGGTACCAGCTGCCTGGTGCTCGCCCACCGGCTGAGCACCGTCCGCTCCGCCGACCGGGTGGTCGTCCTGGAGGGCGGCCGCATCGTCCAGCAGGGCACCCCGGCGGAACTGGCCGCGGTGCCGGGCCGCTACCGGACGCTGCTGTCCGAGGCCGGTGGCCAGGACGCCACCGCCGCCGCCCCGGTCGCACCGACCCCGAACCGTCCTGTTCAGGAGCAGTCATGACGCCCACTCAGCAGGCGGAGCGCAGCCGCGCCGCCGACGCGACGGCCGCACTGAACGCGACGGCGGCGGCCAACCGCGCGACCCTCGCGGCCGCGCTCGACGGGCTCGGCCCGGCGGCCCGCCGCCCGAGCGGGGAGGCCCGCGCGGTGGCCGTCCCACCGCCGGACGCCGCCGCCCACGCGCTCGCCGTGCTCGCGGCCCTCGGCCCCGCCCTGGGGATCGAGGTGCCGGCCGAACTGCCCGCCTCGGTGCGCACTGCCCGCGACCCGCTGATCGCCCTGCTGCGGCGGCTGGGCGTGCGCTGGCGGCAGGTCACCCTCCCGGCCGCCAAGGCGCCCAAGGGCGCGAAGAGTCCGGACGGCGACGACGTTCACGGTGATCCCGGTGGCACCGCCGGTGCGATGATCGCGTTCGCCTCCGACGACGGCCGCCCGCTCGCCCTGGTGCCGCGCGGCCGGGGCCATCTGGTGCACGACCCGGCGGCCCGGGACACCGGCGGTGCCCGGCGCCGGCCGGCGGGACCCGCCTGCTCACGCCAGGCGCTGCTGCTCTACCGGCCGCTGCCGCCCGGCACCCCGACCCCCGGTTCATTGCTGCGCTTCGCGCTCGGCGCCCCCGGCACCCGGCGCGACCTGGTGGTCCTCGCGGGCGCCGGTCTGCTCACCGCCGTTCTGACGCTGCTCGTGCCACTGAGCGCAGGACTGCTCATGCCGCGGCTGCTGGCCGCCGACCGCCACCCGCTGCGCTGGCTGGCGCTGCTGCTCGGCGCGGCCTCGGCGGCGGGACTCCTGCTCCTGCTGGTCCGCAACACCGCCGCCGTGCGGCTCACCGGACGCATTCAGGCGGCGCTGGAACCGGCCGTCTGGGACCGGCTGCTCACCCATGACGCCCGGTTCTTCCGGGACTTCTCCACCGGCGACCTCGTGCACCGGGCCAACGCCGTCGCCGAGGCCCGTCAGGCACTGTCGGAAGTGCTGGTCTCCGCGGTACTGGGAGCGTTCTTCTCGCTGTCGGGACTTCTACTGCTGCTCACCGTGGATCTGCGGCTCGGCGGTGTGCTGCTGGCCGACGAGGTCGCCGCCGTCACCGTCCTGCTCCTGCTGGGACGGCGCAGGCAACGGTACGAATCCGAGGTGTACGCGCTGCACGGCCGGCTGCACGGAGTGCTGTACGGGCTGCTGCTGGGCATCGACAAGCTCCAGACGGCGGGGCGCGAGATCCAGGCCTTCGCCCGCTGGGCCGGGCCCTTCGCCCGGCAGAAGCGCGCCGACGCCGCCGCGATGCGCGCCGACGCCGCATCGGGCGCCGTCACCGCCGCTCTGCAACCGCTGCTGCTCGCCGTGCTGCTGGCGGCGGCAGCCGCCGGGGGCGCCGGGGGCGTCTCCGCAGGGCATCTGATGGCGGCCGGTATCGCGGCCGGACAGGTGGCGCTGGCACTCGGCCAGCTCACCCACGCGGCGGCCACCGCGTACGGCATCGCGCCGGTGCTGGACCGGCTGCGGCCGGTGCTCGCGGCGCCCGCCGTCCCCGCCTCGGGACCGCACCGCCGCGACCCCGGGGTGCTGGGCGGCGCGGTCGCCCTCGAAGAGGTGACCTTCCGCTACCCGGGCGCTGCGGTGCCGGCTCTGGACCGTGTCAGCCTGCGGGCCGAGGAGGGCGAGTTCGTCGCCGTCGTCGGACCGTCCGGCGCCGGCAAGTCCACACTGATCCGGCTGATCCTGGGGTTCGACATCCCCGAGTCCGGAACCGTGCGGCATGACGGACAGGACCTCGCCGCCCTCGATCTTCGTCTGGTGCGCGGTCAGTTGGGCACCGTCCTGCAGAACGGGCGGACGCTGCGCGGCAACCTGCTGGAGAACCTGGCGGGCACCGACCCCGACGTCACCGAGGACGACGTCTGGGCCGCCGCGGAACAAGCCGGCATCGCCGCCGAACTCCGGGCCCTGCCGCTCGGCCTGGGCACTCGCATCGGTGAGGACGCGCAGGGTTTCTCGGGTGGTCAGATCCAGCGCATCCTGCTCGCCCGCGCGCTGGTCAGACGCCCCGCCGTGCTGCTGCTCGACGAGGCGACATCCGCCCTCGACAACGCCACCCAGGCCCACGTCGCCGACGCCGTGGCCGCCCTCGACCGCACCCGCATCGTCATCGCCCACCGGCTCAGCACCATCCGCCGGGCCGACCGCATCCACGTCATGGACGCCGGGCGGGTCACCGCCTCGGGGACCTACGACGAACTGCTCGACCACGACCCCCTGTTCACCCGCCTCGTCCGACCCCAGGAGATCTGAGATGACGCTCGACCTGCAGGCCTGGCTCACCACCCCCGCCGTGCCGGGAACGGCCGCCGGGTCCCCGGCGGGCGACGGCACGCTCCTGCCCGGCGTCCCCCGCGGCGACGACCGGCTGCGTGCCGTGATCGCCCTGGCCGCCTCCTTCCCGGAGCGCGCCGCGGCCTCGACCACCGCCGACGGGACACCGGACGGGGCCGGACCACCCGTCTTCGCCGCCGCCGAGGACGAACAGCACAGCCGTTCCACCGCCGTCGCGGGCTGGCTGCGGCGGGCGGCGGGCGACCCGGCGTCGGCCGGGGTGCTGCTCGACCACCTGGCGGCCACCGGCCGTGAACTCGGCGACGGGCTGCGGCCGGTCGCGCTGCGCGACCCGTCCGTCGTCCCGGACTGGGCGCACGCCCTCATCGGCTTCCTGCGCGCCCAGCCCGCCGCCCCCACCGCCGAGACCGTCGCACCGGGTGCGATCACCGCGTCCTTCCGCACCGCCGCCGGCGCCCTGCTGCCCTACGACCTCACGGGAGCCGCGGACACCGCGTCCGTGCTCGGTGTCCAGGTGCTCGACTCCGCGCGGGCCGACCTGGCGGAGACCCTGGTGCGGCGGCTGACCGAGGCGCTGGACCTGCCGATGCGCTACGAGGTCCAGTCGTCGTCCGCGCACCCCGGCGGTGGTGACTGGGACGCGCAGGGCGGCCCCGACGCCTCGCAGGAGGGCTGGCTGGCCCGGCTGGAACGGCTGCCCGCGCTCGCCTTCCTCGTCGGCACCGCCTGCCGCCACTGGCAGCACGTCTACACCGAGATGTTCGCCCGGCTCGCCTCCGACCGGGAACTGCTGCGCACCCGCCTCTGGGACGGCGCCGACCCGGGCGCCCTGGCCGCGGTGCACGGTGACGCGGGCGACCGCCACGCGGGCGGCCGGTCCGTCGCGCTGCTGCACTTCGCGGACGGCCAAGGCGTCGTCTACAAGCCGAAGGACCTGCGGCACGCCACGGCCTACATGGACCTGGTCCGTGACCTCAACGCCGCGGGCCTGTCACCCGAACTCCACGTCCGCACCGTGCTGGTGCGCAGCGACCGCAGCGCACCGGACGACGGCGCCGCGACCGGCCCCGCCGCCGATCCGGTGACCGAGCACGAGCCCGACCACGGCGACGCCTACGGCTGGGAGGAGCTCGTTCCCGCGCTGCCCTGCACCGACCGGGAGGGCTTCGCCCGCTTCTACCGCCGGCTCGGGATGACCGTCCGGCTGGTGCAGCTGCTCGAAGGCCGCGACCTGTGGTCCGACAACCTGCTGGCCAGCGGCGAGTATCCGGTCATCACCGATCTGGAGTGCCTGCTCTACCCACGGGTCCAGACCCCGCCGGCGCTGCCCGCGGGCCAGGGTGGACTGCTGGACGTACTGGAGTCGACCGTCGTGCGCACGGCCATGGCCGTGCAGCCGTGGGTGCCGTCCAAGGACCGCCCGGTGGTGGACATCGGCTGCCTCTCCCGCGCCGACGACCTGGAGATCGAACCCGGCAAGCCCGCCCTGCCACTGCCGCCGTACCGGCCGGTGCACGACGGCGAGAAGGCCGACCCGTGGGAGTACGCGGACGAGGTCGTCGCGGGCTACCGCGACATGCACCGCACACTCGCCGGGATGCGGGACCGGCTGGCGTCCCCGGACGGCCCGCTGGCCGGCTTCAAGGGCGTCTGGGTGCGCTACATCTGGCGGCACACCTGGGACGGCTACAAGATCCTGCGCACCTCGACCAGCCCGCTCGCGCTCTCCGACGGCGCCACCCGCGAGACCGTGATCGCCGGCGCCCTGCGCGGCGCCGTGGCCGCCCGCGCCGGCGACAGCGCACGCGGCGACCTGCTTGAGGTGGTGCTCAGCGAACTCGACTCCTACCGCGTCCTGGACATCCCGTTCTTCCGCTCGCTGACCACGTCGTCCTCGGTGTTCACCGCCCAGGGCCACGAGATCCCCGGTCACTTCCAGAGCACCGCCTGGGACCGGCTGCACGCCCGCATCACCGAACTCGACCGCTTCGACCTGGATCTGCACACCGCGGTCCTCTCCGGCTGCATCGACGCGGCACGGTCCGGGACGCAGCTCCCGCCCGCCACCACCGCCTCCCGGGGACCGGCCCCGCTCTCCGTACCGACGTCCGGTGAACTCCTCGACCACGCCGTGCGGCTGGGCGACCGGATGCTCGCCGACCGGCAGCGCACCGCCGCGGGCGGCGGCTGGATCGGGCTGAGCTGGTACCCGGCCACCGGGCTGCGCCAGGTCGAGGTGCTCAGCGGCGTCGACCTCGTCACCAGCGGTGTCGGCGTGGCGCTGTTCCTCGCCGAACTGTGGTCGGCGACCGGGTCGCCGCGCTTCCGGCAGGCGGCGCACGAGACGCTGTGGGCCGCGGCTTCCCTCATCGACCCGCGCCACCCGGCCTCCTTCGGCTTCGCCCGCGACACCCGGCTGGCCTCGGGGGTCCCGGTGCCCGGCGGTCTCGCCGGACCCGGCTCCCTCATCCACGCCCTGGCCCGCGGCGCCGAAACCCTCGCCGAGCCCGCCTTCCTCGACGTGGCGCGGGCCCTGGTCCCCGGAGCGGCGGCCCTCGCGGCGGCGCCCGCCGGCCGGTCCTCGGCCCGCGACGCCGACCGGCTCCCGTACCAGGACAGCCCGTTGGGCGCGGCCGGTTTGCTGCTGAACCTGCTGCGGCTGCGCCGCGCCACAGGCGCCGGAACGACGGGCGTCGCCACCGACGCCGACGCGGCGATCCGCGACCTCGCCGAGGCCGCTCGCCAGGAACTGGCGGGCGACACCCCGGCCGGCCGCTTCACCACCCCGGCGACCTTCCTCGACCTGGTGCCGACCGGCGCCGACAGCATCGCCGCGGCCCTCGCCCGTACCGTCGCGGAAGCCCCCGGCCTGCTGGCCGATCCCGACGCCGCCCGCGCGCTGCTGCGCGCGCACCGGTTCACGACGACCGCCCGCGGCGGACGGCTGGCCTGCCTGGACACCGCCGTCTCGCTGGGCACCGGCGCCGTCCACCCCGGCGACCTCGCCGGGCTCACCCCGCCCGTCACCGCCGCCGAGATCGCGGCGCTCGGCACCCGCGAACTGGTCGCCGCAGCGGGCGAGGCACTGACCTCGGCCGAGGCCGGCCTGCTGCACACCCTGGACGACGACCTCGCCGGCAGCACCGCCGAGACCCTGGTGCCGGGACCGTTCTTCGACGGCCGGGAAGCGGCCGGCGTCCTCGTCGCCGAACTGCTGCGCCGGCACCACGCCACCGGCAGCTGGTTCGGGGACCGCGCCGCCGACGACCGCGTCAACCTCGGCGCGCTGGACGGCGGCGCCGCCGTCGGCCTCCTCCTGCTGCGGCTGATCGACCCGGCCACCGCCCCGCTCGCCACCCTGCGCTGAGCCCGGCACCAACGCCCTGGGTCGCAGCCCGGCCCGCCCCGCCCCAATTCGGACTACGGAGTCACCATGACCAGTACCCGGCCGACGCCCGGCATCGGCTTCAAGCGGCACTACACCCCCTACGTCGTCGACGGCGAGGCCGTCTACCTGGTGTCCGAACGCGGCGTCTGCGTCGTCAACGGCTCACTGGCCGAACGGCTGGCGCCGCTCCTGGACGGCACCAGGAGCGCCCACGAGATCGGTGCTGAGCTGGCGCCCGCGGTGCCCGCCGACCGGGTAGCGGTGGCCCTGGACCAACTCGTGGCCGGTGGCTGGGCCGCCGCCTCCGACCCGGCGACCGACCCGGCCGCCGCCGGATTCTTCGAGATGGCGGGCCGCGACGGCGACACGGCCGTCGCCGCGCTGCGGGACGCCCGGGTGCGGGTGGAGGTCTACGGGAAGGTGACACCGGAGCCGTTCGTCGCGGCGCTGCTCGCGGCCGGCGCCGCGCACGTGGCGCTCGCACCGGCGGACGCGCCGCCCGCCGACACCGAGGGTGCCGACCTCGTCGTCGCGCTGACCGACGACTACCTCAACCCCGGCCTTGCGGGCCGGAACGCGGCCGCCCTCGCCTCCGGCACCCCGTGGATGCTGGCCCGGCCGGTCGGTTCGATCGTCTGGGCGGGACCGGTCTTCGTCCCGGACGCACCGGCGTCCGCGGACACCCCGGCCGGAGCGCCCGGCACCGGAACCGGCTGCTGGGAGTGCCTCGCGCACCGGCTCTCCGCCAACCGGCAGTCGCTCAGCTACCTCCAGCACCGGCTGGGCAGGGACCAGCCGGTACCGACCGTCGGGGCGCACCTGGCGCCCACGGCCGCCCTCGGGGTGCAGCTCGCCGCGCTGGAGGCGGCGAAGTGGGCCGCGGGGGTCCGCTCGGAGAAGGCCCAGGTGCTGACGTTCGACACCGTGCTCGCCGAGGCGGAACGCCATGAGCTGGTCCGCCGGCCGCAGTGCCCGTCCTGCGGCGACGCCGCGACCATGGAGCGCCGCCAGCTGGCACCGGTGCGCTTCGAGAGCCGGGCCAAGGCGTTCACCGCGGACGGCGGCCACCGGTCCGCCTCGCCCGAGGACATGCTGCTGAAGTACCGGCCCCAGCTCAGCCCGGTCACCGGTGTGGTGACCACCCTGGTGCCCGCCGAACGGACGCCCGGCGGCCTGCGGGTCTACGTCGCGGGCCAGAACCTCGCCCGCCAGGTCGGCGACCTGCGCCAGCTCCGTACCGGTCTGCGCAGCATCAGCTGCGGCAAGGGGCGGACGGACTCGCAGGCGCGGGCGAGCGCGATGGGCGAGGCGATGGAGCGCTACTCCGGGGTGTTCCAGGGCGACGAGGCGCGCCGCACCGCCCGTTACGAGGAGCTCGGCGAGCAGGCGGTGCACCCGTCCACCAGCCTGCTCTTCAGCGACCGGCAGTTCCGCGAGCGGGAGCTGTGGAACGCCAAGAAGTCGATGTTCAACACCGTGCCCGAGCGGTTCCGCGAGGACGCGGTCATCGAGTGGTCGCCCGCCTGGTCGCTGACGTCGGAGCGCACCCGCTGGCTGCCGACGATGTCGCTGTACTACGGCTACCGGCACAACGGCCCGTTCTTCGCCATGGGCGACTCCAACGGGGCCGCCGCGGGCACCTCGTTCGAGGACGCGACGCTGCAGGGCTTCCTGGAGCTCGTGGAACGTGACGCGGTCGCCCTGTGGTGGTACAACCGCGTCCAGCGACCGGCCGTCGACCTGGACTCCTTCGGCGACCCGTACATCGACCGGATGCGCGAGGTCTACGCGGGCCTGAACCGTGAGATGTGGGCCCTGGACCTGACGGCCGACTTCGGGATCCCGGTGGTGGGCGCGTTCTCCCGGCGGACCGACAAGCCGGCCGAGGACATCCTGATCGCCTTCGGTGCCCACCTCGATCCGCACATCGCGCTGACCCGGGCCCTCACCGAGATGAACCAGTTCCTGTCACCGGTGGCCGACGCCGGTCCTGGCGAGACGACGTACTCGGGCGCCGACCACGAGCAGAAGGCCTGGTGGAAGAGCGCGACGCTGGCCAACCAGCCGTACCTCAGGCCCCTCGACGGCCACGCCCCCGCCGCGGCCGGCCGCTGGGACCCGCTGGCCGCCGACGATCTGCGCACGGACCTCGAGACGGTGCAGCGCCTGGTGGCGGACCACGGCATGGAGATGCTCGTCCTGGACCAGACCCGCCCCGACGTGGGCCTGCCCGTCGCCAAGGTGATCGTCCCCGGGATGCGGCACTTCTGGGCCCGGTTCGCGCCCGGCCGGCTCTACGACGTTCCCGTGCGGCTGGGCTGGAAGGCCGCGCCCACCGCGGAGGCCGACCTCAACCCGACCGCCATCTTCATCTGACCGCAGGACGGAAGGCGCGCCATGACCATCACAGAACAGCCGCTGACCACCGCTGACGCCGAACTGTCCCGGGTACGACGGATGCTGACGCTCCGCCAGGACGTGAAAGTGGCGGCGGAGGGCGACGACGTCGAACTCACCCACCCCTGGGGCCGCCAGCGCGTCCACGCGCTCGGCGCGCCGACCGTGCGCCGGCTGCTGGCGCTGGGCGCCGGCCCGGTCGACGCCGACGCGCTGGCCGGGGACCGCGAGGCCGGCCGGCTGCTGAGCCTGCTGGGCCGGTTCCCCTATCTGGTGACCAGCATCCTCGACGACCCGCTGACCGGACCGCTGGCCACCGCCGTGCCGATCGCCCGCTCGGCGGCCACCCCCGGCGCGCCGGACCTCGGCACCACGGCCGTGGTGCTGTCCCGGTTCGCCTATCTGCGCAGACTGCCCGACGGACCCGCCGACGGCGGCGGGGGAACGATCGGCCAGGGCTGCGTCATGGAATCCCCGCTGGCGCCCTACCGGGTGACACTGCACCAGCCGGCCGCGGCGGCGTTCGTCGCGGCGCTGACCACGCCGCGCACCGTGGCGGAGGCGGCCGCGCTGGCCGGGCTGCCGGAGCAGTCGGGCGCCGCGCTGGCCGCCCTGCTGGCGGGGACCGGCTTCATGGAGCCCGCCGCGGGTGCCGCGGTGGGCGCCGCCCCCGCGCTCCCGGCGGCGGACCCGCCGCTGTGGGACTTCCACGATCTGCTCTTCCACTCCCGCAGCCGGGCCGGCCGGCACGACTACACCAGCGGCGGCGTCTTCGCCCACCAGGACGTACCGCACCCGCCGGCCCTGCCGGGCGCCGGGAGCAACGAGGACGAGCCGGGTATCGACCTGCCGGTGCCGGACTGGGACGAGGTGACGGCCCGGGACCCGCGGCTGACCGAGGTGCTGGAGGGGCGCCGGTCCATCCGCACCTACGCGGAGACCCCGGTGACGCTGGAGCAGATCGCCGAACTGCTCTACCGGGCGGCCCGGGTCCGGCAGGTGATCCCGCGCGACCCGTCCTCCCCGAACTCGTACGACGCGATCGACCGCCCCTACCCGGCCGGCGGCGCCACGGGCGAGCTGGAGATCTATCTGTCGGTCGCCGCCTGCGAGGGGCTGCCCACGGGGGTCTACCGCTACGACGCCGCCGCACACCGACTGCAGCCGCGCCGTTGGCACGGCGCGGCTGACGAGGCGGCGTTCAGGGAACTGCTGACGGCGGCATGGCGGGCCACCAACTGCACGGTGGATCCGCAGGTGCTGCTGACGGTGACCTCGCGGTTCGGCCGGCTGTCGTGGAAGTACAGCCAGATCGCGTACGCGCTGACGCTCAAGCACGTGGGAGTGCTCTACCAGACCCTCTACCTGGTGGCGACGGCGATGGGTCTGGCACCGTGCGGGCTCGGTTCGGGTGACACCGACGCGGCGGCGCGCGCCCTGGGTCTGGACTGGACGTCGGAGTCCTCGGTGGGGGAGTTCCTGATCGGCAGCCGCCCGGCATCGGGTTCCGGCAGCCTGCCCCAGGGCTTCTGCGACATCGTCGACACGATGCGAGAGCAAGGCTGAGGACGGGGGTCCGTCGTTCGGCCGGCCGCTACAGCCAGTCGTTCTCGCGGGCGATCCTTATGGCGTCGCAGCGGTTCCTGGCGCCGGTCCTGGCGATGGCCGACGAGACGTAGTTGCGCACCGTCCCCGGGGACAGCGACAGCTGGTTCGCGACCTCGCCGATGGTGCTGCCGGCGGCGACCAGCCGCAGGACCGCGAGTTCCCGGCGGGTCGGCGTGTCAGGCCCCGGCCGGATCGCCACCAGCACCAGCTCGGGGTCGAAGACCCGTCGTCCCGCCGCGAGTTCACGGACGGTGCTGATGAGGCGCTCGGGCCGTACGTCCTTGCGGAGCATGCCGTGCACACCGTCGGCGTAGGCGCGCTGCACCTCGTCGGCGCGGGGTGCGGCACCGAGCAGCAGAACGGCCGTTCGCGGGGAGAGCGACCGGATCAGCTCGGCGGTCCGCAGTCCGCCGGCTCCCGGCACGTCGAGATCGACGACCGCGATGTCGGGCCGGTCCCCGGTGGCCTGGGCCACGGCGCTCTCCGCGTCGCACGCCTCGGAGCAGACGGTGAGGTCCGGTTCGCGGTCGAGCAGGGCGCTCAGACCGGAACGGAACAGGTGGTGTCCGTCGGCGAGCAGGACGCTGGTGGTCGTGGTCACGGTGGTCGTCGCGGCCGCCATGGTCAGGGTGGGCGGGAGGTTCTGCGGTCGGTCCAGTGCCGTGGTCATGTTCCCCGTACTCCCTTCGTCCCCGGATACGAACCGCTGCTCAGCCCCAGCCCCAGGTGTCCGGGTGCGTCGGGTCGGGCTCGACCGGCGGGTGGGTGGGCGCCGGGGTGGGCGTCGGAGCCGGCGTGGGGCCGTCGGCCACGACGCTGACGGAGTGGGCGGGAGCGGTGGCGGGGGACGCGGCGCCCAGTGAGCTCCCCACGGAGACGGACGCACCGAGGATGACAGCGACAGAGGCGATGGATACCGCGAGCTTGCGCATAGGAATGCCCGAGCCTTCCGTTCGTGGGGATCCCGGACTCCCGCCGGGGTCATGGCCGAACCGGTGTGAAACCGGTGGGTGGTGCTGGTGGTTCGCGCTTCGGATGGTCCGGCTGCCGTGCCGTTCTTCCGACACCATGAGAGTGGCCCGCGGTGCCCCCGGCTGTCAGTAGCCGGAGCTGTCACCAAGCTGCACTGGCACCCTCGGGCCAGCTCCGGCCACCGGCCGGCCCACTCGAACAGCGTCGACGCCCCAACCATCCCTGGCATCACTGGCACCCCTTGAACACCAGCGGTCACAGAGGCCTGCGGCGACTTCCTTACAGCAAGGCGTCAATGGCGCATGGCAGGAAGGTGACACCGACGGTGGACAGGGGTTGCGGGACCGGTAGAAAGGGTTCCCTTTGCAACGTTCTGAACTGCGTCTTTACCGCGCGCCCGCGGGCGGTTCGCGATCGATATGTCCGCGCACCCCGCCCGGCCACGCGTTTTCCGCAGAATCGGAGCTTCCGAAGCCCTCACCTAAGGTTGCTGCACCGCTACGCTGACGCCCTGAGTCGGTCGTCGAACACCTTCAGCGGGGTGTTCCTCGACGGCGTTTTTGTCACGGGCGGGTGCGTCGCAGTCTGACCACCCAGGGGAGCTCGGGGGGTACCAGGTGGGAGAACGGCTAGTTCTTGACGCGGTGGCCGAGGGGGTCTATCGGACGATGCTCATGCATCCCGAGTTAGACATCCCCGACGTGGCCGATCTGTTGGAGCAGTCGGTGGAAGCCATACGCGGTTCGCTGGACCAGCTCGCTGACCTCGCGCTGGTCCGCCCGGCAGGACCGACCGGGCGCTGGCGTGCCGTCAATCCGGAGCTGGGGCTCGCCGCCATGCTCGCCCGTCAGGAAGCGGAGGCACAGCGCCGGCAGAACGAGATGGACCGCAGTCGCAACGCGATGGCCAGTCTGATCACCGAGTTCGCGACCACGCGGCCGGCCAGCAGCTCCTCCGGCGTCGAGATCCTCTGCGACCTGAGTGAAGTGCGGGTCCGGCTGGAGGAGTTGGCGGCGGACGCGGCGGGGGAGGTGCTCTCCTTCGCCCCCGGCGGACCGCAGCCGGCCCATGTCATGGAGGCCAGCCGCGACCTGGACCAGGAGACGCTGGACCGCGGGGTACGGATGCGGACCGTCTACCTCGACAGTGTCCGCAACGACCCGGCCACCGTGCAGTACGCGCGCTGGCTCAGCGAGCTGGGCGGCAGTGTGCGCACCACGCCCACCCTGCCGTTGCGCATGATCATCGTCGACGGCAGGACCGCCGTCGTCCCCGTCGATCCCGAAGACCCGCGCAAGGGCGCGGTGCTGCTGCACAGCCCCGGGGTCATCGCGGCACTGCGGGCCCTGTTCGAGCAGGTGTGGGACCAGGCGCGGGCGCTCGGTGAGACGCCGACCCGTGATCCCGCCGGACTCACCGTCCAGGAGCGGCAGTTGCTGCGGCTGCTCGCGTGCGGTCTCACCGACGAACGTGCCGCGCAGCGGCTGGGCGTCTCGCTGCGCACGATCCGTCGCATGATGGCCGACCTCATGACCCGGGTGGACGCGCGCAGCCGCTTCCAGGCCGGTGTGCAGATCGCCGCGATGGGCTGGCTCGGCGCCCGCACACCGGCCCCGCTCGGGGTCGACATCAACGCGGTGCCCGTCGAGTGACCGCGGCGGGGTGAGCGCGGGCGGCCCGGTCGTCGCGTGCTCCGGTCGAGGGTTCGCGGCCGGCGTCGCTCACTGTCGGGTGTCCGGCCCCGCCGGTTCGTCGATGATCCGTTCGGCGAGTTCGGCGAGCCGCAGCTGATGGCTGCGGGCGTGCCGGCGCAGGAGGGCGAAGGCGTCGTCGGGGCTGCAGTGGTGGCGTTCGGCGAGGATGCCCTTCGCCTGCTCGATCACGATGCGGCTGTCGAGCGCGTTGTGCAACTGGCCGATCCGCGCCTGCTGTTCGGCCAGGGCTCTGCCGTGCCGGAGGGTGATGGCGGCCGCTTCGGCGAGCGACTGGCCGAGATCCAGGACGGACGGCGTCAGCGTCCCGGCGCGCCGGTGGAACAGCGCCACGGCGCCCTGGGTGCGGTCCGCGCGGCGCAGCGGGATCACTGCCACCGTGGTGAACCCGCAGGCCAGCGCCTGCCCGGTGAAGTGCGGCCAGCGGATGCGGTGCACGGGCCGGCTCAGCGGTGTCTCGGCCAGCCGTGTCCCGGACCGCAGTACGTCGTGGCCGGGCCCCTGGCCCTTGTCGAGCTGGATCCGGGCCAGCCGGCCCACCGCCTCGGCGCCGGCCGGGTCGGCGGCGGACGCCGCGGTGTGCAGGGAGTGGTCACCGGCCGGGCCCTGGCCCTGCGCGAGGACGGTGGCGGCGTCGAGGTCCAACAGGTCCACGGTGTGGTCGGCCAGCCGCTGCAGGAGCCCGACGCAGTCCTGGCTGTCGTCGAGGGCCTGGGAGAGAGCGAGGAAGGCATCGGCCAGCCGGACCTCCCGCAGCGTGGAGGACATGATGCGGTGCCGCCTTCCTCGCGGTGCTCGGGGCCCCGGATCCGCACGCCCCCGGCCAGCGTCCCAGCTCGGGGGTCCGCCCGCCACGGCATTCCCCGACCGGGCGGCCACCCGCTGCGGGTCCCGGCATGCGGACGGCCGCCGCCGTACCCGGAGGTACGACGGCGGCCGGGAAGTGCCGTTCGGTCAGTGGTGCAGCCAGCTCTGCAGTGCCAGAGCCGGGACGAAGCGGGCCGCGTCGAGGGTGCCGATGCCGGTCGCCATGTCGTAGCCCTTCACCGCGGTATAGCCGGTGACACCGTCATAGGTGTTGTTCGTACCGTCCGCGACGTCCACGACGCCCGTGAACGGGTTGTGCGGGGCCTGCTGGGACAGCGCGTACAGCGCGCTGTGGATGTCGCCCACCCGGTGCCCCGCGAGCTGGTCGGCCAGTGCCACGATGCCCGCGAAGAGCGGACTCGACTCGCTCGTACCGCCGTTGACGCCCCAGCCGACCGACGTCGGGTCGTAGCTGGAGTACACCCAGGCGCCCCCGTCGACCGCTGCGGCCATCGAGATGTCCGGCGTGCCGCGGTGGTTGCCGACGATGCCCTTGACGCCGTTCTGGTACGCGGGACGGCCGAAGACGTGGGACTGGCCACCGCCACTGGCGCCGTAGTCGTTGTAGACACTGTCCGGCGCGGTGCGGTTGCCCGCGTCGTTCAGGTGCAGCTGGGTGCCGCCGATCGAGGTGACCAGCGGGTCCGACGACGGCCAGGAGTTGACCTGGTAGGGGTAGTTGGCGCTGCCGTCCTCGATGTAGTCCGTGGCACCGCTGTCACCGGAGGACCCCAGCACCGTCACCCCGTGCCTGGCCGCGTCCTTGAACGCGTACCGCAGCTTCTCGATGCTCGAGAAGTTGCCCTGCTCGAAGCCGGGGAAGGTGTTCTCGGTCGCCCCGAAGCTCTGCGAGATGACATCACCGATGCCGCGGTCGATCAGCGACTTCTCGGCGTCCATCATCTCCGGCAGGCCGACGACGCCCTCGGTCTCGGCGACCGCCGTCTCCACCAGGATGATCTTCGCGTCCGGCGCCACGGCGTGCGCCATCTCCACGTCCAGCGTGGACTCACCCGCCCAGCCGGTCATGTCCGGGTTCGTGGCGTCCCACGGCGGGACGTTGCCCCACTTGACCACCTGCACCGGCGCGCTCTTGATGCCGAACTGCGCGCTGTACACGTCCAGGTCGTGCTGGATCGTCGGCGAGCCGAACGAGTCCACGATGACGATCGTGCGGCCCTTGCCGGTGATGCCGGCCCGGTACAGCGGGTTCAGGTTGTAAGCCTGCCGGTACTGGGTCGGGCTATAGCAGTTGATCCCCCACTTGGCCTGGCACTGCTCGATGCTGAGCGGGCCGTCGGCGGCGCGGACCAGTTGGTGCCCTTCGACGGCCGGTACCACCCTGGCCACCGGGGCCTTGGCGGCAGGCGCCGCGGTGGCGGCCCCTGACAGCGGGGCGGATATGAGCGCTGCGGCCGTGAGGGCGGTGGCCCCGGCCGCTGCGACCACGGCACGCTGCCGCGGACGAACTCTGGGCATGGATCCTCCTTGTATGGAGTCGGGCCGCGCTGGGCGGCTGCCGTGATCACATCCGTACATCATGAGCAGGACAAGCGTGTTGGCGGATTACTGCCGACGCCTTTACCTGGGAGCCGATAACTTTGCGGAGCCATTACCCGGGCGGTCTCCGCTGTCCCTGCCGTCTCAGCGCTCCCCGTCGTCCGCCACCGGATCAAAGCGCACCGGCGCCTCGGAGTTGGCCCGCCGGGCGGTGCGCCGGAACGTGATGAGGACGGCGGGCCCCGCGACCAGGATGCAGATGAAGTTGGTGACGGCCCGGCCGGTGTCCCAGCCCAGCGACGTGGCGAGGTCGAAGGCCGGGTAGCGGTACCACTGCTCGGTGAACGGCAGCCCCGGCAGACAGGCGATCCAGCTGTTGGGGTCGAGCGAGAACGGCCAGAACGACAGGTTCAGCAGGAAGCCGCCTGACGACGCAAGGACGACTCAAGCCCTGACGACCGCGACCCGCGGTGCGTGCGTGCCCGGTCACCCCGCCAACGGCCGCCCGCACCGCAGGTTCCACCGTCCTGCGCGGCCGACCAGCTCGGTGACCGTCAGCGGCAGGACGTCCAGCCGCCAGAACGCCTGCGGCGGCAGGCCGACGGCGTGCACGACCGCGGCCCGCACGACCGCGGGCTCCACGACCGCGAGCACCCGCCCGCCGTCCGGCGCCCCGCCGTCCAGCCAGCCGCCGACCCGTTCGCAGAGCTCCGTCAGCGATTCGCCGCCGTGCGGGGCCGCGGCGGGGTCCGACAGCCAGCCGGCCACCGCCTCCGGCTCGGCGGCCGAGACCTCGTCCAGCCGGAGCCCTCGCCAGCGGCCCATGTCCCAGTCCCGCAAGGGCGGCTGCTCCCCTGCGGCGATGCCGAGGAGCTCTGCGGTCCGCCGGCAGCGCTCCGACGAGGCGGTCAAGTACGCGGTCGCGCCCGGCAGTCCGGGCGCGCCGGCGCGCGCCCGGCGCTCTCCGGCGTCGGTCAGCGGGCTGGTTCCGTCGTCGAACCGCGCCTCCGCGAAGGCCTGGCTCTCCGCCGACGAGACCAAGAACACACGCACCGTCATCCCCGCTACCCCTCCCTTGTCGCACCGGCCCCACAGCGGAACACATCGTCGCAGGTTGGCGCGTATCGCCTTCGCGCACGCCCTTGGCCGCGGGTGTCGCTTCACGGTACGGTTCAGCCCGACCCGACGACGGTGTGAACGGAAGCACGGTGAAAATCCGGCACGGTCGCGCCACTGTGAAACCGGCTCACCCCGGTAAGTCAGACCCGGCACCTTCGTCAACAGCACCACCAAGTGGGACGCGTGTTCCCGAGGAGGCACTGCCATGGCCCAGTCCGCTGCACCCGCGGCCGCCAGCCCAGCCCTACCCATCACCCCGCTGCCGCTGAAGGCGATCCTGCCCTGGGCAGTGTTCTTCGGCATGCTCGCGCTCGTTCTGCTGTACTTCGTCGGTGCGGAGCAGGGCGCCACGTCCCTGGTCGCCGGATCGGACGTTCACGAGTGGGTCCACGACGGGCGCCATCTGCTCGGCTTCCCCTGCCACTGATCGGAAGCCGCTCCAATGAACTCCACCACTGTGCGCTCCCTGCTGGTCCGGGGGATGCTCGCCGGGCTCGTCGCCGGTCTGCTGGCCCTCGTCGTCGCCTATCTCATGGGCGAACCGAGGGTCGACGCGGCCATCGCCTTCGAGGACTCCCACTCCCACGAACACGAGATGGAGATCGTCAGCCGCTCCCTGCAGTCCACCGCGGGACTGGCGACCGGCGTTCTGATCTTCGGCGTCTCCCTGGGCGGGATAGCGGCCCTCGCGTTCTGCTTCGCCCTGGGCCGCGTCGGCCGCTTCACCCCGCGGGCCACCGCCGTGCTCATCTCGGGCGCGGCGCTGCTCACCGTCTACGTGGTGCCGTTCCTGAAGTATCCGGCCAACCCGCCGTCGATCGGCGACCCGGAGACCATCGGTAAACGCACCACCCTGTACTTCCTCATGATCGCGCTGAGCGTGCTGCTCGCGGTGGCCGCCGTCATCCTCGGCAAGCGGCTGGCACCGCGGCTGACCACCTGGTACGCCAGTGTCGTGGCCAGTGTCGCGTATCTGGTCGCCATCGGGCTGGCCTACGCGTTCCTGCCCGCGATCAACGAAGTACCCGCGGACTTCTCCGCCACTCTCCTGTGGCAGTTCCGCCTTGCGGCCGTGGCCATCCAACTCACCCTGTGGACCGCCTTCGCCCTGACGTTCGGCTATCTCGCCGAACGCGTACTCACCCCCCGGCCCGCCAAGAGCGAGGCCGCGGAGGCGAACAGCGAGAGCAACACGGCGGCACGGACGGCCGCCTCCGCCGGCTGACACCGACCGACGTCCACCTGACACGACCGACAGCCCGCCGGGGCCCGCCCCGGCGGGCTGTCGGTCGCGCCGCGCTGTGCCGGGACCCGGCACGCAGCCGAAGGAGTCCGCGTGACCGCCCCCTTTCCCACGCCGTACGCGGCCCGGCCCTGCACCCTGGTGGTGTGCCGGGGGTGCTGCTGCGGCAATGCGAGCAAGCACCCGGGCACCGACCACCAGCGGCAGTTGGACCGGCTGAGCGCCGCGGCCGCGGACTCCGGCGGCCGGCTCGCGCTGCGCACCACCGACTGCCTGGGGCCCTGCGACCAGGCGAACATCGTGGTCGTCCAGCCGTCCGCCGAAGGACGCCGCAAGGGCGGCCGGGCCGTATGGATCGGCTTCGCCACCGATGACGGCTCCACCGACGACATCCTCGCCTGGGTGGCGTCGGGCGGCCCCGGAGAGACCGAACCACCCGCCTCCCTCGCCCTCCAGATCGTGAGCCCACGGCGCGCGACCCCGCTGCGCCGGCGCCGCTGACCTTCCACGGCGAGCCGGGCGCGCCGCGTGCGGCGGGCACTGGGCCGCCCGGACCACGGGGACCGGAGCCGCCGCGCGGCGCTGATCAAGAGTCCTGGCCTGCCCTTACGCTCACCCGCGTGGCAAGAATCGTGGATGCGGTCAAACGGTTGGTGATCGGGCGGGCGTTGCCGAGCGAGGGGTTGCAGGGGACGCTGCTGCCCAAGCGGCTGGCGCTGCCGATCTTTGCGTCGGACCCGCTGTCGTCGGTCGCGTACGCCACACAGGAGATCCTGCTGGTCCTCACCCTCGGCGGGCTGGCGTATCTGCACCTGACGACCTGGGTGGCGATGGCGGTCGTCGGGCTGATGGCCGTCGTGGTGCTCTCCTACCGGCAGGTCGTGCACGCCTACCCGTCCGGCGGCGGATCGTACGAGGTGGTCGCCACCAACCTCGGCCCGTCCGCCGGGCTCGTCGTGGCCGCGTCGCTGCTCGTCGACTACGTGATGACCGTCGCGGTGTCCGTCGCCTCCGGCGTCGACAACATCATCTCGGCGATCCCGTCCGTCAACGAGTACCGGACCGTGATGGCGGTCGCCTTCGTCGCGCTGCTGGCGGCGATCAACCTGCGGGGGACGAGGGAGTCGGGGCGGGCGTTCGCCGCTCCCACCTATCTGTTCATCGCGGGCGTGCTGATCATGTGCGCCACCGGACTGTTCCGCTGGCTGGTGGGCGACGCGCCGGTGGCGGAGTCCGCCGCGTACGGCATCACGCCGGAGCCGGGCGACACCAACCTCGCGGGTCTGGCGCTGCTGATGCTGGGGCTGCGCGCGTTCTCCAGCGGTTGTACCGCACTGACCGGTGTCGAGGCGATCTCGAACGGCGTGCCCGCGTTCCGCAAGCCCAAGTCCCGCAACGCGGCCTCCACCATGACCGCGATGGGCCTGATCGCCGTCGTGATGTTCTCCGGCATCACCGCGCTCGCGATGATCTCGGACGTCCACATCACCGAGGACACCTGCCGGCTGACCGGCTTCTCCGGGGACTGCGCGACCACTCCGCAGCGCACCGTCATCGCCCAGCTGGCCGCCGCGATCTTCGGCGGTGAACACAGCTTCGGCTTCTTCTTCATCCAGGCCGCCACCGCCCTGGTGCTCGTACTCGCCGCCAACACCGCGTTCAACGGTTTCCCGCTGCTCTCGTCGATCCTGGCGCAGCACCGCTACCTGCCCCGTCAGCTGCACACCCGAGGCGACCGGCTCGCGTTCTCCAACGGCATCGTCGCGCTGGCCGTCGTCGCCGGCGCCCTGTTGTGGGCCTTCCACGCGTCGGTCACCAACCTCATCCACCTGTACATCCTGGGCGTCTTCACCTCGTTCACGCTCTCGCAGACCGGGATGGTCCGGCACTGGAACCGCGCGCTGCGCACCGAGACCGATCCGGCGCAGCGCCGCCGGCACCGGACGGCACGGGTGATCAACGGTGTCGGGGCGTTCGTCACCGGACTGGTGCTGGTGATCGTGCTCATCACCAAGTTCACCGAGGGCGCGTATCTGGCGGTGATCGCCGCGGTGGTCCTGTGGGTGAACATGCGCGCCATCCGGCGGCACTACGACAGAACCGCCGCCGAACTGGCGGTCACCGAACCGGCGGAGGAACTGGCGCTGCCGGCCCGGGTGCACGCCATCGTGCTGGTCTCCAAGATCCACAAACCGACGCTGCGAGCCCTGGCCTACGCCCGCGCCTGCCGCCCCGACACCCTCGAAGCCCTCACCGTCGACGTCGACCGCGACGAGACGAAGGCGCTGCAGACCGCGTGGGACACCTTCGACATGCAGGTGCCGCTCAAGACCCTGGCGTCGCCCTACCGGGAGATCACCCGGCCGGTCGTGGGATACGTGCGGTCGCTGAACCGCGCCAGCCCGCGCGACATCGTCAGCGTGTTCATCCCCGAGTACGTCGTCGGGCACTGGTGGGAGAACGGGCTGCACAACCAGTCCGCGCTGTGGCTCAAGAGCCGGCTGCTGTTCACCCCCGGGGTCATGGTCATCAGCGTGCCCTGGCAGCTCAGTTCATCTCAGCTCAGGCCGCACCGCCCGACCCGCCGTGCCCCCGGCTCCGTCCGCCGCGGCGAACCCGACCCGGTGCTCCGGGCGGGCGTCGGCGCCGCCGCGGGGAAGCCGGAGGCCGGACGGGAAGAACCTCCGCGCCCCGGTGGCCCGCGCTGAACGGCGGGCGCAGGGGAGCCGTCTCAGTCCGGGGGCATGGACACACCCCGGTCCTGTAACGCCGCGCGGGCCGCTGCCGGGCCGTCGGTGACCGGGTACCCGTCGACCGTGCGGCCGTCGACCAGGCCGGCCCTGACCCGGCAGCGGACCCGTTCGACGGCGGGGGAGCCGATGAAGGCGTCCGAGACCTGCATGAGCCAGGCCGCCTCGGCCTCGACACTCGCCCGGACCTTCGGCGGTACGTACCCCTCACAACCGCCCGGGGTGGAGCGGCGTCCCGAGCGGGCGGCCTCCAGGGCCGCGGCGATGGTCGCCGCCTCCACGATGGGCGCCAGCCGTTCCGAGGCCGCGTCCAGGCCCGACCCCTCCGCCTCGGCGGTCCAGGCCGCGACCTCCGGATGGAAGTACGGGCGCAGCGCCAGATGCCCGTCCCGGATCTCGATGATGCGGCGGTACAGCGCGAACTGGGCGCCGAGCGGCAGGATGCGGCCGAGCCGCAGGGCGGGCCCGGCCAGGGTGATCTCCGGCAGCGCGGCGTGCATCGCGGTCCACAGCGGACCGATCCGCCGGTAGCCGTGCCAGGCCCGCAGCCAGCCGGCCGGGGTGGGCAGCGCCCGCCCGTTCGGCAGCCGGTCCCGTAACCCGGCGGCCGCGTCGTACGCCGCGCTCCAGGGCGGGCCGATCCAGCGGTAGCCGCGCCAGGCCCGCAGCCGGACCAGCCCCCGCCGGACGCGGGCCGCCACGGGCGGCCCCCACGCGGAGGACATCGTCCCGCCCAGCCCCAGTGCCAGGCAGACCATGCCGGCCAGCGCCGACACCGTGCTCTCGCAGCCGTCCTCGCGGCCGGTGCCCAGCGCGGAGAGCACATCGCCCAGACTCCACACCGTCCACAGCAGCCCCAGGGCCGCGCTCGCGGTGATCAGTCCGAGCCCGCCGCGCAGCAGCCGCGACCGGATGTACCGGGTGCAGCGCCGGATCAGCACGATGAACACCATCAGGCACCAGGCGGTGTGCAGCGTGAGCAGGATGTTGTACGCCGCCAGGAACCCCTCGCGCCCGTCGGCCGCGACCAGGTCCCGGCCGTCGCGGGTCACCCCGGCACACAGATACGCGACCAGGCTGGCGACCATGACCACCGATGTTCCGGTGAGTTGCCGGCGGACCGCTGTGCGGCTGTACGGCTCGGTCCCCGCCGAGCGCGCGACCAGCGCGAGGAACGCCATCGCCGCCAGATTGCAGCACTGTCCCGCGGGCGCGGTCCACAGCGCGAACGGCCCCGCCCGGCCCGCCAGCCGGGTCGTCGCCGGGGCCAGGACGGCGAGCGAGCTCCCCATGGACACCGCACAGCCGAACAGATGGCGTACGGGAGTGCCGGTCGGAGTCCCCCGGGTGGTGAGGAGCCGCCAGCAGACGCCCGCCAGGACGATCAAGCAGCCGGTCAAGGCGACCGCGTCGGTCACCTATCGGTCCCCGGACCGGGAAACGTCCGACCGGGAAGCGTGCGCAAGGGTCCGACGACCGCGGTGGTCCGGATCGGGGCGGCGCCGGCGAGTCCGACGATCGGCCCGAGCCGGGCGAACGCCTCGGCGATGTCGAGGCCGCCCTCCAAGGGGAACCAGGCCTCGCGTGAGCGCCTGACCTTGCGGGCCGGACGGTGCAGGGCGAGCGAGGCGATGAGTTCGGCCTCCTGCTCCTGGGCGTCGGAGTAGACGCTGCGCCCCAGGACCCGCCGGACCAGCTCGCCCGACAGATGCGGCAGCAGCACCCGCGACGCCGACGAGCCGAGGTGCGCGACGCCGGTGTGGCCGCAGACGAGATGTCCCACCTCGTGCAGCAGTATGTGCTGTTGATGCAGGGCGCTGGTGCTGGTCGGATAGCCGATGTAGTCGGCCCGGTCGGTGGTCACCAGCATGCCGCAGGGTGTGCACGCGTGGGGCGGTAACGGCACCAGCACCAGGGGCCGGCCCCGCTGTTCCGCCAGTGCGTCGGTGAAGCCGGTGGCGTCGAACGGCCGTGGCAGTGGCAGCGCCGCCACGGTTCGCCGACATCGCCGCCACAACATTTTGTTCTGCTGTTCCGCGTAGTCCCCCATAAGACCCTCCCCGGGCAAGGCACCGCACAACGATCAGCAACCACTCATGAGCGATATGAGCGATGAGCGATCCTATGCCCAGGGGTGGACCAGTGGATATCAGTCCGCGCGGCGCAATCCCGCCTCTCTGCGGGCAATGACTTCGATCATGTCGCTGATGGTGCCCAGGCCCTCGGGCGACAGGTTGACCGCGCGCAACGCCACCTCGCGTACTCCTGCGTCCCGCAGCGCCCCGAGGAGCTGGAGCTCCTGCGCGATCTGGGCGCTCTGTTGGTCGTCGAAGAAATACATCGGCGGCACCTGGAAGAATTGAGCCAGTGCTTCGAGGTGACGTTTGGTCGGATTGTCCCTTCGGCCCGTGCGCAGTTGCCACAAATAAGTGGCTGAAAAGCTCTCCCCGGTGGCCTCGCGGCACGCCCGCGCCACTTCCTCGTGGGTGTACGGCGTGTGGTCCGGTCCGCGGACGACGTCGAACAGCCGGTCGATCTTGTCCGCGAGCGTCGGGGTGCCGGACATCGGATCAGGCACCGCATACCTCCCTTGGTCGAGTGCCCTGCGTATCGCCTGTGGTAAGCGCGGGTGGGGTCCGCTCTGCGTCTCACGCATCTTAGTTGGTGACGCGCGGGTTCTGACCGCCTTGGCTGTGGAGACCGGGTGCATGTTCGCCGGGTCCCGAGGGACTCCCCAACTGGCTTGAAACGAGCGCTTGTTGGCCTGACATCCGATCTGTCGTCCTGTCAGATGTACGCCGTGTCCGACTGTTGACGGCCGGGAGGACGCGTGCCAGCCTGTCAGCGGAGATGAATGAGGGAGCAAATCTCATTCACATCAGTCTCTGTTCCTTTGCGCCACACAGACCCTCCCGGCTGCCGGGAGCATCGGGCGCGACCGCGCCCGACGATGCGTCACATCACGGAAAAGGAGCACAACATGAAGAAGATCGTTGTCCGCAAGGCCGGCACCGTCCGTCTGACCTCCGCCGCGACGTCCTGCTACTGCGGTGGCACGCCCGTCCTCGCCTGACCCAACCCTTACGGGCCGCGGCGAGCCGGTCGAGACCGGTCCGCCGCGGCTCGTGGAGCTCCAGCCGGTCCGGGCCACGGTGTCCGCGGCCCGGACCGGCACTTCTGCGGACCAGTGACAGTGAGGTAGTGATGGACGCCGCGGCAGTGGACCTCGACCGACCCCTGAGGCTGTACCCGCTGACCTTCCTCGAGGAAGGCGACGAGGTCACCGTGGGACGGGCCGACATCGATTCCTACGGCCTCTTCCCCGCCGACGGCGCGGCGCTGCTGCGCCGCCTGGAGACCGGGGAGACCCCGAACGACGCCGCCCGCTGGTACAACACCCAGTACGGCGAGACCGTGGACATGGTGGAATTCCTCGAAGTCCTGGAGGCCTTCGAACTGCTCGTGCCGGACGGCGAGGAGGTCGGCGAGGCGGGCGCGGTGCGCTGGCAGCGGCTCGGCCGGGCGCTCTTCTCTCCCGTGGCCTGGGTGCTGTACGGACTGCTGTTCATCGCCGGCATCGTCGCCATGTTCCGTGAACCGGCCGTGGTCCCGACCTACCACAACATCTTCTTCACCAGCTCGTCCCTGGTGGCGCTCGCCCTCGGCAACGTCCTCGGCCAGGCGCCGTGGATCCTGCTGCACGAGTCCTACCACGCACTGGCCGGACGCAGACTGGGCCTCAACTCCTCCCTCAGCATCGGCCGGCGCTTCTACTACGTCGTCTTCCTGACCAAGCTGGACGGCCTCGTCGCCGTACCCCGGCGCAAGCGCTACCTGCCGATGCTCGCGGGCATGCTCGTCGACGTCCTGGTCGTCACCGGGCTGACGCTCGCCGCGGTGCCCCTGGTCTCGTCCGACGGCTTCGCCGGATTCATGGGCCGCTTCCTGCTCGCGATGGCCTTCGGCACCCTGCTCCGCTTCGCCTGGCAGTTCTACTTCTTCCTGCGCACCGACCTGTACTACCTCGCCACCACGGTGCTGGGCTGCAACGATCTGCAGACCGTCGCCAAGGGCATGCTGCAGAACCGGCTCTACGGCCTGATCGGGCGGCGCGACAAGATCGTGGACGCGGAGACCTGGACCCCGCGCGACCGCGAGGTCGCCCGCTGGTACGTCTGGCTCATGGTCACCGGCTACGCGGTCCTCACCGGCCTGCTGATCACCGCCGTGGTCCCCGCCGCGATCCGGATCACCGAGATGGCCGTCAGAAAGCTCTTCTCCGACATCTCGCCGCTGAACGTCCTGGACGTGACGGTCTTCCTGATCCTCAACTTCGGCGAGCTGATCCTCGCTGGCATCCTCGCCGTCCGCGGCTACCGCCGCCGCACCCCCGCCACCGCCAGCTGAACCGAGGCCGGCACCGACCACGGCCCGCACCGACCGCAGCCCACCGGAACGCCGTACGACGCGACGCAGAGGAGCAGTCCGCATGAACGAGGTTGTCCCCACTCACCACTGGGTCCGCGGCGGGCTGGTCCGGGACCGCGAGGCCGCCATGGAACGGCTCGGCCTGCCGGCCGGACCGGTCACGGTCGTGAACGCGCACCGCGGACTGCGCGGACCGTACACCGCTGCCGGGACCCTCGTACGCGCCATGGTGCCCGACGTCCTGCTCCGCGACCGGAAGCTGGTCGAGCGGTACGACATCGAACTGCTCTCCGCCGCGCCGGACCTCCGCTCCGTCGTCCCCAACTCCCGCGAGACGCTCACCTCCATGGCGCTCCCGGCCGAGCGCACCCGCTACTACGCCCGGCTGCGCACCACGCGTATCTCCAACGGCCTGGTGGAGTTCGTCCGCGACGGCCTGGCCGCCGACGGGCCGCGCGTCCTCGTCGTGGAGAACGCCGACCGGGCCGAGGCCACCGACCTGGAGTTCCTCACCGCACTGGTCCGCCGGATCGACCCCGCGCACCTGACCGTCGTCCTGCGCAGCGGCGGCACCGGACCCGCCGACGAGGCCCTGCTCGCCGTCCTCGCAGCCCGCGCCCGGGTCACCGAGGTCCGTCAGGCCGACGCGGCGGGCGGGCCCGCCGACGCGTGGGCCTATGTCGCCTCGGACTGCACCACCGACGAGCCGGCGCCGCGCGCGGCCTACGAGGCACTCGACCCCGCGGCACGGGCACTGCTGCACGACCGGCGCGCCGCCGAACTCGCCGAACGGGACGAGGAGTCGCTCCGCCTCGGCGCCATCGCCTACCACCTGGAGCACGGCTCCGACCCCGGCGGCGCGGGCGTTCCCGCGGTCTTCCACGCCATGGACCACAGCCTGTGCAACGGATTCTACGAGGCGTGCGTCGACTACGGCCGGCGCGGACTGGCGCTCGTCGACCCCCGGACGGAACACGACCGCTGGTGGGCGTTCACCAAGGGCGTGACGCTCTCCCTCTCCATCCTCGGCCGCACCTACGAGGCCGAGAAGCTGGACGACCAGGCCCGGCTGAACTCCGTCAAGCCCGCCGTCCACATGGCCGCCGCCTACAACACGGCCATGCTCTACACCCGGCACAACGACCCCGAGGACCGCGACGAGTTCAAGGCCAAGGCCTGGCTGAACTCCGCCATCGCCACCGCGTCACTGATCGAGAACCGCAGCGACCGGGCCTTCCAGAGCGCCTTCTACAAGAACGGCCTGGCCCTGGTGGAGGTCAATCTCGGCGAGCCGACCGAGGCGCTGCGGCTGGTCGACGAGGCGATCAGCAGCCTCGACGAGCTGCTCGGCCCGGACGAGCACGTCCTGCACCGCTCGGTGCTGAAGAACAACAGGGCCCGGGTCTACCTCAGTCTCGGCCGCATCCAGGAAGCCCTCGCGGACTACGCGATCGTCATCCGGGAGGATCCCAACCACGCCGAGCACTACCTGGAACGCGGCAACATCCTGCGCCGGCTGGGCCGCCCCGAGGAGGCGTTCGAGGACTACGCGAGGGCCATGCGGCTCTCCCCGCCGTTCCCGGAGATCTACTACAACCGCGGCGACCTCCGGCTCAACGAGGGTGACACCGAGGGCGCGCTCGCCGACTTCAGCTATGTACTCGAACTCGTCCCGGAGTTCGTCGACGCGTACGTCAACCGGGCCGGTCTGCTGCTGGAGGCGGGCGAGCTGGACGCGGCCGAGCAGGACGCGAACACCGGCCTCGGCTACGAGCCCGACAACCCGTATCTGCACGCGGTCCTGGGCCAGGTGCACGCGGAGCGCGAGGAGTTCGAGGAGTCCCGGGCCGCGTTCGACCGCGCGCTCACCGCCGATCCGGACATGATCACGGCACTGTCCGGACGCGCCGCCCTCGCCTACGACATGGGCGAACTGGACACCGCCGCCCTCGACCTCGGCCACGCCGTGGAACTGCAGCCGGACGACCCCGCGCTGCGCTACAACCGTGCCTTCGTCCACCAGGACACCGGCCACTGGGAGGAAGCCCTCGCCGACCTGGAGATCGCCGCCGGGCTGGCACCGGACGACTCCGACATCACCGAGGCACTGGACACCTGCCGGCGCAAGGCGGCAGCCGCGCGATGAGCGCGGACGGAGCGGTGACGACGGACGGGGCGGTGACGGCGGACGAGGCGGTACGCGAGCAGCAGCGGCCGCTGCGGTCGGTGCTCGGCCGCTTCGCCACCGGCGTGGCGGTCGTCACCACCGTCCGCCGGGGGCGCCCGGCCGGACTGACGGTGAACTCCTTCACCTCCCTGTCCCTCGACCCGCCGCTGGTCCTGTGGTGCCTCAACCGCGCGTCCAACCACCGGGCCGCCTTCACCGCCGCCCCGCACTTCGCGGTGCATCTGCTCGCCGCCGACCAGCGCGAACTGGCGGCCCGCTTCGCCGGCCCCGGCGACCGCTTCGAACGCCTCACCACCCGGCCGGGACCCTACGGGGTACCGCTCCTCGACGGCACGATCGGCACCCTGATCTGCCGCCGCGACCGTATCGTCCCCGCCGGGGACCATCTCGTCCTCATCGGAGAGGTGCTCGACCACCACGCGGAGCCCGGCGCGCCGCTGCTCTTCCTCGACGGCCGTTTCCATCGCGGTCCCGACCCGGAAACGACCTGAACAGGTATCAACCGGCCGGACGCCGACTAGAGTCGGATCACCGCGAAATGCCGTACTGCTGGTGGGTGTGCCAGTGCACAGTTCCGGGTCCGTGATGCGACCCGGGGGGAGGGCGTGTGCCCGGATGAGTAGTCGCTCCAACCGGTCGATGGGCGTGTGGGCCGAGGCGCAGCGGCAGAGGCAGCGCCAGTTGGAAGCGCATCAACGGGAACAGCGCTACGCCGAACGGGAACTCGCCCGCAGCAACCGGGAGCAGCAGGCCGCGTACCGGCAGCGCCGCGAGGCGGATGCCAGGCGGCGTACCGAGGAACTGGACGCGCGGGTCGAGTCGTTGACCCGGCTGCTCGCGACGGGCTGCCGGGCCCCGGCGTTCCGCACGTCGGCCCTGCTCCGGTCCGAGCAGCTGGAGCCGTTCGCCCCCGGCCGGCTCGCCGTCCCCGTCCCGATGCCGCAGCAGAGCGCCTACCGCCCGCAGTCCGGCTGGGGTTTCGGCTCGGGCCGGCGGGCCCAGGAGGAGGCCCAGGCCCGGTACGAGCACGACCTGGCGGCCGCGCGGACCGCCGAGGCGCAGCGGCAGCAGCAACTGACGTCGCACGGGCGGCAGTACGACGCCTGGCGCGCCACCCAGCTGGCGGAGATCCGCCGGCACAACACCGGTATCGCGGAGAACGTGAGCGGGATGCGCCGGGGGGACCCGGAGACGGTGGTGGAGTACTTCTCCGCGGCGCTGTACGCCTCCACGGCCTGGCCGGAGGGATTCCCGCGCCAGGTGTCGTGCGCCTACGACGCGGCCGCCCGCCGCCTCGTGCTGAACTGGGAACTCCCGGGTTACGACATCGTGCCGGAGGCCAAGCTGGTGCGGTACATGCCGGGCGCGGACCAGGACAAGGAGACGGCCAGGCCGGTCGGGCAGCGCCGGGCCGTCTACCGGGACGTGGTGGCGCAGTGCGTGCTGCTGGCGCTGCGCGAGCTGTTCGCGGCGGACGAGTTCGGCACGCTGGACTCGGTCACGCTCAACGGTTTCGTGGACGACCACGACCCCTCGACCGGACTGCGCGCCCAGCTCTTCCTCGCCACGGTCGCGGCGGACCGCCAGGTCTTCGAGCGGCTGAACCTGGTGCAGGTCAGCGCGGTGGACTGTCTCGTCGACGGCCTGGGCGGCAAGCTGTCCGCGCGCCCCGACCAGCGCACCGTGGTGCGGCCGGGCGCGGTTCCGGCGGACCTGGGCCGTGGCACGGTCTCGCACGGGGGAGGGGAGGACCCGGACCTCTTCGAGATGGACCCCATCGAGTTCGAGTCGCTGGTTGCGGAGCTGTTCAGGGCCCGCGGCATGCAGGCGGTCATGACGCAGCGCTCCAACGACGGCGGTGTCGACGTCGAGGCGCTGGACCCGGACCCCATCAGCGGCGGCACGATCATCGTGCAGGTGAAGCGATACCGCCACACGGTGCCTCCCACCGCCGTACGCGATCTGTTCGGAACGGTGCAGGGGGCGGGGGCGATCAAGGGCGTCCTGGTGACGACCTCGGGCTACGGCCCCGGCTCCTACACCTTCGCCAGCGGCAAACCGCTGACGCTGATCTCCGGCCCCGAGCTCGTCGATCTGCTGGGCCGCCACGGGCTGCGCGGCCGGCTCGGCGGCGCCCCCGCGGTGCCCGCCCAGCGGACGACTCCACCGGCCGCGGCGGCCGTCCCTGACACCGAGTACAACCTGTTGGGAATGTCCTGGTCGGGTGGCGTCGCGCTGGATGTGTGCGCACTCGTCTGCCGGGGGAACCGCGCGCTGAGCGACGACCACTTCGTCTTCTTCAACAACGCGCAGACTCCCGACGGGGCGGTGCGGGCGGTGTCCCGGCCCGCCCGGGACAAGGCGGCCGTCCTGGTCGCCTTCGACGCCCTTCCCGCGAGTGCCGACCGGCTCGTGCTGGCGGTGTCGATCGACCCCGAGATCAATCCGCACGCCGACCTCGCCGGCTTCACCGACTCCTTCATCCGGCTGTCCGACGGTTCGGGAGCCGAACTCGACCGGCTGGAGGTCTCCGACGGCCGGGCCGGCGAGACCGCGCTGATCCTCGGCTCCTTCCGCCGTCGGGCCAGCGGCGACTGGGAGTTCGTCATCGGCGGCAAGGGATACGAGGGCGGGCTGGAAGCGCTGGTCCGGGAGTACGGCATCGACGTCGGTTAGGGCCCTCCCGCAGGGCCCCGACCGACGCCGTGCCCGTTCAGGTGATCGTGTAGTTGACGACGAGGAAGATCTCGTCGACGGCGGCGGCGGCAGAGCCACGCGCCGTCCTCCTCGGGGCGAGGAGTCCCGGTGTCGTGCTCGCCGTAGTTGGGGTCCGGCGCGGACGGGCCGGGGCTCGTCGCGATCGGCACGGTCATCCGACCCGTTCCGGTTGCCGGATTCGCGGCGAATTTCTCACCGATCCCGCGCACCGCTCCGCCGCCCTTGGGCAGGGAGACGGAGGGCGCGGTCGGCTGTGTCGGCGCAGGATTCCTGGGTGTGCTGGATCGAGGCATGGCGAACTTCCGGAGTGGAATTCCCTCGTGTCGCAGGAATGCGAACTCATGTACGCGGGACGGGAATTCGAAGAGGGAATTCCGGGCGAAAGGTCAGGTATTCGGCACGCGCAGGTTCGCCCAGGAAACCGGACCGGGCCAGCCGTCGGCGTCCGAACCCCGGTAACCGATCTTCAGCTGGAACTTCGCGTACGAACGCCGGTCGGTATCCGTCCACTGCGGGCCGGGCCCCTGGCTGTACAGCGCCACCCCTTCGGCCACCAGCCGGCGGCCCATCGCCGTGATGACCGGGCTGTGCGGAGCGGTGTGGAACCACTGCGCACCGGGGAACGGTTCCAGAGCGGGCGGGTGCGGGGTGGGTGTCGGGCGGGGCCAGGCCGGATCGGCGGAGGCGATGCCGCCCGGGTACTTCGGGTAGCCGTAGCCGTACACCCGGGGCGAGGTGCGTTCGCGCACCCGCCGGTAGACCCCGTCGCCCTCGGCGGAGCCGTTCACGTTGGTGTTGCCCTCGATGGTGTAGATGCGCGTGGCGTCGAACCGCTCCACCACGCCGGTGTGCTCAGAACCGCCGACACCGTAGAAGACCTGGGCTCCTACCGCCGGATACTCCGAGAACCGCCCGCGCTCCTTGAACCAGGCGACGCCCGTGGCGCACGACGCGGTACGCGGGAACAGGGCGGCCGCGCCGGCGCGCAGCGCCACCCAGGAGACGAAGGTCGCGCACCAGGGCTGCCCCTGCGACCACTCCAGGCCGGGGACCTCGTCGCTGTACCGCTGGATGTTGTTCCAGTCGCCGTGATCGCGGCCCTCATGGACGCCGACCTGCCCGGCCGCGGTCCGCATGACCGCGTCGGGATCTCCTTGTACCGTTTGCGCCGATAATGGGTCTGCGGACATGTGAATCACCCCCGTCGGCTCCACCGTTGGAGCCGGTAAGGACACAGTCCCCGGGTGGCCTTGCAGAATTCGTGCAACTTGCGTGCAAGGTGCGTACCAGGCCTACTTCTCATCCATGAGATGCGCGTGTTAAACAATGACCGTGAAAGACGCACCATCGGTCTGGGGGGAGACCATGGAGTTCCGCTTACTCGGACCTGTCACCATCGCCGACGAAAACCGTTCGATCAGCCCGGGAGGGCGTAGACAACAGGCTGTCGTGGCAGCTCTGTTGATGCACCGCAACACATTCGTTCCGGTGCCCCGGCTCATCGACTACGTATGGGGGGACGAGGCGCCGCCCAGCGCGGTCAACAGTCTCCAGAGTTATGTCTCGCGATTCAGGAAACTCCTGGAACCGGGGCCGCCCGACGGATCGGTGCGCCTGGTGCGCAGCGTTCCCGGCGGGTATTCACTGCACGCTCCGGACGAACAGGTCGACGGAGTCCGGTTCGCGCGGCTCGTGTCGGACGGCAGGTCGCTGCTCGAGGCGGGCCGAGCGATGGAGGCGTACCGCTGTCTGACCAGGGCGCTGCGGCTGTGGCGCGGGCCCGCGATGGCCGGTCTCGCCGATCATGAGCCGCTCGCCGCGGAGATCGCGAGGCTGGAGGAGTTGCGGACGTCCGCGACCGAGTACCTGGCGACGGCCGCCCTGGCACTCGGCCGGAACGAGGAGGCCGTCGCCCTGCTGAAGGGCGTCATCCGCGAATGCCCGCTGCGGGAGCGGCCGCGCGCCGGCCTCATGCTGGCGCTCTACCGCTCGGGCCGGCAGGCGGAGGCACTCGCGCTGTTCAGGACGACCCGGGCGATGCTCATCGACGAGCTGGGGGTGGAGCCGGGCCATGAACTGGCCCGGCTCCAGCAGTCGATCCTCCGCCAGGACCCGGCGCTCGCCAGGCCGGCTCTGACCGTCTAGCAGAGGAGGGACGAAGGAACAGCGGGAGCAGCGGTCAGCGCGTGGCGATCGCCGGGTCGCTCGTACCGGGCTTGCCGGTCTCGACATGGCCGGCCAGCCGGCGAAGGAAACCGCCGTCCTGCTCGGAGCAGACCGTCAGGTCGTACCAGTCGTGGCTGTGGCGCGGGTGCGCGGTGTGAACGGCGCGCGCGCCGGGCCGCAGCCGGTACGTGGCCGGGCGCTCGTGCCCGTACCCGTCCTTGACGGTGAGCTTGACGGTCGTCGTGCCCGGATTGCTGAGCACCAGCCGCACCTGGCCGCTGCTGCCGTCATGGGCCGCGGTGACCTCCGGGCCCCGGCTGCCGGCGTGGCCCGCGAACTGCCGCAGGAAGCCGTTGGGGCCGTGCACGGTGAAGTCGTAAGCGCTGTGCCCCGCCGGAGCGATGGCCAGGCTGTCGGACAGCCGTCGTCCCGCCTCGACGGTGTACGTCCACGGGCCGTCCGTGTTGGTCGGGGAGGTGACGTACAGGTTCGCGCCGGCCTTGCCGTGGTTGGCGAAGTCGATCTTCAGCCGATGGCCCTTGACGTCGACCCCGGCGTCGGCGGCCAGGTTGTACGGCAGCGCGCGGGCCGGCCGCAGACCGGGTTCCTGCTTCGGCAGCACCGGGTTGGCCGGGGGCACCGGCACGTAGTCGGGGTGCCGGTCCCGGTCCGGCGGCACGTAGCCGGCGGTGTCGGGGAGCGACGGGACCCTGGTGTCGGTCCTGCCGAACTGGAACGCGGTGGTGAGGTCGCCGCAGACCGCCCGGCGCCAGGGCGAGATGTTCGGCTCGTGGACGCCGAAGCGCTGCTCGATGAACCGGATGATCGAGGTGTGGTCGAAGACCTGGGAGTTGACCCAGCCGCCCTTGCTCCACGGGGACACCACGAACATCGGGACCCGCTGCCCCAGGCCGTAGGCGCCGGGCACGCTGTGGTCGGTTCCGGTGGGCGTGAACAGCTCGCCCGTGATGTCCACGGTCGACGTGCCCTGCGCCGGGGAGGACGGCGGGTACGGCGGCACGGCGTGGTCGAAGAAGCCGTCGTTCTCGTCGTAGGTGATGAAGACCGCGGTCTTGCTCCACACCTCGGGGTTGGACGTCAGCGCGTCCAGCACCTGGGAGATGTACCAGGCGCCGTAGTTGACCGGCCAGTTCGGGTGCTCGGTGAAGGCCTCGGGGGCCGCGATCCAGGAGACCGCGGGCAGCCGGTCGGCCGCCACATCGGCCTTGAGGATGTCGAAGAACCCCTCGCCCGCCTTGGCGTCGGTGCCGGTGCGGGCCTTGTCGTACAGCGGGTCGCCCGGCTTCGCGTTGCGGTACTGGTTGAAGTAGAGCAGCGAGTTGTCGCCGTAGTTGCCCCGGTAGGCGTCCTCGATCCAGCCCCAGCCGCCGGCGGCGTCGAGTCCGTCGCCCACGTCCTGGTAGATCTTCCAGGAGACCCCGGCCTTCTCCAGGCGCTCGGGGTAGGTCGTCCAGGAGTAGCCGGCCTCGGCGTTGGTGATGACGGGTCCGCCGCCGGTGCCGTCGTTGCCGACGAAGCCGGTCCACATGTAGTAGCGGTTGGGGTCCGTGGGGCCCAGCAGCGAGCAGTGGTACGCGTCGCAGATGGTGAACGTGTCGGCCAGAGCGTAGTGGAAGGGGATGTCCTCGCGCGTCAGGTAGGCCATCGTCGTCGCGGTCTTGGCCGGTACCCAGCGGTCGTACTTGCCCTGGTTGAAGGCGGCGTGGCCGCCGTTCCAGTCGTGGTTGAGGTCCTGGAGGAACTGCAGGCCGAGATTGTCCGCCTCCGGGTGGAAGGGCAGGACGTCCTTCGTGCCGTCGGACTGGTGGAAGACCGTCTTGCCGCTGGGCAGCACCACCGGCCGGGGGTCGCCGAACCCGCGGGTGCCGCGCAGGGTGCCGAAGTAGTGGTCGAAGGAGCGGTTCTCCTGCATCAGGACGACGATGTGCTCGACGTCGCGCAGGGAGCCGGTGCGGCGGTTCGCCGGGATCTCCGCCGCTCGGGCGATGCTGTTCGACAGCAGGGAGGCGGCGGCGGTGCCACCGGCCAGCTGCATGAATCGTCGGCGGTCGATGGCGGTCATGAGAGGCCGGCCTCCAGGGTCGTCCGTGGCAGTGCGGATGCGCTGCCAGTCTCCTCAGGTGGTGGAGAACCCTCCGTGACCGATGGATGGAACCACGGTGAATACTCCGCCAACCACGATCACTCGTGGGCGAGCGACATGCTCGCAGCCACCGGCACCGAAACCAAGAGGACGCCCCGGCCCCGTACGATCCGGCCCGGCGACCGCCGAACCGCCGGATTCTCATCACGTACATCACAAACGGTCAGGTCCGGGGCCATATCGCTCCCACCGGGCGGGCCGGGGTGGCACGATGGCCGCATGACCACCGGGCCGGCGTCCCGCACCGCACGAGCCGCGATGTTCGCGGCCGTCTGCGTGCTGATGGCAGCGCTCGGGCACTCCTGGGCCTCCGGCGTCGCCGTTCCGTGGTGGTCGCTCTGCGCGGCCTTCTCCGGTACGGCCTCGGCCGCCTGGTGGCTGGCCGGGCGGGAACGCGGCGTTCTGGTCGTCGCCGGATCCACCGTCCTGGCCCAACTCGGCCTGCACACCCTGTTCGGCCTGACCCAGCCGCTCGGCCGCGGAACGGCCGGCCTCATGTCCCACGACATGCCCGGCATGCACAGCGGCACCGCCGCGATGTCCGCGGTCATGCGCATCGGCGACATGGACATGAGCATGAACATGGGCATGGGCATGGGTATGTCCGGTTCCGAGGGCCGCCCGACCGCCGCCTCGGACCTCATGGGCATGGCGTCCGGCGGCCACGACTCCACCACGATGTTCCTCGCCCACCTGCTCGCCGCCATGGTCTGCGGACTGTGGCTGTGGCGCGGTGAGGCGGGCGCCTTCCGTCTCGGACGGGCTCTGTCGGCCCTGATGGCCGCCCCGTTGCGACGCGTCTGGCGCGTGCTGTGCCACTTCTTCCGCACAGCCCAGGACGACGGCCGGCCGTGCCCGCGCCGTACCGCCGACGACGCTCCCGCGCACGCGCTGCGCGGCGCCCTGCTGCACCACGTCCTGTCCCGCAGGGGCCCACCAGCAGCCGCCCAGTACTGCTGACACCGCTCGTCCCCGCGCGCCCGGCCGACAAAAGCCGCGCGCCCGGTGACGGGCGGAGTACCCGCCTGCCCGTACGCCGCCGCGCCCACGGCGGGCGCCGTCGCGCAGGCCGGTCCCTGACCATACGGATCTCTCCCACCGCCCGCCGACCGCGGCCGGGGGACACGGACCGGGCCCGTCCGGACGGACACCGCCGGTCCTGAGATGCCGTTCGCCGACGGCCGCTTCACGCCGTGGTGCGGCCGTGCAGCACGAGAAGGACCTTTTGTGATGACTCATGCCCTGGTGAGGGGCGCCCCGAGGGCGTCGGCTCGCAAGGACGACGAACAGGTCACCGAGTGGGCGCTGGCCGCGCGCGGCGGTGATCCAGCGGCGGTCGAGCGCTTCGTACAGGCCACGTACAGCGACGTCTGGCGGTTCACCGCCCATCTCAGCGGCGATGTGCACGGCGCCGACGACCTGACACAGGACACGTTCCTGCGGGCGCTGGGCGGCCTGCCGCGGTTCGCCGGCCGCTCGGGCGCGCGGACCTGGCTGCTGTCGATCGCCCGCCGGGCCGTCATCGACCGCTACCGGCACGCCGCCGCCCGGCCCCGTATCTCCGACGCCGTCGACTGGCGCAGCGCCGCCGAGGGAACCCAGCCCGTCGGGGTGCCGGGCTTCGAGGAGGGCGTGGCGATGCTCGAACTCCTCGACACGCTGCAGGCGCCACGCCGTGAGGCGTTCGTCCTCACCCAGCTGCTCGGTCTGTCCTACGCCGAGGCCGCCTCCACGACCGGCTGCCCGATCGGCACCGTACGGTCCCGCGTCGCCCGCGCCCGCGACGACCTGGTCGTCCTGCTGAAGGCGGCGGAGACGGCGCCACGCCCGGGAGCCGTGCACCGGCAGCACGGCACGGAGCACCAGGCCACGGAGCACTCCGCCGCGGAGCACCCCAGCCGTGAGCGCGAGACCGCCGAATACCCCGTCCGTTCACGCCACATCACCCAGCAGCACGTCTGGAGCCACGCATGACCCCCGAGATAGAGAAGGCCTTCGCCGCGCTGCGGGAGCAGTACGGAGCGGGGGCCATCGTGCGCGTCGAGCAGATGCTGGAGCCGGGGCGGCAGGACCGGCACCCGCTGCAGAATGGCGCGAAGTGGATCATGCCCGGGATCTCGCAGCGCCCATGGCACGACCCGTACGAACACCAGGAGCTGGCCCCCGTGGTGCACGCTCTCGAAGCCGCGCACACCGCCGTCAGGGACGAGTTGGCGCAGGCCTGGTCCGTGCGCCGGGCCGCGTTCTCCGACTACGAGCACTACCTGACGCGCCAGGAGGACTGGCAGGCGCTGTATCTGTACCGCGGGGGAGCACTGGTGCGGGAGTCGGCGGACGTCGTGCCGACGGCGTTCGGCGTGCTCGAGGAGTACGCGGTCGACACCGGGAAGATCTGCCCGCTCCTGGAGAGCCACTTCTCCACACTGCTGCCCGGCGCGTCGATCGCCCCGCACCACGACCTGTGGAACTTCAGCATCAACCTGCACCTCGCCGTGGACATCCCGGACGGCTGCGGCATCACCGTCGCCGGTGAGACCAGGAGCTGGGAGGAGGGCAAGTGCCTGCTGTTCGACTACTCCTTCGAGCACGAGGCGTGGAACCGCGGCACCCGGCCGCGCACCGCCCTCCTGATCGACCTCTGGCACCCCGACACCACGATCCCGGAGCGGGCCGCGCTCGTCGCCCTCATCACCGAGATCCGGAAGCTGATGGGGGAGGGGTGACCGAGGGCTGACGGCCGTCGTCCGTCCGGGGTCAGGCTCCCGGACGGACGACCACGGCCTCGACCCGTACTTCCCCGCTGTCCCGGAAGCGCAGGACGAACGGCACCCGCTCGCCCAGCGGCAGCCGCGGCGGGCGCGGGATCATGACGTCGAGCCCGGCCGGATCCATGGTCACGGCGGTGTGCGCGCGCACGGCGACCGGGCCTGCGGGCGCCATCCGCCCGGCTCCGTCGCGGACGACCGTGCGGGTGAGCATCGCCGGCCCCAGGACCGGGGAGTCCACCGACAGCAGGATGTCGTCGGTGCCGCCGGAGTTGCGCAGGGTGAAGAAAGCCGCGGTCGCCTCGGTGTTGGCGGGCCGGAGGACCCGGGCGTCGGTGACGGTGATGCGGGCCGGGGGTTCACCGGCCGCGCCCGTCGTCGTATAGGCGGTGAGCAGCGCCAGCACGGCCACGCAGGTGGCCACCGGGACCAGGGCGGCGCGCACCGCACCCGGCACCTCAAGGACGATGCCGTCCGAGGCGGAAGCGGGCCGGTCGTGGTCGTCGCGGGTCGGCGTACTCATCGCGCACCCGCCAGGGACCGTTCGCCGCCCTGCCGCCGCCCCGGCGTACGCCCGGACCGTCCGCCGCCGCCCGGCCCGGACCCCGGGCCGGGTCCGGTGCCGGACGAAGGAGCGAGCAGCCGCAGGCTGTTGCCGACGACGAGCACCGAGCTGGCCGACATCGCCAGCGCCGCGAACATCGGGTCGAGCCAGCCGGTCGCCGCGAGCGGCACGGTGAGGATGTTGTACCCGAACGCCCAGCCGAGGTTGGCGCGGATCGTGCGCAGGGTGCGGCGGGTGAGCCGGACCGCTTCCACGACCGCCTCCATGTCCTCGCGGACGAGGGTGATGTCGGCCGCGCCGATCGCCACGTCGGTTCCCGCTCCCATCGCCATCCCGAGATCGGCGACGGCCAGTGCCGCGGCATCGTTGATGCCGTCACCGACCATCGCCACCCGCCGCCCGGCGGCCTGCAGTTCGGTGATGATCTCCGCCTTGCCCTGCGGGAGGACACCCGCGTGCACGTGAGTGATGCCGGCCTGCTCGGCGACCGCCTCGGCCGCGGCGGGACCGTCGCCGGTCAGCAGGACGGATTCGATGCCCAGCTCCCGCAGATGGCGTACGGCGCGATAGCTGGAAGGACGTACGGTGTCGCCGACGGCCAGCACGGCGACCGCCCGGCCGTCCAACTCCACGACGACGGCGGTGTGCGCGGCGCGCTCCGCCCGGTCCAGCGCCTGCCGCAGGACATCGGGGAGAGCCGATCGGCCGCGGGGGCCGGTCACCCGGATCTCATGGCTCTCGACCCGGCCGGACACACCGACGCCGGGTAGCGCCCGGAAGTCCTCGGCCGCGGGGAGCGCGTTTCCTTCTCCCGCGCGGCGGCGCGCCGCGGCGGCCACCGCCCGCCCGATGGGGTGCTCAGAGCCGTGCTCCACCGCGCCCGCCAGCCGCAGCACCTCGGCCGCGGCCGGCCCGTCGGGGACGGTCGTGGCCTCGACGAGTGTCATCCGGCCGGTGGTGAGCGTGCCGGTCTTGTCGAACACGACGGTGTCCACCCGGCGCAGCCGCTCCAGTGCCTCGGGCTCGCGGATCAGGATGCCCAGTTGGGCGCCGCGTCCGGTGGCGGCGAGAAAGGCGGTCGGAGTGGCGAGACCGAGCGCGCACGGGCAGGCGACGACCAGTACGGCTACGGCCGCGGTCACGGCAGCTTCCGCGCCGGCACCCGCTCCCAGCCAGAAGCTGAGCACGGTGGCGGCGACCGTCACGATGGCGGGGACGAAGACACCCGCGATGGAGTCCGCGAGCCGCTGGATACGGGCCTTGCCCGCCTGGGCGTCGGTCACCAGGCGGGTGATGCGGTCGAGTTGGGTGTCGGCGCCGACGGCGGTCGCCCGTACCACCAGCAGCCCGCCGGAGTTGACCGCCGCGCCCACGACCGTGGTCCCGGGCCCGACCTCCACCGGAGTGCTCTCACCCGTGACCAGGGAGAGGTCGAGCGCGGAACTGCCCTCGACCACGACGCCGTCGGTGGCGACCCTCTCACCGGGCCGGACGAGGAACTCCTGGCCCACCCGCAGCTCCGCGATCGGAATCCGCGGGCCGCCGTGTCCGTTCCGGTCCCGCAACTCGACGTCCTTGGCGCCGAGTTCGGCCAGCGCGCGGAGCGCCGAGCCGGTGCCGCGCCGCGCGTGTGCCTCCAGCCAGCGTCCGGTCAGTACGAACAGCGGGACGCCGACCGCCGCCTCCAGATACACATGGGCGACCCCGTCGCCCGCTGTCGGCAGCCAGTTGAACGGCATCCGCATGTTCTGTTCACCGGCCCCGCCGAGGAACAGCGCGTACACGGACCAGAGGAAGGACGCGGCCACCCCCACGGACACCAGCGTGTCCATGGTGGCCGCCGAGTGCCGCAGCCCCCGCAGGGCCAGCCGGTGGAAGGGCCAGGCCCCCCATACGGCGACGGGTGCGGCGAGGGTGAAGCACAGCCACTGCCAGTGGTTGAACTGCCAGGCCGGGACCATGGACAGCAGCATGACGGGGAGCGCGAGCGCCGCGGTGCCGAGCAGCCGGTCACGGTCGGCGCCACGGGCCGGGGCGCCATCGGTCCCGGCGCCGTCGGCTGTTGCGGTGGTTCCGGAGCCGGCCGTTGCGGGCGGCCGCGGGAGTTCGGCGGTGTACCCGGCCTGTTCCACGGCTGAAATCAGCTGCTCGGCGGACGTCTCCGGCGGGTGGGTGACCCGGGCCCGTCCGGTGGCCAGATTCACGCTGGCGGTCACGTCCGGGAGCCTCGCGAGCTTCTTCTCCACCCGGCCGACGCAGGCCGCGCACGTCATACCACCGACGACCAGGTCCGTGGTGACCGGACCGGTGGCCGTCATCGTCCGGCCCCCGGGAGCTCGGGCCCCTGCGATCCCATGCCGCCCATGCCCGGCATCCCACCGCCGTCGGAGTCCGGTTCGGACGGTGCTCCCGGCTCCGCACCGGGACCGGATCCCGGCCCGGAATCCGGCGACGGATCGCCCGGGACACGTGGTGCGTCATTGCCCGTCCGGTGGATTCCGGGGGATACGGGACCGGCCGCCCGGCCGACCGCGAACGAGCCCGCCATCAACACGGCCAACAACACGAGGAATCCGAGCAGGGCCGGTGGTGGCGCGGCCCGGGATATACGCCAGGAGCTGGCGGAACGCGAGGGAGTGCGGGTTTCTGCCACGGGAGTCAATGCCACTCCCTAATGTTTGCATGCCGTACGGGGCTGGTAGCCCGATCGGCAACTCAGTAAGGTGTGAGGAAAAATATCGAAGGGGCCGGGAACTGAACGGCTCCGTCATCCGACTACTGTAAAAGACCTGTTGAAGTCCGGTGTCGTGAGAACGACGCGGTGTCGCGGGAGTTACGGTCGGAATTCGCCATCTCCTCTGCCGTGCAGGGCCGCAGGAATGGCCAAAAATAGCAGGTTTGGTCAGCTGCTCGGGTTGACATCGTCTCCAAGAGTGCCCAATATTTTGGCCAGATATCGGCGGCACATCCCCTTGCTCCGAAACGGCGGCTCCTCCGGATCATAAGGAAGCCGCATTCGCAACAGGACGTCAGGTCAGTCCAAAACGAATACACGGCGTTTGCCGCGTTCCGGGACCTCGGTCAGGATCCAGGACGGGCCGCCGCTCCCGGCGTATGACGGGCATACGACCAGGGGCGGATTCCAAGGGGGAACGTCCGAGCATGTCTGCACTGAAGGCACCACCCGCTCCATCGCGCCAACGTCTCGGACTGTCCTTGTTCGTTCTGGCCACCGCCCAACTCGTCATCGCTCTCGACTTCAACGTCGTCTATGTCGCGCTCCCGAGCATCGGCAGCGGTCTCGGCTTCTCGGCCCAGGACCTCCAGTGGGTGGTCAGCGCCTACGTCGTCGCCACCGCCGGCTTCCTGCTGCTGGGCGGCCGGACCACGGACCTGGTCGGCCGCCGCCGGATCTTCGTCGTCGCCGCGCTGCTGTACGCCGGCTCCTCGCTCGTCGGCGGACTGGCCGGATCCGCCACCGTCCTGGTGGCCGTCCGAGCCGTCCAGGGCATCGGCGGGGCACTGCTGTTTCCCGCCACTCTCTCTTTGATCACTACGCTGTTCAGCGAGGGACCGGCCCGCAACCGGGCGCTCGCCGTCTGGGGCGCCGCGGGTGCGGGCGGACTCTGCTTCGGCTCACTGCTCGGCGGAGTGCTCGTCGACGCGTTCGGCTGGCCGTCGGTCTTCTACGTCAACGTGCCGCTGGCCGGGGCGATCGCCGTGGCGGGGTGGATGCTGTTCCCCGCTGACGAAGTGCGGGGGCAGCGGCGGGAGTTCGACGTGGCCGGCGCGCTCGCGGCGACCGGCGGCATCACGCTGCTGGTCTTCGTCCTGGTGCACGCGCCCGAAGCCGGCTGGACCAGCGCCTCCGTCCTCGGCTGCTCGGTGGCTTCCGTCGCCCTGCTCGCGGCCTTCGCGGCCATCGAGACCCGCACCCGCGATCCGCTCACCCCGGCCCGGCTGTTCGCCCACCGGAGCCTGGTCGCCGCCATGGGACTGACCGCGGTGTTCAGCGCCACCTTCAGCTCACTGCCGTACTTCCTGACGCTGTACTTCCAGACGGTCCGCGGCTACAGCGCCCTCGAGACCGGGCTCGCCTTCCTCGTGCCGGCGCTCGTGGTCGCGGCCGGCACCAAGGCGGGCGAGCTGGCGGTCGGCGCGATCGGGATGACGAAGACCCTGCTGGGATCACTGCTGCTGGGCGCCGCCGGTGCCGCGCTGCTGGCGCTGGGGCTGACCACCGACGGCTCGTACGCGCGGGTGCTGCCGGGGATCGTGCTGCTGAGTGTTGGGCAGGGCGCCGGATGGACCGCGATGTGGATCGCGGCGGCCGCCGGGGTCGCGCCCGGGGACCAGGGCGTCGCGTCCGGTCTCGCGTCCACGACCCTCCAGGTCGGTGGTGCGGTCGGCCTCGCGGTGCTGGTGGCCGTCGCCGACACCGGCCGGCACGGTGGACTCACCGGCGAGGCGCTGCGGCTCGCCCTGCTGGGCGACATCCGCACGGCCGTGTACGTGATCGCGGCCGGCATCTGTCTGGGCACGGTGGTGCTGCTGGCTTTCCGCAGAGCGCCGGGCCCCTTAACTCCGGCCCCTCCGGCGCCCTGACCCGGGTCACGCGTGGCGTTGCGGACTGCCGCCCGCCGTCCCCGTCGCTTCCGATTTCCTCCCGGCCTCCGTGGCCGCGCAAGTGCACGCATACCGAGGAGAACCGTCGTGCTCAGCCCGAACACTCCGACCCTGCCGAACACCGTCACCGATCCGACCCACCCGGCCCACCGGCCCGACGGGTCACGGCCCGTCGCCGTCGTCTGCGGACTCGCCGGGTGGCTACCGCCCCGGGCCGTCACCAATGAAGAACTGTCGCAGCGTCTGGACACCACCGACGCGTGGATCAGGACCCGTACCGGCATCGGCCGGCGGCACTTCGTGGACCCCGGGCAGGCCACCTCCGACCTGGCGGTCGAGGCGGGCCGCCGGGCGCTGGAGTCGGCCGGCATCGAGTCGGTGGACGCGGTGATCGTCGCCACCACCACACCGGACCGCTCCTGCCCGGCCACCGCGCCCGTCGTCGCCGACCGGCTAAGTCTGAACGGTGTGGCCGCGTTCGACGTCAGCGCGGTCTGCACCGGATTCGTCTACGGGCTGGCGTCCGCGGCCGGGCTCATCGCGGCCGGTGTCGCGCGCCGGGTGCTGCTGATCGGCGCGGACACGTACTCCGCCATCGTGGACCCCGACGACCGGGCGAACGCGATCATCTTCGGCGACGGTGCGGGAGCGGTGGTGCTGCGCGCCGGGCACGCCGACGAGCTCGGCGCCGTGACCCACTTCGACCTCGGCAGCGACGGCGCCAACGAGGACCTCATCATGGTCGCGGCCGGCGGCTCCCGGCAGCGCGCCGACGGCGCCACCCGCGCGGACCAGCACTTCGCGATGCGCGGCCGGGAGGTCTACCGGCACGCCGTGACCCGTATGGCCGGCTCGGCGCGCGCGGTGCTGGAGCGCGCCGACTGGAAGGTCGAGGACGTCGACCACTTCGTGCCCCACCAGGCCAATCTGCGGATCCTGCACTCGGTGGCCGACGAGCTCGGCCTCGCCAGGACCGCCTGTGTGTCCAACATCGAGTCCGTCGGCAACACCGGCGCCGCCTCGATACCGCTCGCCCTCGCCGACGCCGCCGCCCGGCGGGCCGTCCGGCCGGGCCAGCGCATCCTGCTCACCGCGTTCGGAGGCGGCCTCACGTGGGGCTCCTGCGTGCTGCGGTGGCCCGACCTCACCGCTTCCGGTACCCGAAGGACAACGGAGGAGACAGCCCACATGAGTACCACCTATGAGCAGTTGGTCGCGATCATCGCGAAGCTGCACGACGCGGACCCGGAGCTGGTCCGCCCCGAGGCGTCGTTCGCCGAACTCGACGTCGACTCGCTGACGATGGTCGAGATCAGCATGCGCCTGGAGCGTGACCTCGGCATCGAGGTGGCGGACAACGAACTCCGCGGCGACCTCACCCTCGACGAGGCCGTACGGCTGATCGACGCCAAACTCGACGGCCCGATCGGCACCCCGGCCACCCACCACACGAAGGGCTGACCCCATGAAGATCACTCCGCAGGCCGGCAAGACGCTCGGCGCGAGCGTCGAGGGCTTCGACCACGCCGCCGCCTCCGACGACGACATCGCCACGCTCAAGCAGACGGTCTACACGCGCAAGATCGCGGTGCTGAAGGGCCAGGACCTGTCGCCCAAACAGTTCCTCGAACTCGGCAAGCGGCTGGGCCGTCCCGAGACGTACTACGAGCCCATGTACCAGCACCCCGAAGTCGAGGAGATATTCGTCTCCTCGAACGTCCCCAAGGACGGAAAGCAGATCGGGGTACCGAAGACCGGCAAGTTCTGGCACGCCGACTACATGTTCATGCCGGACCCGTTCGGACTCACCCTCATCTACCCACAGGTGATTCCGCAGAAGAGCCGCGGAACCTATTTCATCGACATGGGGCGGGCGTACGAGGCGCTGCCCGAGGACCTGAAGCAGGACATCGAAGGAACCTACGCACGGCATTCCGTACGGAAGTACTTCAAGATTCGGCCGCACGACGTGTACCGGCCCATCTCCGAAATCCTGGAGGAGGTCGAGACCAAGACCCCGCCGGTGGTGAAGCCCACCACCTTCACCCACCCGTTCACCGGTGAGACGGTGCTGTACCTCAGTGAGGGATTCACCGTCGGCCTGGAGGACGCGAACGGCGTGCCGATCGACGAGGCGCTGCTGCGCCGGCTGTTCGAGGCCACCGGCCAGCTCGACGACGAGTTCACCCATCCCGGCATCCACCTGCAGAGTTTCGAGCAGGGCGACCTGCTGGTCTGGGACAACCGCAGCCTGATCCACCGGGCCCTGCACACCGCCACTCCGGAGCCGACGGTCTCCTTCCGCGTCACGGTGCACGACGAGCGCAAGCTCTACGACACCGAGTCTCCGGCGGCGTAGCGCGATGACCTTCTTCGCCACCGACACCGAACTCCTGTCGCAGGTACTGCGGCCTTACAAGGCGAATTGCCGTTATCTCCAGTCCGCCGAGGTCACCGCGGAGAACGGCCGGGTGTCGGCCGTGTGTGAATTCTCCATCGACGAGTCCTGCTACATCGACGACACCGGGCACCTCAACGCGGTCGAAGTGAACATCAGCTACAACCAGATGATGTATTACGTGGTTGCCAAATCCGTCAAGGAGGGGCTGCTGGCGGAATTCAGCTCCTGGACGCTGGAGGACTACTGGCGGCACCAGCTGCCCGACATCCTCATCGCCCGGTTCGGCGGGAGTTTCCGGCGTCCCATCAACGCCCGTGCCTTCTCGGGGGAGTTCGCATTCCTCGCGGTGGACCGGCGCTCACCCGGCGGCGGTGCTCCGCTGATCATCGCGGACACCTCCTACCGGTACTGGGACGCGGCGGGCGGCCGCTGTGACGGCGAGGTGAAGCTCGCCTTCGTCAACGCCTTCGACGAAGCCGCCGTCGGCACGTCCTGAAGGCCCCCTGAAACCGCCGCGCGCCGCCGTCCTGTCCAGCGGCGGCGCGCGGCCCCGGAAAGGACAGTGGCTGTGAGCACCGTGGGTCGTCCGCAGGACGACGAGAACCCGTACTACCCGTTCCTGCGGACGCTGTGGGAGACCGCCGCCTTCCACGCCGCCCAGCGGCCGGAGACCCCGGCCGTGCGCTGCGGGGACCGCACGCTCACCTACGGCGAACTGCACCGGGAGAGCAACCGCGTCGCCCACGCGATCCGGGCCGCGGGCCTGGCGCCGGGCGCGCGGGTCGCTTACCTCGGCCGGGAGTCCGAGCACTACTACGTGATCCTCTTCGCGTGTGCCAAGAGCGAGACGGTACTGGTGCCGGTCAACTGGCGGCTCACCGCTCCCGAGGTGAGTCATATCCTCCAGGACTCGGCGAGTGAACTTCTCTTCCTGGAGGGTGAGTTCGGCCCGGTCGTCGACCGGATGCCGACCGATCCGCCGGGAACGGTGGTCCTGCTCAGCGGTGCTCCCGACGGTGACCGGCCGGAGTACCGGTCCTGGAAGGACGCGCAGCCCGACACCGATCCGCACCCCGGATCGGGCCCCGACGACGCCATCGCCCAGCTCTACACCAGCGGAACCACCGGACTGCCCAAGGGAGTCGTCCTCGCGCACCGCAGCTTCTTCGCCGTCCGGGACGCGCTGGCCGGCGAGGGTCTGGATTGGATCGACTGGCGGACCGGCGACATGGCCCTGGTCGGTATACCCGGCTTCCACGTCGGCGGCCTGTGGTGGGCCACCCAGAACTTCAACGCCGGGGTCACGGTGGTGGCGATGCGCGCCTTCTCCGCCCCCGACGCGGTCGCCCTCATCCGGGACCTCGGTATCACCACCGCCTGCGTGGTGCCCGCGATGCTGCGCATGATCCTCGCAGAACCCGGAGTGACACCGGGGGACTTCGGCACTCTGCGGAAGATCGTCTACGGCGGTTCGCCGATCTCCGAGGCGCTGCTGGAGGAGAGCCTGGCGATGTTCGGCAGCGACTTCGCCCAGATCTACGGTCTGACCGAGACCGGCAACACGGCGGTGTGCCTGCCGCCCGCCGCCCATGTGCCGGGCGGGGCACGGATGAAGGCCGCCGGACGGCCCTACCCGGGCATCGGCTGCAAGGTGATCGACGACAAGGGCGAACCGCTGCCGCCCGGTGCCGTCGGCGAGGTGTGCCTGGCCACTCCGGCCCGCATGCTGGAGTACTGGGGCCTGCCCGACAAGACCCGCGAGACGCTCGTCGACGGCTGGGTGCACACCGGTGACGCCGGGTACCTGGACGACGAGGGCTATGTCTTCATCAGCGACCGCATCAAGGACGCCGTCATCGTGGCCGGCGAGAACGTCTACCCGGCCGAGATCGAGTCGGCGCTGGAAGCACACCCGGGTGTCGCGGAAGCGGTGATCGTCGGGGCGCCGGACGAGCGCTGGGGCGAGAGCGTCCGGGCCTTCGTCGTCGCCGTCCCGGGTCAGGAGCCGCCGAAACCCCGGGATCTGCACCGCTTCCTGGTGGAACGGCTGGCCGCGTTCAAGCTGCCCGCAACCTACGAGTTCATCGACCACGTGCCCCGCAATCCGAGCGGCAAGATCCTGCGCCGGGAGCTGCGTGACCGCTTCTGGGGCGACGCCCGGCGCAAGGTCAACTGACCCGGCGCCCGCGACGCCCCGCGTGACTTCGAGAGAGACCACATGACTGTGCCTGAGCCCCTGACGCCCTCAACGTCCCCGACACCCCCGACGCCGCTCACCCTCGCGGACTTCCGTGCCGACCTGGCCGAGTTCCTCCACCAGCAGCCCGACGAGGTCGACCTGGAGGAGAACCCGCTCTACGCCGGCCTGGACTCGCTGCGCATCGTCACCCTCGCCGAGCGCTGGCGCGCGGCCGGGTCCGAGGTCAGCTTCGTCGAACTGGCGGAACGCACCTCGTTCGCCCAGTGGTGGCAGCTGCTGTCGGACCGGCAGTCCGGAGGCGAACGTGCCGACGCCTGACCACCGCACCGCGCCCGGGGGCCGCCGGGCCCTGCTCACCGCGCAGGAGGGCATCTGGACCGGCCATCAGCTCGACGCGGAGAGCCCCGCGTACAACACCGCCGAATACGTGCAGATCCACGGGCCGGTGGACGTGGCGGCGTTCGACAAGGCCCTGCACCATGTCGTCGGCGAGGTCGAGGCGCTGAACGTACGGTTCGTCGAGATGGACGGCCGGCCGTGGGAGATCGCGGTGCCCGCCGTGGACTGGCGCCTGCACACCGCGGACCTGACCGCCGAGCCGGACCCGCGGGCCGCCGCCACCGCCTGGATGGAGCGCGATCTGGCCCGCCCGGTGGATCTCGCCCACGACCCCGTCTTCGGGCACGCCCTGCTGCAGACCGGACCCGGGGAGTTCCTCTGGTACCACCGCGTCCACCACATCGCGCTCGACGGCTTCGGCCTGTCGCTCGTCGCCCGCCGTGTCGCGGACGTCTACACGGCGCTGGCCCAGGGCACACCTCTGGGGGAGAGCGGCTTCGGCACCCTGGAGTCGGTCTTCGAGGAGGACCGGGCCTATCTGGCGTCGAAGCGGCGGGAGACCGACGGCGCCTATTGGACCCGGCGGTTCGCGGACCGCCCGGCGGTCCCCAGCCTCGCCGACCGTTCCGCACTGCCCGCCCGCACCTTCCGGCGCCGGGTGACCGACCTCGGCGCTGCGGAGACCGAAGCGCTGCGCGCGGTCGCCCGCGAGCTCTCCGTCACCTGGTCCGATGTGGTGCTCGCGGTCACCGCCGGGTACCTCGGCCACGTGTCGGGCGAGCCCGAAGTGGTGCTGAGCCTGCCCGCGATGGGCCGGCTCGGCTCGGTGTCGCTGCGCGTACCGAGCATGGTCCGCAACGTCCTGCCGCTGCGGATCGCGGTCGGCGACGGCGACACGCTGCGCGACCTGGCCACCCGCGTCTCGGCGGAGCTGCGCGCCGGGCTCCCGCACCAGCGCTACCGGTACGAGCACCTGCGCCGGGAACTCAAGCTGGTCGGCGGCAAGCGCCGCTTGTCGGGACCCGGCGTCAACATCATGCCGTTCGAGTACGACCTGCGTTTCGCGGGGCACCGCAGCACCGTCCACAACGTGTCGGCGGGACCGGTCGACGACCTGTCCGTCAACGTCTACGACCGGGCCGAGGGCGCGGGTCTGCGGTTCGCCTTCGACGCGCACCCGGAGCTGTACAGCGAGACCGAACTCGCCCGGCACCAGTACGCGGTGCTGGCTCTGCTGAACGACGCGACGGACGCACCGGACCGCCCATTGGGCGAACTGGGGACCCGCCGGACCACCCGGCCCGCCAGGACCGCGGTGACCCTCGACGGGGGGCCGCTGCCCCGCCCCGCGCGTCCCGTCCTCGACCTGATCGCCGAGCACGCCGCCACCCGCGGGGACGCGACCGCCGTCGAGTTCGACGGCGCCACGCTCAGCTACGCCGGACTGCTGGCCGCCGCGCACGGCGTGGCCGGCCGGCTCGCCGATGCGGGCACCGCTCCCGGAGACCTGGTGATCGTCGCGCTGCCGCGTGGGATCGAGGCGGCCACCGCCATTCTCGGAGTCCTCCTCGCGGGCGCCGCCTACTGCCCGGTGGACCCCGGCGCTCCGGCCGCGCGGATCGGGACGCTGCGCGCCGAGTCCGGGGCACGGGCCGTCCTCACCACGGCGCGGTACGCCGACCGGTTCGCGGGCGGCGGCCTGCCGCAACTGCTGCTGGACGGGCCGGATGCTGTGGACAAAACGGGTTCCGCAGCTTCCGTTCCGGACCCCGACCCGCACCGGCTCGCCTACGTCATCCACACCTCCGGCTCCACCGGCCGGCCCAAGGGCGTGGAGATCAGCCACGCCGCGCTGGCTCATTTCGTGGCAGGGGCGACCGACCGGTACGGGATCGGCGCGGAGGACCGCGTCCTGCAGTTCGCGCCGCTGCACTTCGACGCGAGCGTGGAGGAGATCTTCCTGACGCTCTGCGCCGGAGCCGCGCTCGTGGTGCGCACCGACGCGATGACCGAGTCCGTTCCGGTGCTGTCGCGGTCGTGCGAGCGGCTGGGGATCACCGTTCTCGACCTGCCGACGGCGTACTGGCACGAGCTGTCGTACGCGGTCTCGACCGGGGCCGCGGAACTTCCGTCAGGGTTGCGGACCGTCATCATCGGTGGCGAGGCGGCGCTACCCGAGCGGGTGGACCGCTGGCGGGATGCCGTCGGGTCCTCGGTGCGGCTGTTCAACACCTACGGGCCGACGGAGGCGACTGTCGTGGCCACCGTGGCGGAGCTGCACGCGCCGGAACTGGCGCGCGGGGACGTCCCGATCGGACGCCCGCTGGCCGGCACGAGGGCCGTTGTCGTCACCTCGCCCGCGAACGACGGCAGCGTGGATTCCGCCACCGGCGAGCTGTACCTCGTCGGCGGGTCCCTCGCCCGGGGCTACCGGGGCGGTGCGGGCGCCGACGACTCCCGGTTCCAGCCGCTGCCGGAGCTGCCGGACCGGCCGCGTGCGTACCGGACCGGCGACCTCGTACGGCTCGGAGCGGACGGACAGCTGCGGTTCGTGGGGCGGGCTGACGGTGAGTTCAAGATCAGCGGGCACCGGGTGCAGCCCGCCGAGGTCGAGACCGTCCTGCTCACACATCAGGGGATACGGGAGACGGCAGTCGTCGGGCAGGTGCTGCCGGACGGTACGCGGCGGCTCGTCGCGCATGTCGTCGCCGACGCGCCGGCACCGGCAGCCGCCGAGGTGCGTGAGCATCTGCGGGCGACCCTGCCCGCCGCGATGATCCCGTCCGCCGTCGTCTTCACCGACCGGCTGCCCCGCACGGGCGCGGGCAAGATCGACCGCAACGCGCTCGCGGCGCCAGTTGTGGCGGAGCCCGCCCTGCCGGCCCCCGACGGGGTCGGCGACGTGACCGTCAACCGTACGGAGCAGGTCATCATCGCCGCCTGGGCGCGGATCCTGGGCACCGCGGACATCTCCCCGCAGGACGACTTCTTCGACCTCGGCGCCCAGTCCCTGCAGGCGATCCAGGTCGCCAACCGGCTCGGTGTGGAGCTGGAGACCGATGTACGCGTCGCCTGGCTCTTCACGTACCCCACGGCCGCCGAACTCGCCCGTCATCTGGACGATCAGCGCGGCCCGACCGGAACCGAAACCATGTCGAGCGGATCGCTACCGGACGCCGTCCTCGCCGACGCCGTCCTCGCCGACGCCGTCCTCGACGACGACATCACCGTCCGTCCCGTCGACGAGCCCACCCCAGAGTCCGCCGCAGGGCCCGCCGCCGTGGCCGTAGCGCCGCCGCGCCGGGTGCTGCTCACCGGGGCGACCGGCTTCGTGGGGGCCCAGCTGCTCACCGAACTGCTGACGGCCACCGAGGCGGACGTCGTCTGCCTGGTGCGGGCCGAGGACCGGGCGGCGGCCGAGGACCGGATCCGCCGGGCCCTCGAGGAGCAGGAACTGACCCTGCCGCCCGGATCCGAGCGCCGCGTCATCGCCGAGCCGGGCGATCTCGCCCGGCCGCTGCTCGGGCTCACCGAGGCACGTTTCGCGGAGCTGGCGGCCGGCTGCGACGCGATCTACCACAACGCGGCGACCGTCAGCATCATGCGCGAGTACGCCAGCCTGCGTGGGCCCAATGTGGAGTCCACCCGGCAGCTGTTGCGGATGGCCGCGGCCCGTTCGACACCGTTCCATCTCGTCTCCACCCTGTCCGTCGCACCGCCCGCCGGAGCGAGCCCCGAGGTCGCGGAGACGTTCCTGCCCCCGCACCCGGGCCTCGTCCACGGCTATCAGCAGTCCAAGTGGGCCTCGGAGCGGCTGGTGGAACAGGCCGCGGAACGCGGGCTGCCCGTCACGGTGCACCGGCTCGGCCGGGTCGTCGGCGCGGCCGGCACCGGCTACGTCAACGAGCGCGACTTCCTGTGGAGCGTGCTGCGCGCCGGCATCCCGGCCGGCATCGTGCCCGACCTGTTCGAGGCCGAGGTGTGGACGCCGGTCGACTACGTGGCCCGGGCCGTCGTACAGCTGTCCTCCGGCGTGACGGCGGCCGCTCCGGCGGAGCGGCCGGTGTACAACTACGCCCCGGTGCCGACCGTCCGGCTGGCCGACATCTACTCCTGGACACGGGAGTTCGGCTATCCGGTGGAGCGCATGCCCCTGGCGAGGTGGCGGGCGGAACTGCCCCGCGCCGCCGACGTGGCGACCACGACCCTGGCGTTCTTCGACTCCTGGAACGGTGACGACGACACGGTGGCCGAGAGCGCGGAACCCGAGTTGGGGCTGGGCCGGGTCGTCGCCGACAACCTGCTGAGCGGGCTCGACGGCAGCGGGATCTCCTGCCCGCCCGTCGACCGGGCGCTGGTCTTCCGCTACCTGGAGCGCTGCGTCGCCACGGGCGCGCTGCCGCCGCCCGTTCAGTGGCGGAACCGCATCCCGCGCCAGACCCGCCGCTGATCCGGAAGATCTGATGCACGGCATCCGGGAACCCGGGCGGACTCCGCTCCGACTACTGAAGCGGAGTCCGCACCACCCTGAGGAGCCCGCATGTCATGGAAACGGCCAACCGCCGCATTCGCGGTCGGAGCACTCTGTCTGGCCACCGCCGCCTGTGGCACCTCGTCAGGGACGGCGGCGAGCGCGGGGAAAGCGGAACCACCGGGGCCCGGCTATCCGGTGACCGTCACCGACTGCGGGCAGACCACCACGTACACCAAGGCGCCGAGCCGGGTCGTCGTCATGAACGGCGCGTCCGTCGCCGAGGTGTCCTCGATGCTCGCCCTCGGGCTCGGTGACCGCATCGTCGCCAACGCCCAGTCCTACGGCATGTCGGAGGTGCCTGGGCGTGTCCAGGCGATCGCGAAGCTGCCCACCGGGGGAGTGAAGCTCAACGACATCCAGGACATCCCGCGCGAGGCGATGCTCAACCTCCGCCCGGACTTCGTGCTGTCCACCACCGGGTTCGGCTTCGACCCCAAGAACGGCTACGCCACCCGCAAGGACCTCGCGTCGATCGGCGCGCACACCTACATGCCGGTCAAGGGCTGCGACGACGCCAGCTCCGTCAAGGGCCCGCCGTCCATCGACGACAGCTACTCGATGCTGCGCGACCTCGGCACGATCTTCGGCGTCAGCGCCCGCGCCGAGAAGCTGATCGCGGACTCCCGCGCGCGCATCGCCGCCATCGGCGCGAAGGTCACCACCAAGCTCAAGGCGTCGGCCGGCACCGCGCAGCCGTCGAAGGTGATGGTGATCTTCTCCAACATGTCGATGGGCGCGAACGAGTTCAGCTCGATCGCGGGCGTCGGCATCTGGAACGACATCCTCGCCAAGGCCGCGGGATCCAACGCGTTCGCCTCCGTCACCAGCAACTCCTTCGCCGACCTCAGCAAGGAGAAGGTCGCCGCCGCGCAGGTGGACGCGGTCGTCGTCGTCAGCTATCACGACCCGGATCCGGACGCCTACGCGCGCAAGCTGTTCGCGCAGTTCCCGCAGTGGAACGCCGCCCGGGACAAGAGATTCACCGTCCTGTCCGACTCCATCTATCTCGGACCGAGCAACGACATCGCCGTCGAGCGCATCGCCCGGATACTGCACCCCGACGCCCTCTGACGCGCCGCAGATGACCCCACGCGCGCTCAGTCCCCGCTCCCCGCTGTCCGTCCTGGTGCTCCTGCCCGTCCTCCTCGCGCTGCTGGTCCTGGTGATGATGGTGGCCGTGGGCATCGGAGCCGTGAACGTGCCGCTCGGGGACATCTGGCACATCGTCCTCGCCCACCTGGGCGGTGGCAGCTACGCCGGCGATCCCGTCCAGGACCAGATCGTCTGGAACTTCCGCATCCCCCGGGTGGTCCTCGCCGCGCTCGCGGGCGGCGGCCTCGCCGTCGCCGGAGTCGTGCTGCAGGCGGTCGTCGCCAACCCACTGGCCGACCCCTATGTCCTGGGGGTCTCCTCCGGGGCGTCGCTCGGCGCGGTGCTGGTCATGACACTGACCACCGGCGCCCTCGGCGGCCTCGGCGTCTCCTCGGCGGCGTTCGCCGGGGCCGTGGCGGCCGTCGCGCTCGTCTTCCTCCTCGGACAGCGCGGCGGCCGGCTGGCGCCCACCCGGCTGGTCCTGTCCGGTGTCGCCATCGGCTATCTGTTCCTCGCGGCCACCAGTTATCTGCAGCTGCGGGCCACCCCCAACGAGCTGCGCTCGGTGATGTTCTGGATGCTCGGCAGCGTCGCCGGGGCGCAGTGGAGCCAACTGCCGCTGGTGAGCGGCGCGGTGCTCGGAACGACCGTGGTCCTCGCGCTGTACGGACGGCAGCTGAACGCGCTGCTGGCGGGGGACGAGTCCGCGACGGCGCTCGGGGTGGAGGTGCACCGGCTGCGGGCCGCGCTGCTGGTGCTGTCCTCCCTGCTGACCGGCACCATCATCGCGGTCGCGGGCGGTATCGGCTTCGTCGGCCTGATGATCCCGCACCTCGTGCGGCTCGCCGTCGGCGCCGATCACCGCAGGCTGCTCCCGCTCGCCGCGGTGACCGGTGCGATCTACCTCGTCGTCGTCGATCTCCTGTCCCGCACCCTGGACCGGCCCAACGAACTGCCGCTCGGCATCCTCACCGCCCTCTTCGGCGCACCGTTCTTCCTGTGGCTGCTGCGGCGGAACAAGAGCTTGGATTCCGTATGAGACTCAGCGTCGACCAGCTCGACATCACCCTGGACCGCCGGCCCATCCTCCGGAACGTGTGCCTGGAGGTGGGCCCGGGCGAGATCGTCGGACTCGTCGGGCCCAACGGCAGCGGCAAGTCCACGCTGCTGCGCGCCGTCTACCGCTCGCTGCGGCCGGAGGGCGGGGCGGTACGGGTCGACGGGGACGACATCTGGACGATCCCCGCCCGCGCCGCCGCCCGCCGCACCGCCGCGGTCCTCCAGGACGTGGGCCATGCGACAGGGCTGTGCGTCCGGGAGATCGTGGCGCTGGGCCGCACACCGCACCACGGACTGCTCGGCCGGGACGGCCCCGAGGACCACGAGGCGGTCGACCGGGCGCTGGACCAGTGCGGCGCCCGACCGCTGGCCGACCGTGACTTCGCCTCGCTCTCCGGCGGCGAACGGCAACGGGTGCTGCTGGCCCGCGCGCTGGCCCAGCGCCCGCACCTGCTCGTCCTCGACGAGCTCACCAACCATCTCGACATCCGCGCGCGCTTCGAACTGCTCTCCCTGATCCGCGCCATCGGCACCACCACGCTGGCCGTCCTGCACGACCTGGATCTCGCCGTCCGGCTCTGCGACCACCTCGTCGTCCTCCAGCAGGGCGCCGTGGTCGCGGCCGGCCCGGTGCTGGACGTGCTCACCCCGGCGGTGCTCCGCGACGTCTTCGGCGTCGCGGCGAGCGCGGACCGGCACGCCGACGGGGTCGTGCGGATCGTCTACGCCGCCGACCCGCTCGCACTGCAACTCGTCGAACGGGCCGCCGCCGGGTGATCCGCTCTCTCACGAGAATCTCCGGGGGAGCGGGCGTTGTTGCGGCGGGGAAACCTTCCGGAAACCCCGCGCGCGGCGGGCGTTCCTACGCTCGGTGCAGGTGCGGTACGCCCGGTCGGCACGCACATCGGCACGGTGAACAGGGAGGCGGGCCCATGAGCGGAACCTTCAGGGCGAGTCACCGTGAGGACCGGCTCCGCCCGGTGTCCCTCCCGGACGTCGAACTGCGCCACCATGTCGTGCACGGCTACCGCAGGGCCTACCGGATCGCCGGGGAGGGCCCGGCCATCCTGCTCATCCACGGCATCGGCGACTCCTCCGCCACCTGGGCGGACCTCATCCCCGGGCTGGCCCGCCACAACACCGTCATCGCCCCGGATCTGCTCGGCCACGGCGCCTCGGACAAGCCCCGCGCCGACTACTCGGTGGCCGCGTACGCGAACGGCATGCGCGATCTGCTCGGTGTCCTCGGCATCGAACGGGCCACCCTGATCGGCCACTCCCTCGGCGGCGGTGTGGCGATGCAGTTCGCGTACCAGTTCCCCGAGCGCACGGAACGGCTGGTGCTGGTCAGCACCGGTGGAGTGGGCAGGGAGGTCAACCCCGTGCTGCGCGCGGTCTCGCTGCCGGGGGCGGACCTGATGCTCTCGCTGCTCAAACTGCCCACCATGGGCCTGCAGACCCGCGCCTTCGTCCAGTTGATGAAGTTCCTGGACACCGATCTGGGCCAGGACGCGCCCGATCTGCTCAACCTGGTCGACGCCCTTCCCGACGCGACCTCCCGCAGTGCCTTCATCAGGACCCTGCGGGCGGTGGTCGACTGGCGGGGCCAGGTGGTCACCATGCTCGACCGCTGTTATCTGGTGCGGGGCATGCCCACCATGCTGCTGTGGGGATCGCGGGACAGCGTGCTGCCGGTACGGCACGCCCATGACGCGCACAGCGCGATGCCGGGCAGCCGGCTGGAGGTCTTCGAAGGGGCGGGCCACTTCCCCTTCCACACCGATCCCATCCGCTTCCTGGCGCTCGTCGAGAACTTCATCGCGACCACAGAACCGGGCAGTCTGAGCAGTGAGCAGTGGCGGGACCTGCTGCGTGCCGGCCGCCGGGGGGAAGCGACGACCGGTCCGGCGGGGAACGCGGCCGACCGCCTCACCGGGCGGGAGATCAGGGAAGCGAGCGAACGCAGCGCGACCTGAACCGGGTTGCCCGGTCCTGGCCCTTTCGGCCACGGCCCAGGGTCCGGGTGCTGGCGGGCGCGGCCCGTTTCGTACCCGGTGGCTGACGCGCGGCGCCCGCCGTCAGCGCCGCTCATGCGCGTCAATCGCGCAGTTCCGCGTCGATGGCGGACGCCATGAGCTCGCGTGCGTGTGCCAGCGGGAGCGAGCCGCTCAGCCAGCGGACGCTGAGGCCTTCCAGGAGTGCGGTCAGCCGCCCGGCGGACGATGAACTCCAGCGTCCGGCGGAGGACTCCGGCGCGGTCGGTGAAGTGGTAGTAGATCAGCGAGGTCGACACCCCCGCGTCGGCCGCGAGTTCTTCCACGCGCAGGCCGCGCACGCCACGCCGCGCGATGACGCGCGTGGCGGGAATGATCAGGGGTCGGGCGGGCAGCAGTCAGGGGGAGAGTGCGGGTGGGGCAGGAGGCGCCCCGGCCCCACCATGGAACTGCGCGGCCCGTACCGGAATCTCGGCAGCCGTCCCCCGTGCGCCGTAGCAACCGGCCGGGCCGCGCGCAGACCAGCACCGCCCGACTGGTTCCCGGGCGTGCCCCCGCCGGGCAGCGTTTGTGAGGGCGCTGCCCCGGCTCCGTCGGCCCCGCACTCACCCCCCTCGGGTGCGGGGCCGGCGCATGTCCCGAGCGGGCCCGGTCGGAGGCCCGTCGGGTCACACCGCTATCGGTGCCTGCTGCGGTCGGCGTCGGGCAGGTTGCACCACAGGTCGATCGTCGCGGACAGCTCCCGGGCCTGGGTGTCCGTACGGCGCTCGGCCTGTTCCGACGCCTCGGCGGCGGCATCGAGCGAGCCGAAACCCCGTACGAGGGCGATCAGGTCCTCGACCAGGCCCGGATCCTCGTCCTGGGCACGGGCGTGCGCGTGCAGGGCCTGCAGGATGGCGAGTTCGTCGTCTTCGGCGTCCATGTGCACAGTCTGCCGTGTGGGTCTGACACTCCGTAGGTTCTGCGGGCGCGCCGGACACCGTGCCTACCGGTGCCCCGCTCCGAGCGGCCGGCGGACCAGCGGTGATGCGAGCGGACTACCGCCTGGCGGCAGCCCTCGGTGTGCGTCGGGGCCGCGCCTGGGCCGGCGCCGCCGGGGGAGCGGCCTCTTCCTCGTCCTCGTCCAGGTCGTCGGGCTCGTCACCCAGGTCGGCCTGCTGGAAGGGGTCGGTCGACGGGATGGGCGAGGTGTGGGCCGCGACCGGCATGGAGGGATCAGGATTGGAGAACAGCGTGGTCATGGCACCTTCGTCGGGTTTCGCAAAACGGGGCCACCCGGAACGGACCAGACGGTGGCGATCGCGGCCTGAAATGGCGGCCGTCTCCTACCAGCATCCCACGTGGAGCGTTCCGCGTGGGTATCCGCAGCGGAACGGGCCCGTCACCCGGTGTGTGCCGTGGCTCACCGATTCGAATGAAACCGCAGGCCAAGCGGGGGACGCAGACCGCTTCCCGGTGATCGACGGACCGAATGCGGATAGGACCCGTGTCCAGGAGGTCTGATCCATGGGTGCCGTCTTCCCGTGCCGCCGCGCTCAGCGCCGCAGCGGGCGCGACGCTGCCCTGGACGCCCTGCTGGCCCTCCTCGCGCTGGTCCTGCTGGTGGGCGGGGCGCTGTCACCGGAGCTGATGGCCGACCGGGGAGCGCAGTCCAGGACGGCGGTCTCCGAGCCGCTGTCCACCGCGGGCGACGAGCACCCGGACGAGGCCGCCACCGCCGTACGGGCGGCGGCCCGGGCCCAGCGGGCCGCCGAGTCGTCGCGTGCGGTGCGCGACGCGACCCGCGGCGGTGTCCGTCCGGCCCTGGCCGCGCCGTCGCACCGCGACCCCGTGCCGGGCGACGGACGGCCGGGAGCGGGCCTCCTGGGGCTGAGCTGTGTGGTTCTGCGCTGCTGACCGGTCCAGGGGCCTTCCCGGCCCCGTTCCGCAGGCACACCCCCACTTCTCGTCCCGGAGGACCCCCATGCCCATCGACCCTTTCGTGGCCCTGAACGCCATGCTGCGCGCCGAGGTCACCCGCGCGGAAGTCACCCGCGCCGAGGTCACCCGCGCCGCCGCGCCGGAGTCCGAGCCCCGGCAGCCCGCCGCCCCTGACACGCACGACGCCCCCGAGCGCCCTTCTGCCACCCACACCCAGAGCGACGGCGCCTGACCGAGCCGTTCGACCGGAGCCGTTCGACCGGAGCCGTCCGACCGGCGACGTCCGACCGGCGACGTCCGACCGGCGGTGCCGGGCAGGCCTCGAAGCCTGCCCGGCACCGCCGGGGGTGGATCACCAGCCGATGCCGAGCGTCAGGGCGGTCGGCGGGTTCGCGTTGTTGAGGATCTGGACCGACGACTGGTCGTTGATGTCGTCGTACGGGAATCCGTAGGCCCGCTTGTTGATGCCGACGGTGTGGAAGAAGGCGGCGTAGTCGTTCTTGACGGCGCCGGTGTAGGAGGCGGACGGGGTGTACCAGGTGGTGGCGTCCAGTGCGACGCCACGGTTCAGCGCCGCGCAGAACTCCGCGCCGAGCTGCTTCTCGGTGTCACTGCCCGCGGCCGGCGCCCCGGCGCACGCCACCACGTCGGGCGAGGTGGGCTTGTTGAGCGTGAACGGGCCGACGCCGCGCCGGCGCTTGCCGACCACCCCGGCGGAGCACCCCGGGCAGGCGATGCGGACCGGCCGCGCTGACGGCCGTCAAGAATTCCCTCCTCGCCTCCGCGAGCCATTTCCGCTTCAACACTTGACGCCGACCCGATGTCCGGGCACTCTCCTGGCCATTGCTTGAGAGCGCTCTCAAGACATCACGTCCGTCCTGAAGCCATGGGAGGCTTCCATGCCCGTTGCCCGAGCCGCCAGACACGTCGCCATTCGATTCGGGGCGGTCGCACTGGCCGGGGCACTGCTCGCCGCCTGTGGATCCAGCTCCTCGGGGAGCAGTTCCGCGGACAGTGCCGACGGGGGCAAGGTCACGCTCACCGTCGACCTCTTCGGCACCTTCGGTTACAAGGAGGCCGGCCTCTACGCGGAGTACCAGAAGCTCCACCCGAATGTGACGATCAAGGAGAGCGACACCGAGAACGAGGCCGACTACTGGAAGGCGCTGCAGACCCGTCTCGCCGGCGGTGGCGGCCTCGCCGACGTGCAGGGGGTCGAGGTCGGCAGGATCGCCTCGGTGACCCAGCAGCAGGCCGACAAGTTCGAGGACCTGAGCGCTCTCGGCGCCAAGGACCTGCAGGCTCAGTTCTCGCAGTCCAAGTGGTCGGCCGCGACCGCGCCCGACGGGCGGGTGCTGGGCCTCGGTACCGACACCGGACCCGAGGCGATCTGCTACCGCTCCGACCTGTTCAAGGCGGCCGGGCTGCCCACCGACCGGGCCGAGCTCGCCAAGCAGTGGGCGACCTGGGACGGCTATCTCGCGCTGGGCAAGCAGTACGCCGCCAAGGCACCGGCCAAGAGCCACTGGATGGACAGCATCGCCAGCCTCTACTCGGTGATGGTCGGACAGCAGAAGGAGCGCTACTACGACGCGTCCGGCAAGTTGATCTACGACTCCAACCCCGCCGTGAAGACGGCCTGGAACGCCTCGGTCAAGGCCGCGCAGGACGGTCTGAGCGCCAAGCTCGCCCAGTGGGCCCCCGAGTGGAACCAGGCCTTCAGCAGCGGCTCCTTCGCCACCATCGCCTGCCCGGCCTGGATGCTGGGCTACATCAAGGGCCAGGCCGCCGACGCGGGCAAGGGCAAGTGGGACGTCGCGGCCCTGCCGGGCGGCGCGGGCAACTGGGGCGGCTCGTACCTGTCGATCCCCAAGGGTGCCAAGAACACCAAGGAGGCCTTCGACTTCATCAAGTGGATCACCGCCAAGGAGCAGCAGGCGAAGCTCTTCACCAAGCAGGGCAGCTTCCCCTCCAACCTCGGTGCGATCGACCTGGTAAAGGACGTGAAGGACCCCTACTTCAGCAACGCGCCCATCGGCACGGTCTTCGGCGCGGCCGCCGAGCAGGCGCCGGTGCAGGTGCCGGGGCTGCGCGACAACGATGTGAACACCCAGATCACCAACGCCCTGGGTGAGGTCGAGCGCAAGGGCACCTCGTCCGACGAGGCCTGGAGCCACGCGCAGAAGGGCGTGAAGAACGCCCTCGGCTGACCCGGACGGCCTGCCGTGCCGGGTCCGGACGCATCCACCTCCCCACGCCCGCGCCCGGACCCGGCGCACCACCACCGCCCCGTCGCCGTCACCCGCTCGCTCCCGGTACGACAGCACCGTTCCCCGATCCGAAGGCCTGGCACATGACCGTGTCCGTCGATACGCCGCCCGCCCGGACGGCACCCCCGCCACGGCCCCGCGCCGAGCGTCGCACCCGGCTGCTGCGCCGGGTGTCGCCGTATGCCTACATAGCCCCGTTCTTCACCCTCTTCGCCGCCTTCGGGCTCTTCCCGCTGATCTACACCGCGTATGTCTCGCTGTACCGGGTCGAGCTGCAGACCCCGGACCAGATGGAGTGGCGCGGCCTCGACAACTACACCGCGCTGCTGAGCGACAGCTACTTCTGGACCGCGCTGCGCAACACCTTCAGCATCGGCGTCCTCTCCACCGTGCCCCAGCTGCTGATGGCCCTCGGGCTGGCCCATCTCCTCAACTACAAGCTGCGCGGCAGGACGTTCCTGCGGGTCGCGGTGCTGCTGCCGTACGCGACCTCCGTCGCGGCGGCGACCCTGGTCTTCGCCCAGCTCTTCGGCCGTGACTTCGGCCTGATCAACTGGGTTCTCGGGCTGGTCGGCCTCTCCCCGGTCGACTGGCAGTCCGGCACGGTGGCCTCGCAGATCGCCGTGTCCACCATCGTCACCTGGCGCTGGACCGGCTACAACGCGCTCATCTATCTCGCGGGCATGCAGTCCATCCCCGGTGAGCTGTACGAGGCCGCGCAGATCGACGGGGCGTCGCGCTGGCGGCAGTTCCTGCATGTGACGCTGCCCGGCCTGCGTCCGACCATCCTGTTCACCGTCGTCGTCTCGACGATCGGCGCGACGCAGCTGTTCGGCGAGCCGCTGCTGTTCGAGGGCAGCATCTCCGGCGGTATCTCGCACCAGTACCAGACGCTCGGCCTCTACATGTACGAGCAGGGCTGGGGCTACTTCCACCTCGGCCGCGCCGCCGCCATCGCCTGGATCATGTTCGTCCTCATCCTGCTGCTGGTCAGCGTCAACGCCGCCGTCGCCCGCCGGCGCACCCGTAAGGAGGCCGTCCGATGACCTCACTCGCCGCACCCGCGCGCCGACCGGGCCCCGAGGACGACAAGGACCGCCCGGCCGCCGGACGGCGCGGACACGCACGGCGCCACCGGTCCACCGGCGCCGGCCGCCAGCACCACGCGGGCCGGCTCGCCTACGCGATCCTCATCGTCGCCGCGCTGCTGTCGGCCTTCCCGTTCTACTGGACCATCGTCGCGGCGACCCGGTCCAACGCCGAACTGGCCCAGAGCCCGCCCTCGTTGCTGCCGGGGCCGAACCTGATGCACAACTTCCAGCAGGTGCTGGACCAGGCGGACATCGGCAAGGCGCTGCTCAACTCCTTCATCGTGTCCGGCTCGGTGACCATCGGGACCGTGCTGTGCTCCACGCTCGCCGGTTTCGCCTTCGCCAAGCTGCGCTTCCGGGGCCGCAACCCACTGCTCGCCATCACCGTCGGCACGATGATGATCCCGCCGCAGCTGGGCGTCATCCCGCTGTTCATGCTGATCGCCAAGTTGCACTGGATCAACCAGCTGCAGGCGGTGATCCTGCCCGGCCTCGTCTCGGCCTTCGGGGTGTTCTTCATGCGGCAGTACCTGGTGCAGGCGCTGCCGGACGAGCTCATCGAGGCCGGCCGGGTGGACGGCGCGTCCACCGCGCGGATCTTCTGGAGCATCGTCGTGCCCATCGCCCGGCCCGGGATGGCGGTGCTCGGCATGCTGACCTTCATGGCCTCCTGGAACGAGTTCTTCTGGCCGGTCATCGCCCTCACCTCCCAGGAACCCACCGTGCAGGTCGCGCTGCGCCAGCTGGGCGGCGGCTATGTGCACGACCAGTCGGTGATCATGGCCGGCACGCTGCTCGGAACCCTCCCCGTACTGCTGGTCTTCGGGCTGCTGGGACGGCAGATCGTCGGCGGCATCATGCACGGCGCCGTCAAGGGGTGAGCCGCCCGCCGCCCCGCCCTCCGCTCCGTGCCACCACCCCGAATCCTTACGACCGTGTTGGGAGTTTTTCCTGATGACCGCCATCGACGCGCGCCCGGAAGCCGCCACCGCCCTCACTTTCCCTCCGGGTTTCCGATGGGGCGCCGCCACCGCCGCCTACCAGATCGAAGGCGCGGCCCGGGAGGACGGCCGTACCCCGTCCATCTGGGACACCTTCAGCCACACCCCCGGCAAGGTCCGCAACGGCGACACCGGTGACATCGCCGCCGACCACTTCCACCGGATGCCGGAGGACGTCGCCCTGATGTCCGGCCTCGGCCTGACCGACTACCGGCTGTCGGTGTCCTGGCCGCGCGTCCAGCCCACCGGGCGCGGCCCCGCCCTGCAGAAGGGCCTGGACTTCTACCGCTCCCTCGTCGACGAGCTGCTGGGCAAGGGCATCCGGCCCGTCCTGACGCTCTACCACTGGGACCTGCCGCAGGAGCTGGAGGACGCGGGCGGCTGGCCGGTCCGCGAGACCGCCGAGCGGTTCGCCGACTACACGGCGATCGTCGCCGGCGCCCTCGGCGACCGGGTACCGACCTGGACGACCCTCAACGAGCCCTGGTGCAGCGCCTTCCTGGGGTACGCGGAGGGCGTGCACGCGCCCGGCCGCGCCGAGCCCACCGACGCGCTGCGCGCCGCGCACCACCTGAACCTCGCGCACGGCCGGGCCGTCGGAGTGCTGCGGGACCTGCTGCCGTCGACGGCGGAGGTCTCCCTCACGCTCAACCTCGCCGCGGTCCGGCCGCTGACCCGGTCGGCGGCCGACCTGGACGCGGCGCGCCGTATCGACGCGCTCGCCAACCGGGTCTTCCTCGACCCGGTGTTCCACGGCAGCTACCCCCAGGACCTGCTCGACGACACGGCCGCGCTCACCGACTGGCACTTCGTCCGCGACGGTGACCTCGCCGCGATCTCCCGGCCGCTCGACTCGCTCGGCCTGAACTACTACACCCCCACCGTCGTCGCCGCAGGCACCAGCGCCATCCCGTCGGCCTGGCCGGGGGCCGAGAAGCACGCCCGGTTCGTGGCCGCTCCCGGCCCGCGCACCGCGATGGACTGGCCGGTGGACGCGGGCGGGCTGCACGAGATCCTCACGCGGCTGCGCGCCGAACTGCCCGACGTGCCCATCCTCATCACGGAGAACGGCGCCGCGTACGACGACTACCGGGACCCGTCGGGCGACGTCCACGACCCGGAGCGCATCTCCTACCTGCGTGCCCACCTCGCCGCTGTCCACCGGGCCATCGCCGAAGGCGCGGACATCCGCGGCTTCTTCCTCTGGTCGCTGCTGGACAACTTCGAATGGGCGTACGGATACAGCAAGCGTTTCGGCATGGTTCACGTCGACTTCGCCAGCCAGCAGCGCACCCTGAAGGACAGCGCGCGATGGTATGCCGAGGTCATCCGCGCCGGCGGGCTGCCGGCCGACGGGGACGAGGAGGCACCGGCAGCCCGGTGACGCGGGGCGCGCGGGACGGCGTGAGTTACCTGCCGTAGACGGCCACGAAGTCGCGCGTCGCCTTGACGTAGTAGCGGTCCGCCGGGTTCTCGAAGTCGAGGAGATTGGTGGGGGTGGGGTTGGCCGGGTTGCGGCTGCCGTTGTAGGCCATGAAGGAGGGCCAGGCGCGGTTCATGTCCAGCGGCATGGCACGGACCGCGCCGGCCCGTTGCATCAGATCCGCCAGCGTGCGGGCGGTCAGCGCCTGTCCGACGACCATGATGATGTCGCCCGAGGAGGTGACCCCCACACCGGACCGCTCCACGTACATCCTGCTCTGGTCGGTGACGCCCCACTTGGAGTCGTTGCCGATGTCCGGTACGACCTGGCCGCTGTCGACCATCAGCTCCAGGCACTGCCGGACGCCGACGACATCCGGAGTCATGGAGACATCGCGGCCCCACACACCGATCCTGATGGAGCCGTCGCGGTAGAAGACCTCGGAGGCGGCGCCGTCCCGCAGTTCGCCGGCGGTCCGGCCGTTGAGGTAGAAGCCGCCGTTCGACCCGCCGTCGGTGACCCGGAAACCACCGTTCCAGGTCGCGACGAGTCCGGTGCGCTGGCCAGGGGGAATGGTCGGCGGAACGGAGAAGGTCCCGCCCGGCTCGCGGAAGCCCGGGTGGAGCTGGAAGCGCGCGTGCTTCGCGCTGATCCAGGCGATCGCCGCCTGGTACGAGGTGTGGGCGTCGTCGGGGCGGACATACGTCGCCTGCACGATCGGCAGCCCGTGGGAGCTGGCCACCGCGCGCCAGACGCCCTCGCCCGGCAGCCCGGGGCTGACGACGGGCTCCATCGGCTCGCGCAGCGGCAGCCCTGGTTGATGGGCGGTCGCGGGAGTGGTCGCCTTCATACGGGCCAGCGCGTCGGGCGGCAGCGTGCCGCCGACCTCCGGTGGGTCGAGCTGGTACTGGAGGTCCTCCAGCTTGTCGACCACCACGCCCATCCGGTGGTCGCGGCTCCATTCGGCGAGCCGCGCCATCACGCTGTCCTTGCCCGGGTAGGTGAGGGCCTGCCCCACCGACCAGCCCACCGTGCCGACACACACCAGCCCGACGGCGAGGCTGCCCCGGGTGACGGCCTGTCTCCGGCGCAGTTGGGCGGGCGTCAGATCCCGCTTGTGCTTCCACGGCAGCAGACGCCGTCGGCGGGCACCGTTCGCGGCCACGTCGTCACCGGCGATGTCACCGTGCTCCGTCGTTTCGTGAAGGTCCGTGATCTGTCCGCCCGCCCCTTGCGTCATGACGCTCCTTCTCCCGGCCGTTCCGTGCGGATCGCGTCACGCCGGAACGGTCACGTTATGAGTAACTTAATACGCTTTAACCTTTCGCTGGTCGGCCTAACCGCAACGGCGGGGAGAAACACCCGCCCGCCTGCGACGGCCCACGATCGGCCCAGTAACGAGGGGCGCTGACCCGGCGTCATGCGGTGGGCACCGCGCGCCCTGACCGCGACCTTCTCCGGAGTGGGTACGAACATCGCACAACCACTGGCACAGAGTGTGTATGGACCACTACTCTGAGCGCCTGAACGGCAGGGACGTGATCATCAAGAGGGCCACATGACCTACCCGGAACCCACCATGCCGCGAGACGACTTCAACGACCGGACCCCGTCCGACCACCTCGACGGGTTACTGGCCCGCGCGGGCCGGCCGGCACCGGTCACCGCGGCACTGCTCGCACGGCTGCGCACCGCCATCGTGCACCGCACCGAGCTGGTCTCGAACCGCTGCAGCAGGGAGCCCGGCCGGCTGCTCAGCCGCCGCACCCTGCGGCATGTCTTCCTGCTGCCGGACGGCACGACGCCGGTCCTCTGGGAGCTGGAGCACGACACCGGCCCCCGCGAACACCTGGTCCACGAGGTGTTCGCGGACGAGCCGGCACTGCTCTCGGCCGAGCTGGCGGTGGACATCCGGTTCGGCGACCTGGAGCACAGCCGTGCTCTCGGGGACCCGCCGGAGAGCCGGTTCGACCTGCACTTCACACCCTCCGCCACACGCCGCCGGCGGAGGTACGAGGCGGCCGACTCCGCCGACCACGCGGTGCGGCTGCTGCGCCGGGCGGTCAACCCCGACCTCCCCGGCGAAACGGTCCGCCTGCGGGTGCTCTCCGCCGTCGGCCACGACATAGCGTTCGCGGGCAACAACAGCAGGATGATCGAAGAGCGCTGCGCCGGCTGGACCCTGTACGAGCACGCGTTCCTGCTCCCGGGCGGCGAGGAGATCAGCCTCTGGGAGGTGGACCACTCCATGACGCCGGACCGGCACCCCGTCTGCGAGGTCTACGACCGCAGGGACACGGCCCGCGACTCGGCGGAACGGCGCCTCGAATCGCTCTGATCCCACCGAAGGGCCGGACAGTCCCTAGCGGGTGGGCTCGTCCTCGTCGACGAAGAAACTGTCGTGCCGGACCAGGAAGTCCGCGAACTCCTGGCCGCCGCGCTGCGCCATCTCCGCGACCCGCTCGAAGTACTCCTCGCGCGGAGCGCCGGGGGAGAAGAGCAGCAGCATGGACGAGGGCTCGTCGGAGTCGTTCTTGAACGCGTGCAGCCCGCCGACCGGGACGTACAGGAAGTCACCGGCGCCGGCCGTGATCCATTTCTCGCCGTTGTACAGGCCCACTTCGCCGGAGAGCACGAAGAAGGACTCCGAGATCGACTTGTGGAAGTGAGTCTTCGGGCCGGGCGACTTCGGGCCCATGTCCACCTTGTAGAGCCCGAACTCACCCCCCGTGGTGGCGTGCGTCGCGAGGTAGTGGGTGCGGTTCCCCGAGGCCGAGGTCAGTTCCGCCTCGGTGTCCGAGGGCCGGAACACCGCGTTGATCTCACCCTTGTCCCCGAGGTAGCGGGGCTCCGGGTACGACATGGTCAGCTCCTTCGAGAGTGGATCACAGCATTGTCACCCCGGAGTCCGCAGCTCCGGGGCCGGATCGCCGCAACATCCCCACCCGCACACACGAGTGCCGCCGGGAGCGGTCAGGTCTCCCGGCGGCACTCGCGTCCAGCTGACTGGCTCTCTGCTCCTTACGGGTTCTGGACGATGGTGAAGGTCGAGGTGGTGTTCTTGATGTTCTGGAAGTTGTCGCTCATCCGGAGGTTGTTGAAGGTGACGGTGCCGACGGCCGGGCCCTGGCCGGGCTCGGGCAGTTCGTTGGCCCAGATGCCGTAGCCGGACTTGGCGTCGAAGGCGTCGCCGCTCTTGTGGGCGCCGGTGATGGAGATGTTGGTGAAGATGGTGTCCTTCACCGGGAACTGCGGCTGTCCGCCGACATAGTTCGTCTGGAACATGATGCCGCTGTAGGTCGGATCCACGATGTCCACATCACTGACGCGGATGCCCTGGAAGATCTTCGAGGCCGAGAAGACCCAGATGGCCGGGAAGACCTGACTGCCCCAGAAGTGCCCGCCGGCCCGCACGATCGAGATGTTCTGCAGGTTGGTCGGGTCGGTGCCGAAGCCGTTCATCGGGTAGCCGAAGTCCAGCGAGCTGATCGTGATGCCCGAGTAGACCAGGGTGTCGGCGATATAGATGTTCCGGAAGGTGTTGGCGAAGCCGCCGTAGACCGCGACACCGGCGGCGCGCCAGGTCAGGATCGACGTCAGGTTCTCGAAGACGTTGTTCTTCTCGTCCGCCCCGCCGGCGTCGATGGCGGAGAAGAGCGCGAAGCTGTCGTCGCCCGTCGACCTGGCCTCGATGTTGTTGAGGTGGTTGTCCGTGCTGCCGTTCGTCATGTTGATGCCGTCGGCGAACGTGTCACGGATACGACTGTTCGTGATGGAGATGTTGTCGGTGTTGGCGCCCCAGTACAGGCACACCGTGTGCTCGTTCCAGACGTTGTCGATGGAGATGCTGGCGACGTTGGAGAAGTCGAACACCTTGCCCGGGCCGTCGATCCGCGACGTGTAGTTCCCGAAGTAGGCGAAGCCCGAGAACGAGGAGCCGTTCGCGGAGGCCTCCGCCCGGAAACCGATGTCGGTGTTGGCCTGGGTCGAGGGCGCGTTGAACCGGGTGAACCAGGGACCGGCGCCGACCACCTTCACGGCCTTGCCGTACACCTGGAACTTGCTGGCCGTCTGGTACTCGCCCGGGGGCAGGTAGACGCCGACCAGGGTGCCCGTGGTGTCCATCCGGACCTTGTCGAGCGCGTTCTGGACGTCCTGATGCGTGACGCCCGCCGGCACCGTGTACTTGGCGGGGTCCGGGTTGGCGATCGCGGTGGCCTGCTCGAGGTTGATGAAGTCGATCGCGTAGGTGGTGGTGTTGGCGGCATCCTTCTGGAGCTTGATCTTCGCTCCGGCCGGGACGGTCGTCCCGAGCATGATGTTGGCCTCGTCGTAGATGTGCCGCGGGCCGCCGGCGCCGGGCGAGTTGCCGGGACCGGCCTCTTTGCCGTACAGCCAGGCGTACTTGGACGTCAGGTCGATGGCCTTGAGGAAGCTGCCGTTGACGTAGATGTCCAGGGTGGAGTTGATGCCGTCGCCGCCCGCGGCGTCCGGGATGGAGAACCGGGTGACCAGGGTGTTGGTGCTGGCCTTGGTGGTGAACTCGACGGATGAGCCGGTCGAGTTCAGGGTGACGGCCTTGCGGCCGGACGCCTCGCCGGCCACGTCGCCGACGGTCCGGTTCGGTCCGACGACTGCCGCGCCGCCACCGAGGACGCCGTCCTCGGCCTCGTACATGTCGTACGGCATGTTGGCGCCGCGTCCGACGAACAGCGACTGGGTGCTGGTGTTGTTGGCCTGTTTGACCGGCAGCTCGTTGGCGTCGTTGGCCAGGACGGTCTTGACGCTGTACTTGCCGTTGCCGGCCGTCCAGGTGCCCAGGCTGACCGGGCTCGCCGTGGCGCCGGCCGCGATCGCCCCGTTGTACGCCCCGGTCAGCGTCTTGACGACGGATCCGGACGTGGTGTCGGTGACCGTCAGGGTGATGCCGTGGGCGCCGCTCGTGGAGGCCACGGTGCCCTGGTTCTTGATGGCCACGGAGAAGGTCACCGTGTTGCCGGCCGCCGGGTTGCCCGGGGTCCAGCTGACGGGCGACGCGATCAGGTCGGAGCTGGCCACCGGGGTGACGACCAGCGGGCCAGGGCTGCTGAAGCTGTTGTTCGCCTCGTTCTGCTCGATGACGGCGTTGGCCTCGTCGACCTTGGCGCTCAGCGGGTAGGAGCCCGCGTTGCGTACGCCGATGTTGGCGGAGACGGTGGCGGACGCCCCGGCCGCGAGTGCGGCCACCGGCGCGGTGCTGGCGAGCGTGGTGCCGAGGTAGAGGTTGACGTTGGTCGCGCCGGCGGCCGCGGGGCCGATGTTCTTGACCGTCGCGGACAGCGTGATCGGGTCCGTCTCGACCGGCGAGGCGGGCGAGGCGGTGAGCGCGGACACCGTCAGGTCCGGGTTGGGAGCCGGCGTGCCGATCACCTGGAATTCGGCGGCCTGGCCGCCGCCCGCGCCGGAGTTGGATGTGATCTTGAGCTGGACGTCCGCGACCCGTCCGCCGACCGGGATCGTCACCGTGTTGCCCGAGGCCGGGTTGAACGTGTAAACGGTCGGTGAGGTCAGGCTGGTGAAGGTCGAGGAGCTCTGCTCACGTCCGAGGACCTGGATGGTCTGGGTGCGCGTCGACCAGGCGCCGTCGGGGTTGAGCTTCACCACGACCGAGTTGACGTCGGCGTTGGAGCCCAGTGCGACGGTCAGCGTGTTCGGGTAGCTGCCGCCGTTCGCCTCCCAGTAGGTCGCCACGTTGTTGTCGTTCGCGTTCGTGGCGACGAAGTTCTGGATGGTGGACGAGGCGGTGATGTCCTTGCCGACCGCCAGGTTCGAGCCGCCGCCACCGGTCCCCGTGCGGGTGACGGTGTTGCTGTTGCCGGACTCGTTGCCGGCCGCGTCCTTGGCCTTGACGTAGTAGGCCACGGTCGCGGAGTCGGGCTGGCTGTCGGTGTAGGTGAGTACGTTTCCGGCCACGCTGGTGCGCAGCACGTTGTTGGCGTACACGTCGTAGCCGGTGACGCCGACGTTGTCCGTCGAGGCGTTCCAGGTCAGCTTGATCTGGCCGGACGCCGGCTGTGTGCAGGCCAGGCCCGTCGGCGCGGTCGGCGCCTGGGTGTCACCCGTCGTCGGTCCGTACAGCTCGAACTCGGACAGCTGGGCCGCGGGCCAGGCGGTGTTGGCGGTGATGTTCAGCCGTACGTACCGGGTGTTGATCGTGTTGAAGTCGACCGTCACGGTGTTACCGGCGGACGGATTGAAGACATAGCCCTTGGACGCGGCGATGTCGGTGAAGGACGAGCCGTTGGTGCTGCCCTGGACCGACAGCGTCTGGGTCCTGGTCTCCCACCCGGCCGGCAGCTTCAGCACCAGCTGGTTCACGCCGACGGTGGCGCCCAGGTCGGCCTGGATCCACTGCGGGAAGGCGTTGTTGTTGCTCTCCCAGTAGCTGGCCTGGTTGCTGTCGTTGGCGTTGCCCGCCACGTAGGGGGAGTTGGAGCTGCTCGCCGTGATGGTCTTGGAGATGGCGAGGTTGACGGTCGAGGCCGCCGCCTCGGAGACCTGCAGTTCGGAGATCTGAGCGGCCGGCTTGGCGGTGTTCGCCGTGACGGCGACGCGGACGAAACGAGTGTTGGCCGCCGGGAACCTGATCTTCACGGCGTTGCCGGAGCCGGGAGCGAAGACGTACTTGGCGGAACTGACGATCGTCTCGTAGCTCGTGCCGTCCGCGCTGCCCTGCACGGCGAGCGTCTGGGTGCGACTCGACCAGCCGGCCGGGACCTTCAGAGTCACCTGGTCAATGGTCCTGCTGCGCCCGAGGTCGACCTGCGCCCACTGCGGGAGGGCGCTGCCGTTGCCCTCCCAGTACGTGGACTGGTCACCGTCGTTGAGGTTTCCGGCCGTGCTGCCGCCGCTGGAGGCGCTGGCCGAGGCCGTCTTCCCCGCCGCCACATTGGGGGCGGCCTCGGCCGCCGCGGCCCGGAGCACCGGCCCGCCGAGAAGCATCAGACTGGCCGCGAGCGAGCCCGCGACCAGCTTGGGTATCCGCTTCGATCTCACTGCGTTCCTCTGTCTCTCGTCCGGAGTGTCAGGAGTGGGGGGCGAGTGAGGCCACGGCCACGCTCTCGCCGTCGAAGTTGCGGAGAATGGTGAGGAATGAACATCACTCTGCAATGAATTTGCGTTGGGTTAGCAGAGTGTTACAGACGTGCTACAGCCACGTCTACGCCCCCGCAAGATCGGCTTGTGGGTGTCCGGAACCGAGTGGTCCGGCAGGGACCGGTGGGGCGGTCGAGGGGTAATCGCTGGACGGAATGCTGCACTCCACCCGTTGCGAGCTGCACGTGGGCCTAATTTGCAGATCTCTTCACATATATTGCTCATCCTGCGTGCTCTATTGCGGCAGTGTTTCGCCGTGGCTACGATCTGCCGCTGACCGGTCAACGGCGCGCAACCGTGCACAACGGGAGGAGTCCACATGGGGATCTCACGCCGGGTGTTCATCGGATCGGTGACGGCGGGAGTCGCCGTCGGCGCCCTTCCGGCCACCGGGACGCTCGGGGCGGCGGCCGTTGCCGCGAGCCCTCCAGGAGACGTGGTCGGGAAGATCACCGTCGGCTATCAGGGCTGGTTCGCCGCCCCCGGTGACGGAGCGCCCATCAACGGCTGGTGGCACTGGAGCCAGAACTGGTCCCAGCCGCCGTCCCCGTCCAACAACGCGATCAGGGCATGGCCCGACATGCGGGACTACACGGGCGCCTACCGGACCGCCTACGGCAACCTCGGCAACGGGCAGCCCGCGACGCTCTTCTCCTCCTACGACCAGCAGACGGTCAACGCCCACTTCCTGTCGATGCGGCAGAACGGCTGTGACACCGCGGCCCTGCAGCGGTTCAACCCGAACGGCGGCGAGGGCGCCACCCGCGACGCGATGGCCGTCAAGGTCAGGGCTGCCGCGGAGGCCAACGACCGCAAGTTCTACGTGATGTACGACGTCAGCGGCTGGGCGAACATGCAGCCGGAGATCAAGGCCGACTGGACCGCCAAGATGTCGGCGCTGACGTCCTCCGCCGCGTACGCGCGGCAGAACGGCAAGCCGGTCGTGGGCATCTGGGGCTTCGGCTTCGCCGACGACAACCACCCCTGGTCCCCGGCGGCCTGCCTCGACGTCGTCAACTGGTTCAAGAGCCAGGGCTGTTACGTCATGGGCGGCGTCCCGACGTACTGGCGGACCGGGGTCAACGACTCAAAGCCCGGGTACCTCGACGTCTACCGCGCCTTCCACATGCTCTCCCCGTGGATGGTGGGCCGGATCGGCAACGCGGGCGACTCCGACCACTTCTACGACCTGTGCACCGTGCCCGACCAGGCCGACTGCAACGCCCACGGCATCGACTACCAACCGTGCGTGCTCCCTGGCGACGTCGGCGGACGGCAGCGGGCGCACGGCGACTTCATGTGGCGGCAGTTCTACAACGTGGTCCGGGCGGGCGCCCAGGGCATCTACATTTCGATGTTCGACGAGTACAACGAGGGCAACCAGATCGCCAAGACGGCCGAGACGTCGGCGACCGTCCCGGTCGGCTCCGGCCTGCTGGGGCTGGACGAGGACGGGACGGCCTGCTCGGCGGACTACTATCTGCGGCTCACGGCCGACGGCGGCAGAATGCTCAAGGGGCAGCTCGCGCTGACCCCGGTCCGCCCGACCGCCCCGGTCACCGGCGGCGGGCCCCCTCCCGTCGACACCAACCTGGCGCTGCACCGGCCGACGTCGGAGAGCAGCCACACGCAGGGCTACGGTTCGGGCAACGCCGTCGACGGTGACGCCAACAGCTACTGGGAGAGCGCCAACAACGCGTTCCCGCAGTGGCTCCAGGTCGATCTCGGTGCCGCGACCGGCGCCAAGCGCGTCGTTCTGTCCGTGCCGCCGGCCACCGCCTGGGGAGCCAGGACCCAGACGCTCTCCGTCCTGGGCAGCACCGACGGTTCGAACTTCGCCACGGTGGCCGGCCCGGCGGGCTACACCTTCGACCCTGCCACCGGCAACAAGGCCACCATCACCTTCGCGGCCACCGCGACCGTCCGCTACCTGCGGCTCGGCTTCACCGCCAACACGGGGTGGCCGGCCGGGCAGGTCGCCGAATTCCAGGTCTACGGGTCCTGAGGGCCGGCTGACGGCTCATCCCGGTTCCAGGTCTACGGGTCCTGAGGGCGGCTGGCGGCTCATTCCGGCGCGTTCACCGGAGGCCGTCAGGCGAACACTCCGTCGATCCAGTTCTGCCAGGCGGCTTCGGTCCCCTTCACGCCCGGTTCGGCGTCGGCGTCATGGCCGGTGCCGAACCGGTGCACCACGACACCGACCGTTCCGCCGAAGGCGTTCCTGCCGAAGAAGCGATAGAGCGAATCGGCGGTGCGCAGGCCGATGAAGTACTGGTTGCGGTAGTCGATCACGGCGTCGACCGCGTCGGGGCCGGGCAGCCCGACCCGTACCGCGGTGCCAGCCGCCGCGTCGTCGGGCAGCCCCAGCGCCCTGCCGAGCACGGTGAACGCGTCCGCCGCACCGGACGCCGTCGGGCCCTCGACCGCGGCGTAGACCGGGGTCAGTCCGGGGAAGTGCTCGAGGTACTGCCGCAGCGTGTGCAGATAGAAGTCCGTGTGCTTGCTGGCGCCGTCGTACTGGTTGTCCCAGTCGTCGACGAAGATGCCGCTGTGCACATAGCGCACCCAGGCGCGGCCGCCCTCACGCGGTTCGATGACGTGGTCCAGCTGATTGAACGTCTGGTTCTCCACGCCCTCCGGGCTCTCCACCCGGCCGGTGAGCCGGTGCGGCGGATCCCAGGCGGTCACGGTGCCGCCGAACGGGGCCGCGCCGCCCTCGCGGTGCTCGTACTCCATCGGCCACAGCCAGCCGGCCGTACCTTCGGTGAGCGCTTCCCAGACCTGCTCGGGGGTCGCCTGGACCTCGAACTCCCGGATGATCTCGAATTCCTTGGACATGGTGACTCCTTGTACGGGTTATGCGGGCTATACGGGCTTGTCGGTGGGGGATGCGGCCGTGGTGCGTTCGTCCGCGGCGGGCAGCGACTCGGCCGGGCCGACCGCCGGCATCTTGACGGTCGGGTGGACGGCGACGACCACACGGTGGTCCCGGCCGCCCTCCGCCGACGCGTCGTGATACTTCAGAACCAGCGCGCCGACTCCGGCCGCCAGTTCCTCGATGAACGCCGCCCGGTCGGCGGCGGAGGCGAAGCGCACCTCGCCGTCCAGCGCGAAGGTCGCGAGCGGCCGGCGAGCCTTGGCCGCGCCCGTGAGCAGCGTGCCGACGTCACGCACCAGGCGCGCGGCGACCGCGAGCAGCCAGCGGGCGGAGAACTGGTCACGGGAGCGGGCCGGATCGGGCTGTACCGCGGCCAGCGCGAGCGGCGAGATCACGTACGACGCCGCCGTCGCGCGCATCATCCGCTCGGTCACATTGCCCTTCCTGCGCTCATCGACCAGCTCGATCAGGCCGTGCCGCTCCAGCGCCTTGAGGTGGTAGTTCACCTTCTGCCGGGGCAGGCCGACCCGGGCCGCAAGCATGGTCGCCGAGGCGGGCTCCATCAGCTCGGCGAGGAGCCGGGCCCTTATCGGCGCAAGCGAGACCTCGGCGGCTGCCGGGTCCTCGATCACTGTCACGTCCAACATGGCTCCAGGCTCTCACCGACAAATATTTTTGTCCAGACGTATCTTCTTGTCGGAGGAGCCCATAAGCCATGAGTCTGGACAGTGCTACTGCTAGCGTTCCGGGTTATGGAACTGCGCCAGCTGGAATACCTCGTGACGGTCACCGAAGAGGCGAGTTTCACCAAGGCCGCGGCCAAGCTCCATGTGGCGCAGCCCGGGGTGAGCGCCCAGATCCGGCAGTTGGAACGGGAGCTGGGACAGGACCTGCTGGACCGTTCCGGCCGCACGGTCCGGCCCACCGACGTGGGCGCCGCGGTGCTGCCGTACGCGCGGGCGGCGCTCGCCGCCGTCGCCGGCGCCCGGCAGGCCGTCGAAGAACTGGCCGGCCTGGTCCGCGGGCATGTCGCGGTCGGCACCGTGACCTCGCTCGGGCAGGCCGTCGACCTGGCCGGGCTGCTGGCCGACTTCCATCGCAGCCACCCCGCGGTGGAGATCGGCCTCATCGAGGACACCTCGGACAACCTGCTCCAGGCGCTGCTCACCGGGCGGCTGGATGTGGCGGTCGTCAGCCTGGCGGGCGAGCTCCCGCCGGGGATCGGGGTGCAGGTCGTCGTCGACGAGCCGTTCGTCGTCGCCGTCGCCCCCGGCGATCCGCTGGCCGCCCGGACCTCGATCACGCTCGACGCCCTCGCCGGCCGTCCCCTGATGTGCCTGCCGCGCGGCGCCGGGCTGCGCACCGTGGTCGACCTCGCCTGTGCGGCGGCGGGCTTCCGGCCGCGGATCGCGTTCGAGGCGGCGGATCCCACCGTCCTCGCGCAGTTCGCCATCCGGGGGCTGGGCGTGGCGATCCTGCCCGAGTCGCTCGCCCGTTCCTACCCGGGTGAACTGCACGCGGTGAACCTGGTCCGGCCGAAACTGCGCGGGCGCCTCGCCCTCGCCTGGCGCGCGGAGGGGCCGTCGGCCTCGGCGGCCCGCGCCCTGGTCCGGCAGGCCCGCGCCGCGCTGCCGGAGCGGACGGAGGATGCTCCGGCCTGAGCCGGCGGAGGATGCTCCCGCCTCGACCTCGTGGCCCATGAGGTGGCCGCCCCCTCTATGCAACTTGTTGCATAATCGGCTCGACTCGTCTAGAACTTGCGCTAAGAGTTCGCGCGAGGAGGCCCCCTGATGAGCGACTACCCCCACCTGCTGAGCCCGCTGGACCTGGGCTTCACCACCCTGCCCAACCGGGTGCTGATGGGTTCGATGCACGTCGGTCTGGAGGAGGCGCCCCGCGGCTTCGAGCGGATGGCCGAGTTCTACGCCACCCGCGCCCGTGGCGGCGTCGGCCTCATGGTGACCGGCGGGATCGCCCCCAACGACGCGGGGCGCCCGTACGAGGGCGGTGCGAAGCTGACGACGGAGGCCGAGGCGGAGCAGCACACCGCGGTGACCGCGGCCGTGCACCGCGAGGGCGCGAAGATCGCGATGCAGATCCTGCACTTCGGCCGGTACGCGCACCATGCCGATCTCGTCGCGCCCAGCGCCCTCCAGGCGCCCATCAGCGGCTTCACCCCCCACGCGCTGACCGAGGACGAGGTCGAGCGGACCGTCGAGGACTTCGTACGGGCGGCCGCGCTCGCGCAGCTCGCCGGCTACGACGGCGTCGAGATCATGGGGTCCGAGGGATATCTGCTCAACGAGTTCATCGCGGCACCCACCAACCAGCGGCAGGACCGCTGGGGCGGCGAGTACCGGAACCGGATCCGCTTCCCGGTCGAGATCGTGCGCCGGGTCCGCGAGCGGTTGGGCCCGGACTTCATCCTCATCTACCGGCTCTCGATGCTCGACCTCATACCGGGCGGATCCACCCTCGCGGAAGTGATCACTCTCGCCCAGGAGATCGAGGCGGCCGGCGCGACCATCATCAACACCGGCATCGGTTGGCACGAAGCACGGATCCCGACGATCGCGACCTCCGTCCCGCGCGGCGCCTTCACCTGGGTGACGAAGAAGGTCATGGGCTCCGTGGGCATCCCCCTGGTGACCAGCAACCGGATCAACACCCCCGAACTCGCAGAGCAGTTGCTCGCCGAAGGCTGCGCGGACATGGTGTCGCTGGCCCGCCCGCTGCTGGCCGACCCCGACTTCGTCGCCAAGGCCCGGCGCGGGCAGTCCGCCACCATCAACACCTGCATCGGGTGCAACCAGGCCTGCCTGGACCACACGTTCAGCGGGAAGATCACGTCCTGCCTGGTCAACCCCCGCGCCTGCAACGAGACCGAGCTGATCCTGCAGCCGACCAGGCGCCGCAAGAGCGTCGGGGTGGTCGGCGCGGGGCCGGCCGGACTCGCCTTCGCGGTCTCGGCCGCCGAACGCGGGCACGCGGTCACCCTCTTCGACGGCGCGACCGAGATCGGCGGACAGCTCAACATCGCCCGCAAGGTCCCGGGCAAGGAGGAGTTCAATGAGACGCTGCGCTACTACCGCGAGCAGCTGGAGCTCCACGGCGTCGACGTCCGGCTGAAGACCACGGTCACCGTCGACACCCTCACCGCCGAAGGGTTCGACGAGATCGTGCTCGCCACCGGCGTCGTCCCCCGCACCCCGGACATCGAGGGAGTCGGCCACCCCAGCGTCCTCAGCTACCTGGACGTGCTGCGCGACGGGGCCCACGTCGGGCAGTCCGTCGCGATCCTCGGCGCCGGCGGTATCGGCTTCGACGTGGCGGAGTTCCTCAGCGACGGCGGCGACGCGGCGAGCCTCGACCCCGAGGCGTTCTTCCGCCAGTGGGGGATCGACTCCGGCTACGAGACGCGGGGCGGAGTGCGCAAGCCCGAGCGGGCCACCTCGCCGCGCAGCCTGCACCTGTTGCAGCGCAAGGAGAGCAAGGTCGGCGCGGGGCTGGGCAAGACCACCGGCTGGATCCACCGCACCGAACTGCGGCACCGCGGCGTCACGATGGTCGCCGGCGCCACCTACCACCGCATCGACGACGCCGGCCTCCATGTGACGGTCGACGGCAGGAGCGAGGTCCTCGGCGTCGACACCGTCGTGCTCTGCACCGGCCAGGAGCCGCGCCGCGACCTGTACGAGGCGCTGCGCGAGGCGGGGCACTCGGCGCACCTCATCGGCGGCGCCGACGTCGCAGCCGAACTCGACGCGAAGCGCGCGATCCGCCAGGGCACCGAGTTGGCGGCGGCGCTCTGACGGCGCGCCGGCGGCGCCGATCCTAGGATGCCTCCCAGTACGTCCATCGTCCGGCCGGGATGCCCCGGCCGGACGACCGGGTCCCAGAGAGGCGCCGTAAGACCATGTCGCTGCCGCACGCCATCCTCACCGCTCTGCTGGAGAAGCCGTCCTCGGGGCTGGAGCTGACGCGTCGGTTCGACCGCTCGATCGGCTTCTTCTGGTCCGCCACCCACCAGCAGATCTACCGCGAGCTGGGAAAGCTGGAGCAGGGCGGCCTCATTCACGCACTCGCCCAGTCGCCGTCGCGTGGCCAGAAGCGCGAGTACGAGGTGCTGCCCGCGGGCCGTGCGGAACTGACCACCTGGGTGGCCACCAGCCAGGACCCCAAGCCGATCCGCGACGCCCTGCTGCTGCGCCTGCGCGCGGCGGCGGTCGTCGGCCGGGACGGCCTCGAACCCGAGCTGGAACGTCATCTCGCGGACCACCGGCGGCAGTTGGCCGAGTACACCGCGATCGAGGAACGCGACTTCGCCGCCGGGGACCCCAGCGGCGAGGACCGGCTGCGGCATCTGGTGCTGCGCGCGGGGATCGGGCTGGAGACGTTCTGGATCGAGTGGCTCACCGAGTCGCTGGCGGAGTTCCGCCGACCGGACACCGCGGACGAGGTCGACGAGGGCTGACGTCGACCACGGCCCGGTCGGGCCGTAATGATCCGGGCTGATACAGATACACCTTCATCGTCAGCGCCGGCACCGGCCAGGTGCTCGGGCAGGAGGAGACCCTGACCACGACGGCCGGGAAGCTCAATGTGCCCGTCCCCGCCGTCATCAGTTACCGGTCTTACCTGACGACCAGCTCCTCCTTCTGACGCCCTGAGGGGCCTCAGCCAGGGATACCGGTCAGAGATCTCAATCGGCGCGGATGTCGTCGAGCTTCCAGGTGTGGTCGAAGTACGGCTCCAGGGGGCCGTAGAGGCGGAAATAGCAGAACCAGTGGCGGCCGGGGACGGTCTGGACCCAGTTGGATTCGCGGCCGGCCGGGGCCTCCGGTCCGAAGTGCAGGTCGACCGATCCGTCCTCGTTGTACTCGAGCTCGGGGTCGCGCGATCCGCGGTCGCCGCGCTCCTGTGGGTTGTCGATCAGACAGCGGGTGTCGGCGGAGTAGACCGTCGCCGACCAGAACAGCTTCGCGGGCGGGTCGGCGGGCACGCGGAGGGTGTACTGGCGGGCGCCGTCGAGCCAGCGGCCGTTCGCGTCGGTGTAGGTGCCCAGGTAGGCCTGGCCGAGCCCAGGGGTCCGGCTCTTCATGGCCGCGGAGAAGCTGACCGCCTCGTAGAACCAGGCCGTCCGCTCCAGCAGCTGGTCGTAGCCGGCGGCGCGTTGGTCGGAGCGGTCGAGCATGAGGACGAGGTCCCACTGCCGGTCGGGCCAATGGAGGGAGCCGGGGAACCGCTTGGCGAACGCGTTCGCCTGCGCCATCAGCTCGCCGGCCGCCGCAGCCTCGGTGAGAATGCGTGTCATCCGCTCGTCCGGGGTGAAGAGCTTGTCCTGCTCGATGCCCAGTTGCCGGAGCATGGCGAGGAAGAAGCGGTCGCGTTCGTCGACGATCTCGGACTGGTAGATCTCGTGCAGCCGCTCCCAGTACTCCAGCCCCCTCGGCTGGACACCGGACCACGTCCGGCCGGCAGGCGAGAGCACCCTGGTCGGCGGGGGCGCGTCGCGGTGGGCGTAGGGGTAGAGCCCTACGGCGTCCACCAGCTGCTGGGCCTGCGCGGCGTCGGTCCCCAGGGTGCGGAAGCCGAACATCACGTTCATGCCCGTCGCGGTGAGGACGTGGTAGCCGTCGGCATCGTCGGGCACCTCCTGGCCCGGGGGGACGATGAGATAGCGCCCGCCCTCGCCCTGGTCGGGGCCCATCTCACCCATCGCGCCGATCTCGCGCTGCCAGAAGTCGGACACGCCGCCCGCCGTGGGCCCGGCCGGCAGGTCCACCACGAGCGGTCCGGTGATGCCGAGGTCGATGAAGCCGAGGACGTAGGGAGTGGTGGCGTTGGCGGTCAGCAGGCCCAGCCGGTCGCGATAGCTCTCGTAGTGGACCAGATCGCTGGGACCCGCCCCGAACTCGTCGGTGTGCACCCGCTGCCACTGCGCGTACGAGACCAGGGGCAGCGCCCACAGATACGCCTGGGTGGCCATCTGGTGGTCGAGCTCGTCGAAGACGATGCCGAGGTCTTCGCGGCGCGGGAGCTCACCGTCCATGACTACGGAGCCGAGCCGTCCTGGGTGGGCCGCAGGCGTGTCCATGGACCGAGCGTAGGGGCGGAATCCGCAGGTCGCAGCCGGAGCCCGCGCCCACCCCGGCGCGCCGGAACGGCCCGGTCCCGGTCCCGATCCCGGTCACGCCGTCGCGTGACCGGGACCAGGACCGGTGTGCCGTCAGAAGCCCGTGGCCCGGGCGAGGGTGGTCCGGAAAGCGGTGGCGGGTGATGCGGTGGTCGGGGAGGTGGCGGAAGAGGACGGGCAGAACTCCGGCACCACGGGAGCGACCGGGCTCTCGACCCAGTCCGCGTTGACGTTGGAGGACAGGCTGTGCCGCCCGTCGCGGGTCGTGGCTGCGGACGAGGAGGAACCGAAGATCCCGCCGTCATGGCCCCAGACGGTCACCCCGCAGGGCAGCCGTACGGACATCATGGCCAGGCCGTACCGGAGATCGGGGGTGTCCGGGCCGGTCGACACCGTGGTGAGCATCTCGTCGAGCTGGTGGGCGGGGAGCAGCCGGCCGCGCAGAAGAGCGCTGAAGAAGCGGTTCAGGTCCGCGGTCGTGGAGATCATCTCGCCCGCAGAGCCGGCCAGCGACGGATTGAACTCGGTGACGTCGTAGAGCCGGTCGGGTGTCTGGGCGAAGAGCACGGAGTAGGCGCGGCCGTGGCGTCCGGGAATCGTGGGCGAGGTGCCGGGAACGCTGGTCGAGCGCAGTCCCAGCGGCCGCAGGATCCGCCGTTCGATCTCCTGGGCGTAGGAATGGCCGGTCACCTTCTGCACCACCATGCCGGCGACTATGTAGTTGGTGTTGGAGTAGCTCCAGGACGTGCCCGGTGCGAAGTTCGGCGGATGGGCGAGGGCGATCGCGACGATCTGCTGCGGCCGGTATGTCTCATAGCGGTGGTCGAGGAATCCCTGACCGCCCATCCGGGTCCGGAGCGCGGAGTCTTCCGTGTAGTTGAAGAGACCGCTGGTGTGGTTGAGCACCTGACGGAGCGTGATGTGCCGGCCGTCGTTGCCGTTCCCCTGGACCACGCCCGGCAGCAGCCGGTCCATCGTGTCGTCCAGGCTCAGCTTCTTCTCGGCTTCCAGCTGCAGCAGCACCGTCGCGACGAACGATTTGGTGATGCTGCCGATCCGGAACTCGTCACCGGGGCGGAACGGACGCCCAGACGACAGATCCGCGGTGCCCGCCGCACCGAACCAGGTGTCCCCGCCCACCTGCGCCTGGGCCTGTACACCGGGAGCGCCCGCCGCGACGGTGCCGTCGAGGGCGGCCTGGGTGGCGGCATGCCCGGTATAGAGCCCCGGCGCCGAGTGCGGTGCGGGGGAGGGCGCGGCCGTGGCGGCGGTCGCGGGCCCGGCCAACAGGGTCGCGCCCGCCGCGAGCGCGGCCGTCAGGCCCAGTACGCCCCGGCCGAAGTGGAGTTTCGACATGGAGTTCCTCTCCATCGGTACGGAATCCGTTGCAGTGCGCGGCTTGTGTGCCGCGTGGGGCAGGACGCCGTCGATGGCTCCACTCGTTGACAGACCCCGAATGTCACCGGCAGGATTCGGCCAACCGGTTGGCGAGGACATTTCGGCGCGCGATCCGCGGGATTAATGCGTGCCTGCGCCGTGACGTGTATCCGCAGCACGGGTTACGGGCCAGACGTCGAAATTACGCGTGTCGCCTCGCTACCGTTGTTCCACAGGCCCGGCAGGCCGCCACCCCCGTGCGAACCTGCCGGGCCTGCTGCTGTCCCACAGCGCGCCGCCCTCAGCGCCGGACGAGACCGGAGAACAGGCTCGGAGAACGGGCCGGGAGTGCGGGCCCGGAGAACCAGCCCGGACAGCGGGCCCGGGTGCCTGCCGCTGCCACTGGATGCCGGGAATCAGACCAGGTGCAGATCGACGAAGCACCAGCTCCAGCTCTCGCCCGGCTCGAAGCTCCGCATCACCGGATGCCCGGTCTCCTCGAAATGCCCCGTGGCATGCCGGTACGGCGACGAGTCGCAGCAGCCGACATGGCCACAGACGAGACATAGCCTGAGCTGCACCGGATGGCTGCCCACGGCCAGGCACTCCAGGCAGGTGTCGCTCAGCGGAGCCGGCTCGAGGCGCGGCAGGTCGGGAACATGCGGGCACTCGCTCATGATTGCCAGGTTAGAGCGAGTGAAGAGCATTCGAAGAACGCGAACGAGATGGGAACGGGCCGAAGCTGATGGATGCCATGCCACTGCTGATGTTGATCGCGTGCAGTGCGGTGATCGCGGCCGCGGCCCGCCGCACGCCCGTGCCCGCGCCGCTGCTGCTGGTCGCCGCCGGGCTGCTCGCGTCCTATGTGCCGGGCATCCCCGACTACACCCTCGACCCGGAGATCGTGCTGCCGCTGCTGCTGCCGCCGCTCCTGCACACGGCCGCCCTCGACAGCTCCTACCTCGATCTGCGGGCCAATGCGCGGCCGGTCGCGCTGCTCTCCGTCGGCTATGTGCTGTTCGCGACGATCGCCGTCGGATACGTCGCCTATCTGGTGGTGCCCGACCTGCCGCTGACCGCCGCCCTGGTGCTGGGCGCCGTGATCGCCCCGCCCGACGCGGTCGCCGCCACCGCCATCGCGCGGCGCCTCAAGCTGCCCAACCGGATCACCACGATCCTGCAGGGCGAGTCACTGGTGAACGACGCGACCGCGATCACCGCGTACAAGGTCGCCCTGGCCGCCGTGGTGGGGGAGGGAGCCACCTGGGGCGAGGGCATCAGGGAATTCGGCGTCGCCGCGGCGGGCGGTGTCGTCGTCGGCCTCATCCTCATGGTGCCGCTGCACTGGCTGCGCACCCATCTGAAGGAGCCACTGCTCCAGAACACCCTGTCGCTGCTCATCCCGTTCGTGGCCTATGCGGCGGCCGAACGCGTCGGGGCTTCGGGGGTGCTCGCCGTCGTGGTCGTCGGGCTCTACCTGGGACACCGCTCCTGGCAGGTCGACTTCGCGACCAGGCTCCAGGAGGCGGCGGTGTGGAAGATGGTCGGCTTCATCCTGGAGTCGACGGTCTTCGCCCTCATCGGGCTGCAGTTGCGCGTGGTGCTCGGGGGGCTCGGCGAATACGGGGTGGGGGAGGCCATCTGGTACGCGTTCGCGGTCTTCGTCGTCGTGGTGGCCGCCCGCTTCGCCTGGGTCTTCCCCGCGACGTTCCTGCCCCGCAAGCTCTCGTCCCGCATCCGGGAGCGCGAACCGGACACGAACTGGACCGGGCCCGTCATCGTCGGCTGGGCCGGGATGCGCGGCGTCGTCTCGCTCGCCATCGCCTTCTCGATCCCGCTGACGATGGACAACGGCGAGGCCTTCCCCGCCCGCAACCTGGTGCTCTTCCTGACGTTCACCACCGTGATCGCCACCCTCGTCGTGCAGGGCCTCACCCTGCCGCCGCTGATCCGCTGGCTGAAGATCCCGTCCCCCGACGTACGCGCCGAGACGCTCGCCGAGGCGCAGGCCCAGAGCGAGGCCTCGGCCGCCGCGGAACGCCTGCTCAACGAACTGCTCGCCGAGGGGCGGAACGACCTGCCGCAGCCGCTCGCCGACCGGCTGCGCACCGTCATGGACCGGCGGCGCAACGCCGTGTGGGAGCGGCTGGGAGCGGTCAACGAGACCACCGGGGAGTCCGCGGACGACACCTATCGGCGGCTCGCCCGGCAGATGATCGGGGCCGAACGCGAGGTGTTCGTGGAACTGCGCGACGCCCGGCGCATCGATGACGAGATGCTCCGGACGCTGCTGCGCCGACTGGACCTTGAGGAGGCCGCCGCCTACCGCGAGGAGACGGGCTGACGGCGGCCGGGGGGCGGCGAGTGCTGCGGGTGCTGGGGTGCCGCGCAGGTCAGCGGCGTGCGCGCGAGTCGCCGAAGAAGATCCGGTAGAGGATCAGCAGGACCAGCGAGCCACCGATGGCCGCACCCCACGTGGCCAGGTCGAAGAACTGGTGCCCGACGGGCTTGTCGAGGAGGCGGGCGGAGAGCCAGCCACCGACGAACGCGCCCGCGATACCGATCAGCGTGGTGATGATGATGCCGCCGGGATCACGTCCGGGCAGCAGGACCTTGGCGATGACCCCGGCGATGAGTCCGAGGACGATCCAGGCGAGAATGCCCATGGTGCGTTCCTTCCTTTCGACGTACCACTTCCGCGGGGCCGACCCACTCCCCTCCCCGCACTGAAAGGGACGCAGCCCAGGTGCGAGGGGTTCCCGGGTGCCACTTCGGACAACGGTCTTCCCTGATGCGTTCCGCCTGCCCCGATCGCGGGGCAACATGTTCGAGTGTTGATACGCAGACGGACTCCCGCCCCGCCACCGGCTCCCGACGACCCCGTACTGGCCTACGCCCTCACGGACTTGGACTGGTACGCGCGCACTCGTGACGGCGCCCGCAGATGGCACTGGACCACCGAACTGGGCGCGCTGTCGGCGGGCTCCGCCACGGTGGTCGCGGCCGGAATCCAGGCACCCGCCGCCGTCACGGCCACCGTGGCGGGAATCGCCGTCTTCATCGGCGGGTTCCGCCAGGTCTTCAACCACACCGAGCGCTACGTGCTGGCCGCGGAGTCCTGGTCGCGGCTGCGCCCCGCCGTCGAGCGGTACCGGCTGCTGCCGGAGGACGAACGGGACGCCGACGCCCGCCGGGTGCTGGTGGAGGCGATCGAGGCCGTCTCGGCCGCGGAGATCCAGAGCTGGGCCGTCCACCGGCGTGGAGCGCGGTCGGGTTCGGACGCGGGCCCGGGCATCGGGTGAGCCCGGGTGGCGTGATTCCGGCCCGCCGGAACGGTGGTTGACGTGCGTCGGAGGCACTGAACACCGCGGGAACGGCCCTCGCAGGGCAGCCCGGAGCCGGTGTTAGAGTCGGCCCCGGCCGATGGGGGCGCAGTGGCGGAGGAAGCCGGCGAGAGCCGTGCGGGGGAGCGGGATCCGGCTGTACTGGCCCTGCTGGTGGCGGGCGCGCAGCGCGGCGACCGGCTGGCGATGGACGAACTGCTCACCGTCCTCACCCCGTACGTCGGCCGGATCTGCGGCCCGGTGGCCCTGGAGGACGGGGACGACGCGGCGCAGGAGGCGCTGATCGCGGTCTTCCGTCACATCCGGCAGTTGAAGGAGCCCGCGGCGCTCTTCGGCTGGGTACGGGTGATCGCCGTCCGTGAAGCCGTCCGCCTCGCCGGACAGCGGCAGCGGACGGTGCCGGCGGAACTGTCAGAACTGCCCGCGCCGGGCGACCCGGAACTCGCCCAGGACATCGGGGATGTGCTGCGCAGACTCTCGCCCGAGCACCGCGCCGTCCTGATGCTCCGTCACGTCGAGGGGCTGGACGAGCAGGAAGTGGCGCGGGTGCTCGCGGTACCGCTGGGGACCGTCAGATCCCGGCTGTTCCGTGCCAGAAGGTCATTCCGGGGCGCCTGGGGCGGCGCCGGGAAGTGACCGTGCGTCGATCCGCCCCTGCAGTGCGGCCATCAGGGCGGCGCCGCGCGCCCGCGCCCCGGGCCGGCGCAGCCACTGGAGTGCGGCGCCGGCCGGGGAGCGGTAGGCGCTGAAGAAGGCGAACCGGGTGCCCGTCCCCTCGGGCACCGCGGCCATGCCACCGGCCAGCAGCCGGCTCTGCATCAGACACCAGCCCGGCCGCAGCACGACCTCGAACCGCTCCCGGTGGCCCAGAACGCTCACCGCCCGGAAGGACAGCCGGTCGTCGGACGGTCGGTCGTCGGCTGCCCGTCGGTCGTCGTCGGCCCGCCGATCCGCAGTCCGCCGGTCCGCTGCCCGTTCGGCGGTGAACGAGCGCAGCCCAGGGATGAGGTGCGGCAGTTCGCCCTCGAGGTCGGCTGCCACCGCCCACACCTGGTCCGGGGCGGCGTCGAAGTGGTGCTCGACGTAAAAGGCGTGTTTCGAGGCCCCCGCGACCACCTTCAGACGCCGCAGCGGATCCAGACCGGCCCGCGGCCAGCCGGCGTCGTCGCTCATCGGGCATCGCCCATCGGATCGGCTCCCCTTCGCACGGTCTGCGGGAGAGCGTCGCATCAACTCAGCTCGCGAACAAACGCCTGGCCGCCGCCACGACCAGCTCGGGCCACTCGTGCTGCGGGCAGTGCCCGCACCCCGGGAGCACCTCGACGGCCAGTGCGTCGGCGAAGAGCTCACCGCCCGCCAGCAGCCCCGGCGGGATGACCACGTCGCGCTCTCCCGCCAGGATCACGGTCGGGACCGTCAGCCGCAGGGAATGGAACTCCTTGCGGCGCAGGGCCGCGATGTCGTGCGCCACGAACGCGCGGTGGATCCCCTCACCGGCTCGCGCGCTGTGCGGTTGCCGGGCCGCGGTGGCGAACTCCTCGATCTCGCCCGCGCGCCAGGCCGCGCGGTCGGCCACCCCGCGCCGCAACAAGTAGCGGGTGAAGGCGGGCCAGCGCCGCAGGACCTGACGGCCGAGCGGTGGCCACTCCAGCAGCACGGTGTACCAGAAGCGCCAGGCGTGCCGGAGGGTGTTCCGGCGGGTCGGCCAGGGGTGGACCATGTTCAGCGCCAGGAAGTGGCTGAAGCGTTCGGGAGACCGGGCGCACGCGAGGAACCCCGCCCAGGCGCCCCAGTCATGGGCGAGCAGCCGCACCCGCTCCAGCCCGAGCGCGTCCAGCACCGCGACGAGGTCCGCCGCCCGCCGGTCCGTGCCGTAGCCGCCGGATGACGCCTGCGACCAGCCGAAGCCGGGCATGTCCAGGCAGATCAGCCGGTACTCGCCGGCCAGTCCCGGCAGGAGGTGCCGCCAGGTGTACCAGTGCTGGGGGAAGCCATGGACGAGCAGCACCGGCGGTGCGCCCGGGTCGCCGGCCTCGGCGTAGTGCAACCGGACGCCGTCGACCGTGACGTGGTGATGGCGCACTCCCGGAACGGGAGGGTAGGGCCGGGGAGACGACGTCCCCCCGGCCGTTTCCGGCGGTGTCGCTGTTCCGGCCGTCCGCGGTGTGCGGGCTCCGGGTGTCCTCTGGACCGGCATGGGACCGCCTTCCGTGTGTTGTCCCTTTGTCCCTGTGCCGGTGGAGAGGGCGGCGGCGGTCCGTGCAATCCCCGGGCCGCCCGGATTTCCGTGTGCGGTGGGTCACACGCGGGGCGCCGGGTGGCGGCTGGAGGGGTGAGGAGGGAGGCGAACCCCTTCCAGCCGCCGGTCAGGGCGCCCCGTGGTTCGGCGTCGTGGTCAGCTCACGGCGCCCAGGGCGGGTCGACGGCCCAGGTGGTGTCCTCGGTGAAGGTGGCCGGGTTGTCCCAGGTGTGACCGCCGCCCGGAGTGGCCAGCCAGACCTCGGCGTTGATGTGCCGGATATAGCTCCCCGGGTAGTTGGCGGCCGATAACCGGACGCCGCCGTTGCCCTGGACGGCGCAGAAGGTGGCGTCGGCCTTGAAGAGCGCCGATCCGTCGTCGGGATCCCGCCGGACCCGGAAGTTCTGGTGGCGGAGGAACTCGCCGGGGAAGTTGCGGGATTCGAAGGAGTAGCAGGCGCTGTTGGCGAGGCCGGTGACGATCTTCCACGTCGCGTCGCTCTTCAGCACCGCGCTGCTGTTGCCGTCGACGACCTCGGTGTAGGCCAGTGCGTTGGTGTGCCGCAGATACCGGTTGGTGAAGCCCGGTGTGGTGACCCGCAGGGACTTGTACTGGCCGACGGGGAGGACGACCGGTGGCGGCGGGTTGAGGGACGCGTTGATCAGAGCCTGGTTGGCGGCCTTCACCCGGGCCGCGTCGACCTTCATCACCTGGCGGTCGTAGGTGAGCAGGCCGTTGACCTCGTTCTCGACATCGGTGATCTCGGTGTAGACCGACGCGGAGAGGCCGGCGGGCAGCTGGTTGAGGCGGATGGCGTCCAGCAACCCGGTGAACCGGTCGTTGAGGGCCGTCAGGGTCGGCTGGTCCTCGTAGCTGAAACCGCCACCCGGATACCACTCATGGCCCGCCACCTTGAAGCCGAGCCCGCCGTACTCACCCAGCACGGCGGCACGGGTGGGGCTGGGAGCGGTGTTGCCCGGTCCGACGTAGTTGTGGTTGTCGACGACGTCCCCGTTGCCGCCGTCGACGGAGCCGCAGCAGTTGACGCCGCTCATGTTGTCGACGAGGCGGGACGGGTCGTAGGCCTTGACGTCATTGGCGATACGGGCCTGGTCGTACTGGCCCCAGCCCTCGTTCTGGTCCACCCACTGGATCAGCGCGGGGGAGCTGCGGTGCTGGTCGATGACGGCGTGGAACTCGGTCTCCCACTGGGCACGCGCCGCGCTGTCCGGTGACTTGCCGGTGTCCATGGCGGGCATGTCCTGCCACACCAGCAGCCCGAGCCGGTCGGCCCAGTAGAACCAGCGCTGCGGTTCGACCTTGATGTGCTTGCGGACCATGTTGAAGCCCAGGTCCTTGTGCGCCTGCAGATCGGACCTGAGCGCGGCGTCGGTCGGCGCGGTGTAGATGCCGTCGGGCCAGAAACCCTGGTCGAGGGTGCCGCTTTGGAAGACGAACTTCCCGTTCAGGACGGGCCGCATGATGTTGTCGACCTTGGCGAGCGCGATCGAGCGCATCCCGGTGTAACTGCCGACCGAGTCGACGGTCGCGCCGCCGCTGGTGAGATCGGCGCGCACGTCGTACAGGAACGGATCGTCCGGGCTCCACCGATGCGCGTTGGGAACGGCGACGGAGAACTCAGTGCCGACGGGTCCGGTCGCGGTGCCGACCGTGCCGCCCGCGGCGGAGACGGTGACCCTGGCACTCTGGCCGCTGATGCCGTCGCCTCTGACGGTGACGCGCAGCGTGTTGTTCGCCAGGTTCGGAGTCATGTCCACGCGGGTGATGTGCGCGGCGGCGACGGGCTCCAGCCAGACGGTCTGCCAGATTCCGGAGGCCGCGGTGTAGAAGATCCCGCCGCCCGGGTGCGGGGCGACATCGTTGATCCGCTGTTTGCCGACGGCCTGGCCACCGGTCTGGGTCGGGTCGTAGACGGAGACCACGACGGTGTTGGAACCGCCGGTCAGCAGCGAGGTGATGTCGTAGCTGAAGGCGTCGTAGCCGCCCTTGTGCACCGCCCCGGCCTGACGGCCGTTGACCCACACCGTCGTCTGCCAGTCGGAGGCGCCGAAGTTGAGCTGAACGCGGCGGCCGTTCCAGGTGGAGGGGACGGTGAACGTGCGCTTGTACCAGAGCTTGTCGTTCTGGGTGATCTTGCGCTGGATGCCCGAAAGTGCGGACTCGGCGACGAACGGGACGCGGATCTGCTCGCCGAACACTGCGGGCTGGCCGGCGTCACGGCCGGTGACGGCGAAATCCCAGATGCCGTTGAGATTGGCCCAGTCGGGCCGGGTGAGCTGGGGGCGGGGGTACTCGGGCAGCGGGTTGTCGACCGAAACCTGGTTCGTCCAGGGGGTGGTCATGGGGGAGGGCTTCGGCGACCAGGTGGCGGCACTGGCCGGCGCCGGACCGAGCGCGGCCAGCGCGCCGGCGGCGAGCGCCAGGACCGCGAACGCGGAGACGAGCCGGCGCCGCCAGGGCGCGTTCCCGGTGCCGGGTGGGCGTTTCATCAGAGCGGCTCCTTCGTGGGGGTGGGCCGTGCTGGGTCCGTCGGTGCCGTGCAAGTCCTTCCGTGGCAGGGGGTGTTGGGAGCAGTCCTTCTAACGTTGGAAATGCCATGCCCAGCGGAATGACAGCACGCCGCCAAGTCACTGTCCAGACCTCCGGCAGCAATCAGCCACTGCGGTACGGGGGTTGTGGCGGACCCGGCAAGGGTGCGGCACCGGCGCGGCCTGGAGTTTTACCGTCGGTGCAGGGGTGGGATGGTCCGTCGTTGTCATTTAACGATGTAAAGCGCAACGCCACCCCGTCCGACCGGAACCGCGAGGGTCCGGTCGGACGGGGTGGCGTTGGTGGTGGCCGGGTGCGGGGAGATGCGTTGAGAACGCCGGGGGGCCTGGAGGTACGCGGTGCGGTCCGGTCAGGTGTGCCGCACCGCGTACCGGTTTACGGCCGACCCAGGTTCCAGGTCAGGGCCGGGAGGGCCCGATTTGTCAGGCCGTGGGCCTGGTCCGCCCACCAGACGCCGGCGGCCGGGTCGGTGATGCCGTACTCCGGATCGGTGGTTCCCGAAGTGCCGCGGGTGCAACTGCCGTCGGACTCCCCGGGGACCTTGATCCACAGGAACGCGTCGAGCAGCGGGACGCCGGTGTTGCTGGTCGGACGGGTGCCCAGTCCGCGTCCTGGGGGGTTGCACCAGGTCTGCGGGTCGCTGTAGTCGGCGGTCGGGGTCCACGGGCCCTGGCCGTTGCGGCTGCTGTCGATCACGAAGTGCGGGAGCACGGCCGCGGCGGGCACATGGCTCGCGTACCAGGCGTCCGCGTCGGCGGCCGGCCAATACTGGTTCGCGCAGTCGCCGCCCGTCGCACCGGGAACGTTGCGCAGGTACCAGGTGCACTGCGCGACCTGGGTGCCGTAACGGATCAGGTCCGCGTCGGTCTGGTAGTTGGAGACGTTCAGGAAGAAGCCCTGTGCCTGAGCGATACCGCCTTCGACCAGCAATCCGGCCATCACCCCCACGTTCTGCCAGGCGCTGTGCCCGGCGTCGAGATAGACGACCGCGCCGGACTGCCGCTCCAGTCGTTGGACGGCGGCACGGATCTCGGCGATGCGGTCCGTCTGCTGGGCGGCGGTGCCGCCGCAGTAAGCCGGGCTCAGTGCCAGACCGTCCGGTTCCAGGATGACGACGGTGCGGTGGCTGCCGATGCCGCGGGCGAGAGCGTCGATCCACGCGGCGTACTCGGTGGAGTTCGACGCGCCGCCCGCCGAGTACTGCGAGCAGTCGCGGCCCGGCACGTTGTAGGCCACCGCCACCGGCACCTGGCCCTGCAACGCGGCCTTGGCTTGCAGCTTCGCCATGTCGGCGGTGGTCTGTTGGGGCGTGCTCGTGCCGTTGAACCACTGCGCGACCGGCCAGGAGGCCAGCTTCGCCATGGACAGGGCGCCGGCGTAGTCGTGCGCCCTGAGGTCGGCCACCGCCTGGTGCGCCGCCTTGCTGTCGAGGTCGGTGTAGAAGCGGGTGACGGCCGGGACCGAGTGGTCGGCGGTCGTGGTGGTGGCGCCTGAGGCCGGAGTGGACAGGACGCAGAGCGCGGTCGCTGTGGCGGCGGCCGTGGCGGTGAGGAACGTGGTCCAACGACGGATATATGGGAGCGCTCCCATATTTTTTCGGTTCATCGTGCCCACTTCTCTTCGATTCGCATCAGGAATGTTCGTTCAAGAGATGAACGCTGTTCGGCATCTTGACGCCGTCTGCAGGCGTCGCTTCTATGGCGCGGGGCCACTGTGGTCGTCCGTGGCTATGAAAACTGAAGGAATCGTGCCGCAGATCCCTTCTCCTGACCAGTCCCTTGACGCGGATTGCGGAGGTGAAGTTCCGAGATAAGTGGAAGCGCTCCCACGCTGAATGATCAGAGCCGCACCACCAGGGCCGCACCATCCCGAGCTGAAACCGTCAGAGCTGAACTGTCAGAAGAGCTGAATCGTCAGAGAGGACCAGGGACGTGTTCCATCTCTTGCGCCGACTGCGCACGGCCGGCACCGCCGTCGCCGTCATGGCCGCGCTGCTCATCCCGCTCGCCGGAACCCAGGGCGCGCAGGCCGCCGACACCGCCTTACCCACCCGTACCGAGCCCGCCGCACCCTCAGCCGCACCCGCAGCCGCCGTCGGAGCGGGCTACTGGCACACCAGCGGACGGCAGATCCTGGACGCGGCCAACCAGCCGGTCCGGATCGCCGGAGTGAACTGGTTCGGGTTCGAGACCGCCAACTACGTGCCGCACGGCCTCTGGTCGCGCGACTACAAGAGCATGATCGACCAGATGAAGTCGCTGGGCTACAACACGATCCGGCTGCCGTACAGCGACGACATCTTCAAAGGCACCGTCCCGAACGGCATCAACACCTCCGGCGGCATGAACGCGGATCTCCCGGGCCTGACGTCGCTCCAGGTGATGGACAAGATCGTCAACTATGCCGGGACGATCGGCCTCAAGGTCATCCTCGACCGGCACCGTCCCGACTCCAGCGCCCAGTCGGCGCTCTGGTACACCGGCGCGGTTCCCGAGTCGACCTGGATCGGCGACCTCACCGCCCTCGCGACCCGCTACCGGGGCAACCCCGCCGTCATCGGCATCGATCTGCACAACGAACCGCACGACCCTGCCTGCTGGGGCTGCGGCGACACCTCTGTCGACTGGCGGCTGGCGGCCGAGCGCGGCGGGAACGCGGTGCTCGCGGCCAACCCGTCCCTCCTCGTCTTCGTCGAGGGCATCCAGACCTACAACGGCGACTCGTACTGGTGGGGCGGCAACCTGCAGGGCGCCGGCCAGAACCCGGTCCGGCTGAACGTCGCCAACCGGCTCGTGTACTCCGCGCACGACTACGCGACCAGCGTCTTCGCCCAGACCTGGTTCAGCGACCCCACCTTCCCCAACAACATGGCGGGCATCTGGAACAAGAACTGGGGCTATCTCTTCCAGCAGAACACCGCCCCGGTCTGGCTGGGGGAGTTCGGCACCACCCTGCAGTCCTCCGTGGACCAGACCTGGCTCAGGACGCTGGTGCAGTATCTGCGGCCCACGGCCCAGTACGGGGGCGACGCCTTCCAGTGGACGTTCTGGTCCTGGAACCCCAACTCCGGTGACACCGGCGGGATCCTCAACGACGACTGGACCACCGTCAACACCGCCAAGGACGCCTATCTGACCAGCATCAAGGCGCCCTCCTTCGGCTCCGGCGGCGGAGGCGGCGACACCCAGCCGCCGAGTGCTCCCGCGAACGTCGCGGTCACCGGAACCACGAGCAGCACCGCTTCCCTCTCCTGGGGCGCGGCCACCGACAACGTGGGCGTCACCGGCTACGACGTCTACCGTGGCGGCGCGCTGGCCGGCAGCAGCACCGGGACCACCTACACCGACACGGGTCTGACCCCGTCCACCGCGTACGTCTACACCGTCAAGGCCCATGACGCGGCCGGGAACGCCTCGCCCGCGTCCGGCGCCGTCACCGCCACCACAGCCTCCGGCGGGGGTGGCGGGGGATCCGGGTGTGTGGCGGGCTGGCATGTCGACAGCCAGTGGACCCCGGGCTTCAACGCCACCGTCACCGTCACCAATTCGGGGACAGCGCCGAGTAGGTCCTGGACGGTCAACTGGACCTGGCCCGACGGGCAGCACGTGTCCAGCTTCTGGAACGCGGCCGTCCAGCAGTCCGGTACGGGGGTGAGTGCCGCGAACCTCACGTACAACGGCATGCTCGCCCCCGGCGCGTCGACCTCCTTCGGAATCCAGGGCACCTGGAGCGGCACCAACACGTCGCCCACGCTGACCTGTACCGCGTCCTGACCGGTTCAGCGCTCCTGACCGGCTTCCGTGGGGCGGCACACCGCCGCCCCACGGGACCACCGACGCACGCTCAGAGCAGGTGGGGGAAGCGGAATTCGGTGCGGCTGCGGAAAGCGGAGCCGGGACGCAGCACGGTCGTGGGGTAGGACGGCCGGTTCGGTGAGTCGGGGAAGTGCTGGGTCTCCAGGCAGACGGCTCCGTGCCGCTCATGGCGGTTGCCTTCGGCGTCGGTGAGCGAGCCGTCGAGGTGGTTGGACGTATAGACCTGCAGGCCGGGCTCGGTCGTCCAGACCTGGAGTTCCCGGCCGGACGCGGGATCGCGCAGCAGGGCGGCGGCCCGCAGACCGTCAGGACCCTCCGGCGGGCGCAGGACCCAGCAGTGGTCGTAGCCGTTGGCGTCCTTCAGCTGCGGATCGTCGGTCGCCAGGCCGTCGCCCAGCCGCCGAGGTGCGGTGAAGTCGAAGGGCGTGCCGGCCACTTCCCGGGCCGGGCCGAGCGGGATCGCGTCCGCCGACACCGGGAGATAGCTGTCCGCGCCGACGCTCAGCCAGTGGCCCAGCACAGCGCCCGGCCCCGACCCAGCCCCTGCCCCCACCCCCGCTCCCGCCAGGTTGAAGTAGGCGTGGTGGGTGAGGTTGATGACGGTCGGCCGGTCGGTGACGGCTTCGAAGGTGACGGAGAGCGTGCCCCGGTCGTCGAGCGCGTACGTCGCCGTCACCGTCAGCTCACCGGGGAATCCCATGTCGCCGTCGGGGCTGCGCAGCGTCAGCCGTACGTCGGCGCCGTCGCCGACCGGTTCCGCCTGCCACACCCGGCTGTTGAAACCCTCGGGGCCGCCGTGCAGGGCGTGCCCGTGGTCGTTGGCCGGTATGTGGTGTTCCTGCCCGTCGAGGGTGAACCGGCCGCCCGCGATGCGGTTGGCGTAGCGCCCGACCAGGGCTCCGACATACGGGTTCGGTGCGGCGTAGCTCTCCAGGTCCGGCAGCGCCAGGACGACGGAACGGCTGTGGCCCGCGCGGTCCGGGACCGTGAGGGCGTGCAGGATGCCCCCGTAGGTGAGGACCTCGGCGGTGACTCCGGTCGCCGACCGCAGCGTCCAGCGGTCCACGGCCCGGCCGTCCGGGGTGACGCCGAACGGTTCACGGTGCGCTGCGGGTCGGGGCATGGTGAGTCCTCGGGAAGGGTGCGGTGCTGGACGGATACGCGGCGGTCGGTGCCCATGGAGGGCGGCCCGGATCAGCCCGGCCGGCGGGCGGTGGACTCCCTGGCCACCAGCGTGTAGCCGGGCTGGATCCGCTCCGGCACCAAGTGGGGGGCGCCCGCGAGCCGGGCCACCACCCGCTCGACCGCGAGCCGGGCGATGGCCTGCTTGTCGGGGGAGACCGTGGTGAGGGCGATGGTCGAGAACCGCCCCTCCTCGATGTCGTCGAAGCCGACCACGGCGACATCGTCCGGTACCCGCAGCCCGCGGTCGGTCAGCGCGCGCATCGCGCCGATCGCGATCAGGTCGTTGTACGCGAAGACGGCGTCGGGCCGCTCCCCGCGGTCCAGCAGGGCGTTCATGGCGGCGGCGCCGTCGACCCGGCCGTAGCCGTCGGTGGCGGCCACCAGCGAGTCGTCGCAGGGCAGTCCGGCGGCGGTCAGCTCCTCCCGCCAGCCGCGCAGCCGCAGATGGGCGGGTTGCCTGGCGCTCTCCCTGCGGGCGCCGAGGAACGCGATCCGGCGGTGCCCGAGCCCGGTGAGATGGCGTACGGCGGTGCGCGCGGCGGAGACGTTGTCGATGGCGATCTGGTCGTAGGGCGCGTCGTACTCGCGCTCACCGAGCAGCACCAGCGGGGCGTCGTCGGTCCGGCCCAGCAGGTCGGCGGCCTCCAGCTCGATGGGGCTGAGGATGAGGCCGTCGATGACATGGGCGCGGAAGCCCTGGGAGACCAGGATCTCCTTCTGCCGTTCGCCCGCCGTGTGGTCGAGCAGGACGGTGTAGTCGTGCCGGGCGGCGGCGTCGACGACGGCGCCCGCGAGTTCCGCGAAGTACGGGTTGCCCAGTTCGGGGACGGCGAGCGCGATGATTCCGGTGCGGCCCTTGCGCAGATGCCGGGCGGTCAGGTTGGGGCGGTAGCCGAGCTCGTCGATGGCCCGTTGCACCTTCGCGCGCATTCCGGGAGTGACGTGCGGATAGTTGTTGACCACGTTCGAGACGGTCTTGATGGAAACGCCCGCCAGCTGCGCGACGTCCTTGAGGCTGGCGCCCACGAATGTCCTTCCTTCGGCCGAGCTGTCGAGATCCGGGCTGTTGGGGCCCGGCTGTTGAGACCCGGCGGTTTCCGGCCCCAGTGTGCTGCGTCCGGCTCCGCCCGGTCCACGACCGGCGGCGGAGCCGGGCGGGTTCAGGTACTGCGGCGGGCCGTGGACAGAGAGCGCTGGGCGACCACCACGAGGATCAGGAAGCCGCCGCTGACGACCGACTGGTAGGAGGAGTTCAGCGAGCCGATCTGGTTGATCAGATTCTGGATCACCGCCAGCAGCAGGACACCCCAGAGCGTGCCGGAGACCGACCCCGCGCCGCCGACCAGCAGCGTGCCGCCGATCACCACGGCGGCGATGGCGTCGAGTTCCATCCCTACCCCGATGATGGTGACGCCCGAGGAGAGCCGGGCGGCGTTGAGCGCGCCGGCGAGCCCGGCCAGCAGCCCGCTCAGCACGTAGACCAGGACCTTCGTCCTGGCCACCGGCAGACCCATCAAGGTGGCGGCGTCGCTGCTGCCGCCGACCGCGAACAGGGTCTGGCCGAACGAGGTGCGCTGCAGCACCAGACCGCCGCCCGCGAACAGCGCCAGCGCGATGAACACCGGGTACCCGAAGCCCCCGAGGCTGCCGCCGCCCAGTTCGGCGAAGGCCGAGCCGCGCGGCACGAGATAGGTGGTGGCGCCTTCGTGCGTGAGGGCGAGCAGCAGTCCACGGGCGCCGAGCAGCGAAGCCAGCGTCACGATGAACGGCGCCATGCCGGCCCGCGCGACGAGCAGGCCGTTCACCGCCCCGATCGCCCCGCAGACGGCGAGCGGCACCAGGAGCGCGGGCAGCACGCCCCACTGCGAGGCCCAGGCCGCGAGCACGCCGCCGAGCGCGAAGACGGAACCGACGGACAGGTCGATCCCGCCGGTGATGATCACCAGCGTCATCCCGAGGGCGACGATCGACAGGAAGGACGCCTGGACCGTCACGCCGCGCGCGTTGTCCAGGCTCGCGAAGGACGGGAAGACGAACGAGGAGACGAGAACCACCAGCAGCAGGACCACGAGGACGCCCTGGCGCTGCAGCAGTTCGGCCGCGCGCTGCCGGCCGGTGGGGCGGGCGGTGTACGCCGGGGCCGCCTGTCGGGGAACGGTGGGTGCGGAGGTGGCTTTGACGAGGGATTTCATCGGGATCGACGCTCCCGGGCGACATAGACGGCGACGAGGATGATGGCCGCCTGGGCCATCTGGGCGGTGGAGTCGTGCAGGTTGTGGGTGACCAGGGTGGCGTGCAGCAGCTGCATCAGCAGGGCGCCCGTCACCGTGCCCAGGACCCGTACCGAGCCACCGGTCAGCGGGGTGCCGCCGACGACCACGGCGGTAATGGCGGACAGCTCCATCAGATTGCCGAGCGCGGAGGGATCGCTGGCGGTCAGCCGCGCGGTGGCGAGGACACCGGCCAGCGCCGCCAGGACACCGCACACCACGTACACGCCGATCAGCACGCGCTTGACGGGCAGACCGGCCAGCGCGGCGGCGGCCCGGTTGCCGCCGACCGCGACCAGCTGCCGCCCGAAGGTGGTGCGCTGGACGAGGAAGGAGATGACGACGGCGAGCACTCCGGCGATCAGGACGACCAGCGGGATGCCCAGCAGGCTGTCGGTGCCCAGGCCCAACAGGTCGCGGTTCTGAATCTGTTTGAGCTGTCCGTCCGCGATGACCAGCGCCAGACCGCGGCCGCCGACGAACAGCGCGAGGGTGGCGACGATGGGCTGCAGTCCCACGAGGGCGACCAACGAGCCGTTCACCAGGCCGACCACGACCCCGGCGAACAGCGCGAGCAGCAGCGCCGGGGCCAGGCCGTAGCCGAGGTAGAGCGGCAGCAGCGCGCCGGCGAGCGCCATCGTGGACCCGACCGACAGATCGACGCCCTCGGTGCCGATGACCAGCGCCATGCCGAGCGCGACGATGACGATGGGGGAGACCTGGACGAGCTGGGTGCGCAGATTGCCGACGGTCAGGAAGTGGTCGGTGAAGACCGCGTTGAAGACCAGGAGCGCGGCGACGGCGCCGTAGACGCCGTACCGCTGGAGCAGTCCGGTGACCCCGGACCTGTCGAGGCCGCGGGCGGCGAGGGTGATGGGGACGTCGGTCATCGCCGGTCCTCCTTGGGGGCAGCGGGTTCTTCGGGGACCGCGGATCCCTTCGTCGCACCGACTGTCGCATCAGCTGTCTCATCAGCTGTCTCGTCGGCCAGGACGGCGAGGAGTTCGCTCTCCTCGACCCGGTCGCCGGTCAGTTCGCCCGCCACCGCGCCGCCGCGCAGGACGAGGATGCGGTCGGAGCCCTCGATGAGCTCATCGATGTCGGAGGAGATCAGCAGCACCGCCAGACCCTCCTGCGCGAGGTCGTCGATCAGCGCCTGCACCTCGGCCTTGGCGCCCACGTCGATGCCGCGGGTGGGCTCGTCGAGCAGCAGGACCTTGGGCTCCAGGCAGAGCCAGCGGGCCAGCAGCACCTTCTGCTGGTTGCCGCCGGACAGTTCGCCGACCTTCTGCTCCGGGCTGGACGCCTTGATCCGCAGCCGCTTCATGAACACGTCGACGATGCGGTCCTGCCGCCCGCGCGAGACGATCCCGGCGCGCGAGAGCCGGGGCAGCGCGGCGAGCACGATGTTCTCCCGGACCGACAGACCGGGGACGATGCCCTCGGCCTTGCGGTCCTCGGGCAGCAGGCTGATCCCGGCCCTGATCGCCGCGGCGGGGGTGAGCCGGCGCAGGGGGCGGCCGCCGACGCTGATCTCGCCGCCGTCCAGCGCCAGCGCCCCGGCCACGGCCTTGGCGGTCTCGCTGCGACCGGAGCCCAGCAGTCCGCCCAGCCCGAGCACTTCGCCCGGATGCAGTTCCAGGCCGACGTCACGCAGTACCAGCCCGCTGGTCAGCCCGGTCGCGGTGAGTACGGGCCGACGTTCGGCCTGGTGCCCGTCGCCGAAACCGGTGGTGCCGTGCCGGCGGACCTCCGCGATCTCGCGGCCGAGCATCATCGACACCAGCCGCATCCGGTCGAGCTCGCGCAGCTCGCCGGTGTGCACATGCCGGCCGTCCCGCAGGACCGTGACGCGGTCGCAGATCCGGTACAGCTCGTCCAGCCGGTGGCTGACGTAGACGATCGCGATGCCGCGGTCGTGCAGCTCGCCGATCACCCGGAAGAGCGTCTCGACCTCGCGCGGTTCCAGCGAGGACGTGGGCTCGTCCATCACGACCACCCGGGCCCGCACGGACACCGCCCGCGCCAGGGCCACCATCTGCTGGGTGCCGACGCCGAGCGTGTGCAGCGGCCGGCGCGGATCGGCCCTGACCCCGAAGCCGGTCAGCAACTCGGCGGCCTCGCGGTGCATCCGGGGGAAGTCGATCAGACCGAACCGGTTCTTGGGCTCACGGCCGAGGAAGATGTTGCGGGCCACGCTCATCAGGGGGACGAGGTTGACCTCCTGGTAGATGGTCGAGATCCCCGCCTGCTGCGCCTCGTAGGGGCGGTGGAACGAGACCGGGGCGTCGCCGAGCCGCAGCTCCCCGCCGTCCGGGCGGTGGACGCCGGTGAGCAGCTTGATCAGCGTCGACTTGCCGGCGCCGTTCTCCCCGACCAGTGCGTGGATCTCACCGGCCCGAAGGGCGAAGGACACCTCGTCGAGCGCCACCACGCCGGGGAAGCGCTTGCTGACGCGGACGGCCTCCAACACGGCCGGTGCGCCGGGTGGTTCCGCGGTGCCGGCCGGCACGGACGCCGCCTCGACGGCTTCGGATGGTGCCATGGTCGTGGCCTTCCGGGGGAGAGCTGGTGGGGGTCCGGACCGCCCGCGCCTGTGCGGGGGCGGCCCGTCGCGCGGCCTGCGGCCTCGGGCTCGGGGCTGTGGGCCCGGGTCAGTACGCCCCGCCCAGCGACGCCTTGGCGTTGCTGTCGTCGTACGCCCGGTCGGAGATGATCACGTTCTCCGGGATGCCCTCGCCGCCGAAGAACTTCTGGGCGGTGGCGAACGCCAGCGGCCCGAAGCGCGGGTTGGACTCGATGACGGCGTTGTACTCGCCGTTGACCAGCGCCTGGACGGCGTTGCGGGTGCCGTCGACCGACACGATCTTGATGTCCTTGCCCGGCTTCTTGTTCGCGCCCTTGAGCGCGGTGACCGCGCCGAGGCCCATCTCGTCGTTCTCGGCGTAGACGGCGGTGATGTCCGGCTTGGACTGGATGAGCTGCTCCATGACCTGCTGGCCCTTGTCACGGGCGAACTCGCCGGTCTGCTGGGCGACGATCTCCAGTCCGGGCGCCTGGGCCTTGAGCTGGTCCACGAAGCCCTTGGTGCGGTCGGTGGTGACGTTGTTGCCCGACGCCCCGAGCAGGATCGCCACCTTGCCCTTGCCGCCGGTCGCCTTGATCATCGCGTCGGCCGCGCGCTTGCCCTGCTCGACGAAGTTGGAGCCGAGAAAGGCCACATAGTCCTTGCAGGCGGTGGCGTTGAGCTTGCGGTCGATGGTGATGACCGGGACGTGCTTGGCCGCGGCGGCCTGCAGCGCCGGCTCCAGCCCGTCGGAGTTGAGCGGCGCGACGATGAGCAGCTGCGCTCCCTGGGAGAGCATGTCCTGGATGTCGCTGATCTGCTTGGGCAGCTGGGACTGGGCGTTGGTGGTGAGCAGCTTTTTCACACCGAGCTTGGCGGCCTCGTCCTTGATCGACTGGGTCTCCGCGATCCGGAAGGGGTTGGCCTCCTTCTCGGACTGGGAGAAGCCGACCACCGCGTTCTTGAGGTCCAGCTTGGTGGCGCCGTAGCTCTGCAGCGTGCAGCCCGTGCCCGCGGCACCGGTGGTGGGCGCGACGGTCTGCGCTCCCGCGCCGGTGTCGCCGGTGGCCTTGTCGGTCGTCTCCTGCTTCGAGCAGCCGGCGGTCGCCAGCCCGGCCATCACGACGAGTACACAGGCGGCGGCGAGGGTGCGGGATCTCTGGGTGGTCATGCTCACGACACTCCTTGGGTACGACGGCGGTGCCGCCGAGCAGTACGTGGTCCGGTCCTGGAGTTCTGCGGGGCGCGCACGCCGGCGGACCACCGCGCGAGGGGAGCGCGGTGCCCGGGCAGCGAGGTGACGTGCGCCGATACCGGTGATCCGGCGGCTGAGGAGGCTCTCCCGCCACTCGGCTTTACAACGTTATATACGCGCTGCGCGGCGCCGACAAGCGTTCGGTTCCCGCATTTCCAAAATGTGTCCGGCCTGGAACTCGCCATCCGGCACCCATCGTTGATGTCCTGCGTGGACTGCGCGGACCTTCTTTCCAACGATGCATGCCGAAATGCCGGTCGGGCCCCGTCCAGGTGCGGACGGCGCCCGACCGGCAGCCGGCGCCCGAGCGGGCGTGGCGGCGGCGTCCTACTGGGAGACGCGCACGTAGTCGATCTGCATCTTCTGCGGGAGGACGGTCGTGGCGTCGGGCGCCCCGGGCCAGTCACCGCCGACCGCGTTGTTGAGGATGAGGTAGAAGGGGTGGTCGTACACCCACGGGCCCCTCGTCGACTCCACCACCGCCTTGTCCGCGGTGAAGAAGGCGTGGCCGTCCACCGAGAACGTCATGTGGGTGGAGTCCCAGTCCACGGCGTAGATGTGGAAGGCCGAGGCGAAGTCGCTGCCCGCGAGGGTGTACGGGGAGCCGTAGCCGTTTCCGCCGTTGTAGGCCGGGGCGTGCAGCGTGGAGTAGACCGAGTCGGCGACCTTGCCGACATGCTCCATGATGTCGATCTCACCGGAGTTCGGCCACGGCGTACCGGTCTTGAAGTTGGACCCGAGCATCCAGAACGCGGGCCACAGGCCCTGCGTGCCGCTCACCTTGATCCGCGCCTCGACGTGGCCGTAGGTGAAGTTGAAGTGGTCCGACGTGTTGATCCGGCCGGAGGTGTACTGGCCGCTGGCCTCCTTGCGCGCTTCGATGACGAGGCTGCCCGCGCCGTCCATGGCGGTGTTGTCACCGTTGGTGTAGTACTCGAGCTCGCCGTTCTGGCCGTTGCCGACGTCCTGGGTCCACTTGCCGGTGTCCGGCCTGGTGCCCGCAGCGCCGTTGAACTCGTCGCTCCACACCAGGTGTTCGGGGTTTCCGGGGTTCGGCGGCAGGGCGGGCGGCGCCGTGGGGCTGCCGCCGGTGCCGTAGACGTCGAAGGTCCACAGCGAGTAGCCGTAGCTGCTGCTGCGGGCGGTGCCGTACATCCGCACATAGCGGCCGTTGCCGTCGACGGTCAGGGTTTCCTTGAAGCCCTTGCCGGTGGTTGTGGAGTAGATGCTCGCCCAGTTGGTGCCGTCGGGCGAGACCTGGATCTGGTAGGCGGTGGCGTAGGCCGGGTCCCACTGGAGCACGACCTTGGTGACGTGCGCGGTCGCGCCCAGGTCGACGGCTATCCAGCCGGGGTCGACCCAGCCGTCGGTGTCGCTGGTCGCCCACCGGGTGGCCGGGTCCTCGTCGAGGGCCTTGGCCGGGGTGCAGCCGGTGCAGCTGTTGGCGTTCTGGTAGGTCGAGGCGGTGGCCGGCTTGTTGTACGAGAGCAGCGCCGAGCCGTCCTGGGGCGGCTGCGTGCCGCCGCCGGTGGTGAAGACCTGGAACTCCCAGAGCGAGTACCCGTACGCGGTGGCGCGCTGGGTGCCGTACACGCGGATGTAGCGGCCGGTTCCCGACAGCGTGATCAGTTCGGTCGCGCCCGGTCCCGTGGTGGTGGAGTGGATCGTGGTCCAGTTGATGCCGTCCGCCGAGGTCTGGATCTGGTAGGCCCTGGCGTAGGCGGTCTCCCAGCTCAGCTGCACTCCGCAGATGCTCTGGCCGGTGCCGAGGTCGACCTGGAGCCACTGGGGGTCGGCGGCGGCGCTGGACCAGCGGGTCCCGGCGTTGCCGTCCACCGCCGCGGTGGCGGGGGTGCCGGCGTTCTCGGTGGAGGACGCGGTCGCCGGCTGGTTCAGCGCGGCGTCGGCGGTGCCGCAGGCGGGAGTGGCGGGGCCGGTGGTGCCGTAGACCTGGAACTCCCACAGGGAGTAGCCGTACTGGGTGTGCCGGACGGTCCCGTTGATCCGCACGTACCGGCCGCTGCCGGTGACGTTGAGGGTCTCGGTGCCGCCCGCGCCGGTGGTGGTCGTGTACACCGTGGTCCAGTCGGTGCCGTCGGGCGACGTCTGGATCCGGTACGCGGAGCCGTACGCGGTCTCCCAGTTGAGCACGACCTTGCTGATCGTGGCGGTCGCGCCGAGATCGACCCGCAGCCACTGCGGATCGGCGGCGGCGCTGGACCAACGGGTCCCGGCGTTGCCGTCGACGGCCGCGGAAGCGGGAGTGCCGGCGTTCTCCGTGGACGACGCCGTCACCGGCTTCCCCTGCGACAGCAGCGCGTCGGCCGCTTGCGCGGGGGCTCCGGCCGCAGTCAGGGAAAGGGCTGCCACCAGTGCGGCGACCAGGGTCAGGACGAGGGACCGCCAGGGGTGTCGATGGGGCTTCCGGCGGGGCCGGATGGTGCCGGGACTGCCTGTCATGGCATCTCCAATCGGTGGAAGCGCTCTCTGCGCAGGAATGAGTGCGGCGGTGCCGCCATCACGTCAGAAGAGGGAGAGCGCTCCACCGCGGTGAGCGCGAACCGGCCTGGCCGGGTGAATTGAAGAATTCTTCACTTCCGTACATCATGTCCTCATCAAGGGGGGCGGCATGCGGGAGGCGCGATGACGGAGATGACACCCGAGGCGGTCCGTGGGCAGGTGGCGGAAGCGCGTGCCGCCCTGGCGGCAGCGGTGGACAGCGGCGAGTACGGGGCGATCTCCGGGGCCCTCGACGCGCTGGAGGAATCGCTGGGGCTGGCCAGGCTCCATGGTGTCGAGCTCCCCGCGGCCGACGGGGGCGAGAGGACGTGAGGACCGTGCCGGTTCCGCTGTACCAGGCGAAGGCGGAGCTCTTCCGGATGCTGGGGCACCCGGTCCGCATCCGGGTCCTGGAGCTCCTGCAGGACGGGCCGATGCCGGTCCGCGAGCTGCTGGCCGCGATCGAGGTGGAGCGCTCCAACCTCTCGCAGCAGCTGGCGATCCTGCGCCGGTCGGGGATCGTCACCTCGACCCGTGAGAAGGACACCGTGGTCTACTCCCTGTCTGCCGGGGATGTCGCCGATCTGATGCGGGCGTCACGCCGGGTCCTGAACGGACTGGTCGGTGAAGTGGCCGCGGGCCACGTCCCAGGCCCTAGGCTCAGCCCGTGACCACAACCGGCGATGAAGAACTCGACAGCCAGCAGCTCGGCCCGCGATGGCAGGACGCGACACCGCGGGAGCGGCTCGCCCTGATCCGCGACTTCCGTCATCAGCCGCTGACTCCCCGGCAGGCGCGCCGGATCCGCATCGTCGTCGCCGCGTTCTTCATGGCCGTCGCGGCGGCTGTGCTGGTGGTGCGGCTCGGCGACCAGCCGTCGGTCCTGGTCGTGGGCGTGTACGGGGCGGCGCTGATCGTGTGCGGCGTGGTCATCGAGCTGAGCCGGAAGGGCCGGACCCGGGTGGCCATGTGGCTGCTGGGCGCCGGTCTCCTCGCGGTCGCCGGCGCCGAACAACTGCTGCGGACCCTCTGAACACCTGCTGAGGCATACAGAGGGAGAGCGCTCTCCTCCTGCTGTGACACGGGGCGGCTCACTCCCGTGCCGCCCCGTGCCCGGCACTCGTGCCGTCAGCGGGTTACGGGTACGACGTCACCGTGGACGGCACCGTCGAGGTACCCGACGTCGGCGACCCGACGTCGTTGATGACGTGGGCGTACTGGCCCATGCCGCCGAGCGACACCACCAGCAGGTCGTGGAACCTCACGCCCGGCTTGTTCGGTGCCTCGAAACCGTGGTCCTGCACGATCGTCGGATCCGCGGTGAAGTTGCAGTAACTGCCGAGGCCCCAGCCCTCATGCGTCGTGACGTTGTCGTCGACCTTGTAGGCGGCGAAGCCCCTGATGCTGCCGTTCTGGATGGCGGCCTGGTTCGGCGGGTCGTAGGCGATCTCGTTCTGGAAGAAGATCGTCCTGCCGTTCTCGCCGCTCCACTCCACGTCGTACTTCTTGAAGTGCTCGACGAAGAGTCCGGTCGCCAGCACATTGGCGCCGTTGACCTTCAGCCCGTAGTCGGACGGGTTGGTGTTCCAGCCGACGCCCGCGCCGTGGTCGGCGCGCCACAGCCAGGTGTGGTCGATGATCGTGTCGTTGCTGTTCACCTCGACCGCGGTGGTCGCCTGGCCGGGGCCCGCGCCACCGATCCGCACGAACACGTCCTGCATGGACGTGGGGTCGGCGGCGTGGCCGGCGGAGGACCCGGCCGGGCCGATCTGCAGCAGCACCGGCGAGTTGACCGTACCGGCGTCGATCAGGAAGCCGGCCAGCTTGACGCCGTTGACGTCGGCGACCTTGACCGCTGTCACGCCGTTGTCCGGAACGATGGTGGCCAGGCCGAGACCGAGCACGACGGTGTCGGCGCGGGTCACGTTGATCGCCTGGTCGACGTGGTAGACGCCAGGGGTGAAGAGCAGATTGAGACCCTGGGCGAGCGCCGCGTTGATGGTCGCCGCGGAGACCCCCGGCTTCGCCACGTAGAACTGGCTCAGCGGAAGCGAGGTGCCCGGCGTGTTCGGCCAGGACGTACCGACGGCGTTGACGCGCTTGGACGGGACGAAGACCTTGTAGTCGTTGCCGTCCAGGTACATGTACGGCTTCTCGCGCGACACCGGGGTGGTGGCGAGCGTCGTGTACACGGGGTTCGGGAAGCCCTGCGCCGGAGCGCCCTGGACACCCGAGAACACCATGTTCCAGACGCCGTTGGTCCAGCCGCCGACCGAGCTGTCACGGGTGTACCACTGCTGCTGCGAGTACGGGCCGACGGTGCCGTCGATCTTGCTGTCGGCGATGTAGCCGCCGCTCGCCCAGCCGTAGCTCGCGGGCGCCAGGTTCAGCCCGCCCTTGACGTGGATCCGGCGGAAGGGCGCGGCCTGCGCGACCGCCCACCGGTCGGTGCCGTTGGACGGCGTGATCGCCAGGTTCTCCGCGGAGCGCCAGAAGTTCTGGGTGGCGTTGCCCGCCATCCAGCCGGCGTCGACGGTGATGTCACCGTTGATCTGGGTGTCGTCGGGGTTGAGGCCGAGACCCGAGATCGAGGTGTAGAAGCCGATCTGCGCGTTCAGGCCGCTGTACGTGCCCGGCTTGAAGAACAGCTGGTACCGGCCGGTGCCGAACTGGGCCGACTCCTGCTGCGTGAAGATCTGGTCCAGCGTCCCCTGGATGTTGGGGGTGGACGGGTCGAAGACCTTCACGTTGGGACCGAGGTCACCGCCGCCCTCGATCGGGCCACCGGGGTCGGTGGTGCCGCCCGGGGTGCCGTAGACCTGGAACTCCCACAGCGAGTAGCCGTATACGGTCGCGCGGGTGGTGCCGTAGACCCGGACGTAGCGCCCGGTGCCGGTCACGTTCAGCGTCTGGTTGCCGCCGGTGCCCGTGCTGGTGGAGTAGACGTCGGTCCACGTCGACGCGTTGTCCGACGTCTGGACCTTGAAGGCCTTGGCGTACGCCGCTTCCCAGTTGAGGGTGACGGAGCTGATGGTGGCGGTGGCGCCGAGGTCGACCTGGATCCACTGGGGGTCGGTCGCGGCGCTGGACCAGCGGGTGCCGGTGTTGCCGTCGACCGCGGAGGCGGCGGGCGTGCCCGCGTTCTCGGTGGACGACGCCGTGGCGGCCTTGCCCTGCGAGAGCGGCGTGCCCCCGGTGGGCGGCGTGGTGCCGCCCGGGGTGCCGAAGACCTGGAACTCCCAGAGGGAGTAGCCGTAGCCGGTGGCGCGGACGGTGCCGTACATACGGACGTAGCGCCCGGAAGCGTTGACGTCCAGCGTCTGGCTACCGCCGGGGCCCGTCGTGGTGGAGTACGCGTCGGTCCAGGTGGTGCCGTTGTCGGAGACCTGGATCGCGAAGGCCTTGGCGGACGCCGTCTCCCAGGTGAGGGCTATCCGGCTGATGGTGGCGGTGGTGCCGAGGTCGACCTGGATCCACTGGGGATCGGCGGCGGCGCTGGACCAGCGGGTGCCGGTGTTGCCGTCGACCGCGGCCGCGGCGGGGGTGCCGCCGTTCTCGGTGGAGGACGCCGTCGCGGCCTTGCCCTGCGACAGGAGGGTGCCCGCCGCGTGCGCGGAGTGCGAGGGGATGAAGAGGAGCAGCGAGGCGATCAGCGCCGTGATGACCGCCACGGCCGTGTTGCGCAGGTTCACCGGCGCCGTCGGTCTCGGCGCCGGTGGACCGGTGGGGGGTGCGAGCATGAGCAACTCTCCTGTTTTCCACGTGCGAGGGCAGGACTCGGTGGCCGTCCGGCCGTGCGGTGGCCGGACGACGCGATGAGGGCAGCGACATGCGGGTGCGTCCTCACGGGTGAGTCCTCACGCGTGAGAGAGCGCTCTCCCGGTACACCGCGATGGTTCTCCCTGTGTTTCCTGCATGTCAAGAGTTGTGCACGCAGTGCGAACGGGGACCGGGAGAAGCTCGGCGAACAACGGTAAATGGCCCGGAAATTGCGACAGATGTTGAAGCGGAGCGATGACCAGCGGGTATCCCGGAAAGTAGGTGTCTTCGGGTTCTGAACACGGGCGAGACCGTGACGGGGGTCATCGCCGCGCTTCGCCGGGCATGTCCTACGCTGTTCGCTGACGGCGCGCACCCTTCAGGGGCGCGACCTTTCACCGCCAGGAGTCGCAGCCATGCAGCGCACCATGTTCAAGTCCAAGATCTAGCATCTGGGCATGTGTGCAGGTCAAAGCTATGATCGGGTGGCTCAGGTCAGCAAACGGTCAGCATTGGGCGCGGATGCGTCGTGACATGCTGACCTGGCGACCGCCGCGCGGGGACCAGAGCGCAGATGCTTGGCTCTCGCTCGGAAGGTTCATCACATGGCTCGTCAACTCGCCCGGGGTATGGGCTCGTTCTCCAAGGGTTGTGCCTGCGCCAAGCCGACTCGGTGCCCCCATCCGTACACCATCCGTTTCCGCAGCGGTCTGGGGAAGCAGCTCGAAGAGGGCGGCTTCGCCACGCAGGACGACGCGATCGAACGCCTCACGCAGATCTACGCGGAGAAGAAGCGCACGGCGCCGTCTGTCGCGGAAGCGCGCCGGGAGTTGGGACAGAAGACGGTCGCGGAGTACGCCAAGCAGTGGCGCCCCCGGCAGCGCCGGATGACTGAATACTCAACGGGCGAGCACGTCAACAGCTCCATCAACGTCCATATCGTTCCGCGCCTAGGTTCGCGGAAGCTGATATCCGTGACCCCCATCGTGGTGGAGCGTTTCCTGGACGAGCTGGAGGCCGACGGCGTTGGCCGGGGGAATCAGGTCAACATACTGCGCACCCTCAAGGCGATTCTGCGGGACGCCTACGACAAGGGGGCGATGGCGGATGATCCGATCAAGGGGGTGCAGGAGCCGGAGTACGTTCGCCAGAAGGTGGTTATTCCGGACCTGGCATATGTGAAGCAGGCGTTGGCGGTCGCGGGTGACGACCTTGCTCTGGAGATCGTGATGATGGCGGGGTGCGGATTGCGCAATGGCGAAGCCAGGTCCGTGAATATCAACAACGCGGTAGCGGACGACGTGTACCGGGTACACGAGCAGATCCACTCCAACACGCACCGTCCGGCGAAGCTGAAGCATCGCAAGGTGGGGGAGTTTCGGGAGGTTCCGCTGCCCCGCTCGGTGCGGGAGGCGATCGAACGTTATGAGGCGAAGCACGGCACGACGAGGGAAGGGTATTTGCTGCGGGGGCCGAGCGGGTACTACACGGAGCCGATGGAACGTCGGCGCGTCCGCGCACTGTTTGAGAAGCTGCCCGTAGTGGACGGGATGGGGATGTACGGCTTTCGGCACTACTTCGCCTCCAACGCGCTGGGTAGTGGCATCCCGATCACCGACGTGGCGGAGTGGATGGGGCACAAATCGATCGAGGAGACGTACCGCACCTACCGGCACCTGATGCCGGGGAGCATCGCCAAGGCGGCACGCGTCCTGGACGCCGGCCTGTGGGACGCGGCCTGATCGCAGCCAAACCTGCCCGCGACTGCCCTTCGGAGTGAGCTGTAACGGCACCACCTGGCACAGGTTGTAGGGGCCGTCCAGAGGCGTCCACTGGGTACAAGGAAGTGGCGTAATGCCAGGTCGGGGTCTTGTGGTCTAGGGTCGTCGGTGTTGTTAGTGAGACGTCTGTGAGAGGTGAGGGCCCCGCCGGTTGCATCTGGCGGGGCTCTGCCGTCAGGCGTGGGGGGCTGCAGTGGGGGTGGTGCTGGCGGGTTCTGTGTCTGGCGGCAGGGTGTGCTCCGGGGTGATTGACGCGGTTTGGTGATGCCCCGGCTCGCCCATCCCGCTTCTGCTGTGGGGCGGGCGGTGACGACACTGCGTGGTATCCGGCGGGGGTACCTTCTGCGGAGATCGGGAAGGGCGGATCGTCAACGGGGCGTTCAGTGACCGCCGAATTCAAAAAGGCGCAGGGGTCCGTAATGTCCGAGTCGATGGAAGTGCTTCAAATCCGAGTTCCTGAGGCTGACTTCGCAGGTCACCAGCCTGCTCCCCGCTCGCGCGGGATGGACCCGTCATAGAGACGACGGGCCTGGGCCGGCCACCCTGCTCCCCGCACCCGCGGGGATGGACCCTGCCGTGTCCCGCCTGAGGTCGGCGTGATCAGAGAGGCCACGCAGGAGCTGCTCCCCGCACTCGTGGGGAGCCGTAGTGGGGGCGACAAGGGTGCGCTGGATCGGTCCGGGACGCCTGCGGGTGCGGCCCGATCACGTACTGGGCGACAAAGGCTGCAACTCGAAGGCGATCCGGAGTGGCTGCGGCGGCACGATATCGGCCGCACCATCCCCGAACGGTGCGACCAGATCGCCAACCGCCTGCGGCGCGGCCGCCGCCCGCCTACTCTCATTCAGAGCTCTATAAGTACCGCCACCTGGTCGAACGGTGCTTATAGACCGCCTGAAGCAGCGGCGCGGCCTCGCCACCCGCTACGAGAATCTGCGGAGTCCTACCAAGCAGCCTCCACCCTCGCATCGCTCCTGACGTGGGCGTGACGTCTCGAGGCAGCCAGCCCCAGCCGGTACTTCCGTCGGGGTGGCCGTGTGCCGTATCCGATGTACGTAGTGTGCGGTTCCTGGGCGGATGCAGCGCAGCTTATGCGAGTGTCGCGACATGCGGACCAGGCCCAGTGGGTCTACTGTCGGTAAGCTCTGGTGCCTGACTTGCAGTTCAGAACCGAGGCAACTGCGGGACGTGAACCACATGCGGCGACAAGCCGGCTGGCCGGTGTTTGACCGCGATACGGTAGCGGGGCACGGCGGGAATGGGGCGTAAGTGGCTGAAAGTATCCTTCTGCGTTTCTTGACAAGTGGGCTTATTGATGTCCAAGGAGATGACACCAAGCTCGAGAAGATTGGCCTTGCGGCCGGTGACCTGGCCGGTGCACTCCGGAAGTCTCCTTCCAAGGCGGTCGCCTACGTCCTAACGGCTGTCGACCCTGAGGTAGATGCTGGCGATCCCGTGATCGTCGAAGCGCTCGCCGCTCTCGCCAAGCACTGGGTGACGTATGTCAACACCTTCTCCGGCCCGCCGGTGGCAGTGGCTCGCGCCATCGTTCTTGAGGCTCTCGTCCAGGCGGCTGCGGACAACGCCCCAGTCGGAGCGGCCTTTGTCGCTCTGACTCGCAATGCCTTCGCGGTTTCGGAGTTGGGTGCGGACACTTCGGTGTGGGCCGATGTGATCACGGGGATCGAGAAGGTAGTCGACGCGCGGGCCGAAGCCGAGTGGGCGGTGCCCTCCTCCGTCCCAGCCCCGGTCGCGGACTTCAAGGTCCCGGACCTCACGCCGCTGGCGGTATCCGCCGGTCGCACGGATGTTGACCAGCTCAGGGCCGAGTTCCAAGCAGCGGCGGGCCCTCAATACGCGCACCCGCAGCAGGGGCAGGTGGCCACGAACGGAAATCCCCACTGGGCGCACAACGCCCCCCACAACTGGGTAGGTGAGTTCGGTGATCGTATGGCTGTCTCTGTGGCTGAGGCTCTGGATGCGGCCGTAGACGGAGTGACAGTTCAAAGCGTCGATTTGTCGGAGCCGATCCGGTCGCTGGCAGCGGGCGTGTCCGGGTACGTCGCGGAAGCACTGACCGCCGTGGCAGCCGCCACCGCGGGCCTCCAGCGGAGGGTAGCCCTGTTGTGGTGGAAGGAGTCTCTGTTCTCTCCGACCGGTCAGGTCAGTTACCGGGACCTGCCACCGACCGTGGCGGCAACCCTGATGGCCTTCGACCTGCACCAGCAGGTGCCAGCGTCCTCCCCTGCTAGCGTGGTTGCCTTCCTGGCTGAGACGGTTATGTCGCTTCCCCTCGTTGAGGTGGAACAGACCTACGCGGTCCGTGACCTTGTCGAACGTGCGCAGACCGATGCCTCGCTAAATGGAGCCCGGGATGCCGGGGCACTGATCACGGCAGAACCCGAAGGCCGCGGGCCGGTGATCGCGCTGATCGCCCACCGCGATGTTCCTGCCTCACGCGACGAGAACGCCTTTCGCCGCTTGACGGGGGTACCACATGATGCACGCTTGACACTGCCGCAGTGGGCGTGCTGGGTGTTTCGCGAGTTCCAAGCCACCAGCGCCACAGCCGCCACCAAGGCCAGCCGCAGCGGCAGACGGCGGACACGAGCGTGAACGGTATGAATGACTGCTCACAGCAGAGCTGCTTCGTTCCCGACACCGGTTGTGCCCTCGGCCACGTAGACCTTTCCGCATGCCCCGTGTATCACGGCACAGGCAAGGCGACTTCCGCGCCCGAGCCAACGGATGACGTACTGCTGCCCTGGTCCGGCAGTGCACTGGGACTTGCTGATCTCGCCTTCGTCGCGGGCCGCGCTCGTCCCCGCATCATCGCAACCATTGGGCCACAGAACGCCGGGAAGACGACCATGTTGGGCGCCTGGTACTTGCTCCTCGGCCGCGGCGCTGCTGATCTGCGCGCAGGCCAGTTTGCAGGCTCGTTCTCCCTGGCCGGCTGGGAGGCAGTGTCGAACTCCCTCCGGTGGGCCCCGGGCCAGGCGCCCAGTTTTCCCCCCCACACAACCAGCCGCAGCGGACGGGCCCCAGGGCTGCTGCATCTGAGCTTCCGTGCCGAGCAGAAGAAGCAGCCCACGGACTACCTGTTCACCGACGCGCCAGGCGAGTGGTTCCAAAAGTGGGCAGTCAACAAGGGCGGGTCCGAGGCCGCAGGGGCCCGTTGGATCGCCGAACATGCCGATGTCCTACTTCTCGTCGCCGACCGTGAGGCGCTGTCGGGCGCGACCATGGGGTCCGCCCGCAATGCCCTGCAGCTACTCGCCGCCCGCGTGGCTGACGAACGAAAATCTCGCCCTACTGCACTGGTATGGACCAAATCAGACGTCCCTATCACTCCCGGAATGGAGGACTCCGTCCGTCAGTCCGTATTTGGCCCCATGCCCGGGGCTGGAGAATTCTCAGTCCGCATCACCTCGGGCGACACCGGCGAACGGCAGGCAGACGGCTCCCTGGCTAGCCTTCTGGACTGGGCACTCACCTCACGACCGCCGTGCGCCGTTCTGCCGCCAGTCCCATCCGCCAGCGACGACCCGCTATTCATGTACGGGGTGGGGTCAGCATGAGCACTTCGGGCGATTCCATCCTTCTGCTCGGCGAGAGTGGTGTGGGAAAAACGCATTACGGGGCGCAACTTCTCAGGCGGCTCATGAAGAAGGACTGCCGACTTCGCATGGACGGCCAAGCGACAAACCTTGAGTCGTTTGAAGCGGCACTGGAAAGTCTCAGCGAAGGAAGAGCAGCCGATCACACCGCTACCTCCACCTACGTGGACAGCGTGTGGCCCGTATCGCAAGAGAATGGCACATGCGGACAACTCATTTGGCCCGAATACGGCGGCGAGCAGATCAAATCCATGATCGAGTCGCGTCGCGTGCCAAGTGCGTGGCGTACGCGTGTGCAGCATACAAACAGCTGGATGCTGATGATCCGCCTCCAACAGACGCAACTGGGCGAAGACGTACTCTCACGCCCCCTTTCCGACCTGCGGAAAGCGGCTCCTGAGAACTCAGCCCACCAGATCTCGGACCAGGCGCGCCTCATTGAGCTTCTCCAAATGCTCATCTACGTCAGGGATATGTCGTCCCCACTTCGACTGGGAAACCCACAGTTGGCCGTACTGCTCACTTGCTGGGACGAACTCGGATTCGACGGCACCCCGGCCGAGGCACTCCGGGCACGCCTGCCAATGTTTTGGGCGTTCCTCAGTGCCAGATGGCCTGAGCCTTGCGTCTTGGGGCTGTCAGCCCTGGGGCGCCCCCTCAACCCGCACACATCCGACAGCGAGTACTCCAGTTGCGGCCCTGAGCACTTCGGGTTCGTCGTGATGCCTGAGGGGACGCACTCACCCGACCTCACCTGGCCAATCCACCTCCTTCTTGACGAACACAGCCGACAAAAGGCGGACTAGGGCCTTGCGTATTCATGCAGAGCAGGCGCTGTTCGGGGAAGTCCGGGGAGGGCATGCGCTCAGGGAAACCAGTGGCCTCCGGGGCCTTGCAGCCGAGCTAGCACCCCGACTCGACCTGCCCGACACCGCACCGTCTGGCGTGGAGTGGTCACCTTTCCTGTCAGGGTTTCCCCACGATGACTACTACGTGCTCGCTCGCACCTTCCGGGACCCGCAAGCAACGCGGGCAGGAATGGTGCTGTCTCACGCGCTCATCGTGTCTCTCAACGACCTCGTCTCCGCCTCCGACCTGCGACCCCTTCTCGCTCGGCTGATGGCCCGACCCCACGCCCCTCTGACCATCGCACCCCTGGAACTCGAATTCGAGAACGACATCCCCCCTGCCGCAGCCGATCTGCCAGCGGCCGCAGCAGCGCTCGTACAGCGCCCGGCCGGCCCCGCGGTCCGCCTAGGCCACCAAGACTTCGACGACCTTGTCGTGTCCTTGTGGGCTCGGCTGTGGCCGGCGATGCGCCGAAACTTCGCGTTCCGCCTCAGCTTCGGCCCCGCCGACCTTGTCGAGATTCCAACGCCAGCACTGGTATGCACCCCCCGTAGCCTCGAAGCGCGGTGGCGCGGGTACAAGCGGCTGGACACCGTGACACCGGTGCCGGGCTCCCTGGTGGCCGCCGCACTCACCGACCACGAGGAGAGCACACTACTACTCTCCTTCGCTGACGAAATCGGAGCCGAAAGCAACGGGTTCAGCGAACTCTCCCTGCTGGAACAGGCATACCGGCTCACTACTGACGTGCCGGCCACGATCGACAGCACCATCGCCGCCGTGCGGCTAGTGCAGAGACTGTCACCCGAGCCCACCCGCGGCACGAGCGGCAAGGCCGATCTCATTAGGCGCCTACTGCACCAGCTTGAGACCGCGACCACAGACGACGTCCTGACACTGCGGAACCTCGACATGCAAGGGTTCGACCACGCCCAGGCGGTATGGAAACAACTGGCGACGTGGACGGGGGACAACGCCTTCCCGGCCACCCAGGATATGTCATTCACCACGATGATTCAGGACGCCACACAGCCGTCCAAGAGCACGCGCCTATGGCGGGAAGCCGTTCTCGGAGGACTGCGGAAGGCGGCGTGCGCGCCAGGTCCGGGGTTCGCTCGCGCTGTATGGCGCTGGGTTGCAGCTGATCCAGATCTTTTGCGGCCTCTGTGGACAGCGGCTGAACCGGAGGGGGAGTTGGAGGGACGACTGGTTGAGACTGCCCCGCGCACGCTGCCCCTCGGCGCGGCGCAACACATGATCGCCCTTGCCCGCGAAGGGCGTTTCTTGCGACTGCACGGCGTCGCGGCGTCGACGGCCTTCCCCCCATGCGAGGCCGCCCGCCTCCAACTCGCCATCCAAGCCAACCCTTTCGCGGACGGCCTGGAGCTAGCGTTGAGGAACGCGACGCCGGAACAGATTGTGCGCTGCTCGATCGACATCGGCGACCCACGGATGATTGACCTGGCAGGCGCTTACGCCTCCCGGACACTAACGCTCCTCACGAACGTCGACTTCTCCACTCAGACGGCTCAAGCCCTGTGGGCGGCCTCGCTGAACTACGACCTGAACGCTTGGCGAGGGCCCGCTAACCCAGAGGCCGCATTTCAATCGGCTCTCATCGACCTTATTGACGGCCGACCTGTCCATGACGGCCTCATCGGCGCTCTGTCCCGTACGCCCCTAGCCGACCTGAGCGGTTTCTCACGCCGTTCCGAACTATGGGCGAAACTCAGCGGCCCGGATCACGACGCCCTCATCAGGGCGACCGTGCAGGGATGGCTGGAGAAGGCTGCTACGGGCCTGCCCCCGTTCCACCTGGAACCGCTTCTCCAAACCGCTGTTCTCAGTAGTCCCGAACTCGACGGTCAGCTTGGCCGTTTGGAAGCCGGTGCGGTTGTCGGGATTGTGACGGTGTTGCCAGCATTCGAGGAAGATCGCTTCCGCAGATGGCTTCGCACGGTTGTCTCCAGTGGGCAGCGCATTCCTGCCGCTACCTGGGAGGCCATCGGCCATCTCGCACTGGATCGGCATTGGCGCCACACGGCCGGGGATTTGACAGTCATGCTGCGTTACGGGCGTGAGGACATCCGGCCTGCGCTACGCGCGTGCCTGCCTATAATCAGTCTGTTGGACCGATGGCGACACGGACTGTCCGCGGTCAGCTCCGCCGAGCGGTGGAAAGCGCTGGAAGACCTGGCGGCCGAGCTATACCCGGCAGGACCCAACGACCGCGAGTTGTGGGAACGAGCAGGCGGCCGTGCCGCCGATCTCGATCAAACAGGCACCGGCCGCACACGATGGCACCAAGCACTCCAACGCATCGAGCACGGCAGCAGAAAGCCTCGCTTGAAGTCACTTCTGGACGAAATGCGGAACGACTACCCGGCGAACCAATCCCTTAGTTTTTTCGCTAGTAACCAAAAATTCACGAACGAGCGATGACCGCCGAGCGGTGCTCGAAGAAAATGGGGCTGTGAGAAAATGACCCACGGGGCAAGGCGTGCACTAGTTATCGGTGTGGCAAACTACGACAATATAAGCAGTCTCCCAGAGGCCGTACTGAACGATGCCCGGGATATTGCATCCACCCTCCGGGCGGTAGAGTACTGCGGATTCCCGCCGAACCAAGTCCAGGTCCTCCTGGACGACCAGGCGACTTTGGAAGGGATTCGCTCTGGCTTGGCCGACCTGGCATCATCATCCGTGGCGCAGGACACAGTCGTTATCTTCTTTTCGGGACATGGTGCCCGATTCCCCGCAGCCGTAGGCGAAATCAGCGCCCTCCTTCCTGTCGACTGTCAGGCCAACAATCTTCCTGGAACGGCACTCCTCGAAGTTGAGCTCACCGCAGCACTTTCCGCAATCAATGCACAGCGACTGGTGGTGCTGGTCGACGCCTGCCACGCTGGTGGAGTGGCCGCACTGAAGACACATCGCGAAGAAGATCCCATCCGCACAGGGTTTAGCGAAAAAGCCCTCCATCAGCTCACCCAGGGAACCGGCCGCGTCGTTATTGCATCATCCCGCGCGCAGGAATTCTCCCTGGTGATGAACGGTGCTCGTAACAGCGTGTTCACGCAGTACCTCCTCGAAGCATTTAAAGGAAAAGCGCGCACAACAGGAGACGGTCTAATCCGGGTATTCGACGTCTTCAACCACGTCGCCGAAAATGTCCGCACATCCTTTCCCGGTCGACAGCACCCCATCTTCAAGGCTTCCGATCTGGAAGACAATTTCCCCGTCGCACTCGATCGTGGCGGTCTCAAAGCCCCGACCCCCACGGAACCAGTTGAGCCCGACAGCTGGCGCGAGATCGAGACGATCATGGCGGACCTATACCCCGCAGGCCCGACCGATCAGGAAGTCTGGGCCCGGGCAGGCGGAGACCTCTCACGCCTAAGGCTCTACGGGACCGGTCGGGCGAACTGGTTCGGTGCGCTGCGTAACCTCAAACTCGGCGGGGGAGGACAGCGGATTAGTCTCCGCACACTGCTCGAAACAGCAACTGGAGACTTCCCCCACCATCCTGAACTCGCAGCCCTGAAACGCCAAGAATAGGCGCACCAGCGCGTCCGTTTGTGCGTCTTTAGCTGTCTGCTAGGAGATATCGCGCTCTACGAGGTTGTGTCAAACCAACGGCTGATCTTGGTCATTCAGGGTCAGCCGTGCCGCTTGCACGGGTTTGATCTCTTCCTCCGGAAACGATCTTGCCCCGGCCGTTGTTGCAGGACGGGAACGCGGGGAGGGGGAGGTGTCGGGCCTGAAGCTGTTCAACACAAAAGGCGGCGTGACCGAGGTCATGCCGCGTCTTGCTGACGTCGAGGCAGATATTCAGAGCCTCATCGAGGCGCATATGGAGCCCATGCTGGGGGTCCGGTTTCTCGCAAGCCAGTACTCCACCGGGCGTCTGCCGCCGTGGCGGGCGCGGCCACTTTCGTCTGGCTCGGAATGGTGCTGGCGATCTCCTTCCTGGAGGCACCGCTGAAATTCCGCGCCTCCAGGGGTGACCATCCCCATCGGACTGGGCATCGGCTGGCTGGTCTTCCGGGCGCTGAACCTCGTGGAGGCCGTGCTGGCCGGCGCTGTAATCGTCGCGGTCGTCGTGGGCGGCGCTCCCGGCGTGGTCACCCTCCTGACCGTCGCCGTGTCCCTCCTGCTCCTGGTACAGGTGGCCGTGATCCGTCCCCAGCTCAACCGCAGGTCCGACCGGGTACTGGCCGGAGAGTGCCTCCCTCGTTCCCGTGGGCACCTGTACTACGTGGCCGCCGAGGTCGCGAAGGTCGCCGTCCTGATCTGCCTGGGGATCAGCCCGGGCTCGTTGTTCACACTCTTCCTTCGAAGAGGCATGGGCGCCGGAATAGCCAGGGTCCAGGGAATCGCGAATCCCGTGGGCCAGACCGCGATCACACATGGTCAGAGATGAGGAGTCCGTCACCGCGTACACCAGCACCATGAATGAGGGCGGTCAGGTCCTCGCGTGCGGCAAGGCCGTGTCCGAACGTCAGCAGTGTCACGGGAGGCATCACAGCACGCTATCAGCGGCGGACGCCGATGCGTCGTCGGCAGCGTTAGCTGGTTTCCAGCTCCGCACGGCGGGCCCGGACTCGGCTGCGGTAGACGATGAATCGCGAGGCCGCGCAATGCATGTGAGTGCTGCCCGGGCCTGTGAGCAGGGCCCGCTCCGCGGTGTTAGCGCGTCCTCCCGCCCCTCCCGCCTCTGGTTCGCGGCGACGGCGATCCGCGCGGCGTCAGGCGCTCTCACGAGTCTCTCCTCTGTTCCCGATGCCGTTCCGCTGAGTACCGGGGCTGGTGGCTGGTGGACCAGCCATGTGCCGCCGCGATCCGGTACGCGTGCGCGACGATCTCAGCCGCCGCGTCCTCGGTGGGGAGGGTGTCGGTGCCAGGGCGACGGCGAGGATCTGCATCACCGTCAGCGGTTGGGGAAGGGCTCCGCTCGAGAGGGCGAACGCCAGGAAGGGGACCGCTTCGCGGACCGCGTGAGTGAAGATGTAGACGATGAATTTGCGGATGTTGTCGTAGGTGCGGCGGCTGGCTTCCAACTGCGGCGCCGACGAGGATGTGTACGCCCGCCGACGGGGGTGCCGGATCGTCCGCCGGGCGTTCGCCCTGCGGGATCCACAGAGCGACCGCCCGCATCCGGTTCTCGATAAGGGTGCCGGTCTTGTCGGTGCAGACGACGGTGGTCGCGCCGAGCGCCTCGCCGGCGGACAGCCATTTGACCACCGCTCCCCGGAGGGCCAGCTCCCGCACGCCCATGGCCAGGGCGAGGGTGATCGCCGGAAGCAGTCCCTCGGGTAAGTTGGCGACGAGCAGCCCGATGGCGAAGGTCGCGCCCGCTCCGAGGGAGAGACCTGCGGCGAGGCCGAGGGGCAGAAAGGCCACCCCCACCGCGATCGCGATGATCCCGATGAGCCGGGCTGCGCGCTTCACCTGGTGTTCCAGGGAGCTCTCCCTGCGGTGGGTGCGCTGGCTGAGCGCCGCTACCCGGCCCAGTTCGGTATGCATCCCGATTACGGTGATCACTGCTGAAGCCTGGCCGCCGGTGCACGCCGTACCTGAGAACAGCAGATCCCTCGTGTCAAGAAGCGGACCCGGACGGTCGACAGACTCGGCCGTCCGGAACGCGGGGAAGGACTCTCCCGTGAGCGCCGACAGGTCCACTTCGACCCCCCGCCGATCAGCCGTGCGTCCGCGGATACGCCGTCGCCCTCCTCGACGATCAGGACGTCCCCCAGCACCAGGGACGCGGCGGCAACATCACGGGTCACTCCGTCGCGGACCACCGTCGCCAGTTCCGGCAGGAACTCGGACAGCGCCTCGACCGCCCGCTCGGCCTGCTACTCCTGGGCGAAGGCCAGCAGCGCATTGAGCAGGATCACCGCCAGGATGGCCACGGCCAGCGAGGTCGTGCCGGTTGCGGCGGCCAGTACGGCGGCAAGCACCAGCAGCAGCGCGAGCGGATGGGCGAACTGGTGTACGAGTTCCCTGAGTGTGTGCCGTCCTCCGCGCCGCCAGCGCGTTGGGTGTGTCGGCACACTGCGCCTTCGGCATCTCGGGCACTCCTGTTCCGCGACGACGTCAGAGCGGACAGCGCGTGGACCGGGGCGGTACGGAGCGGCCGACAACATCTTTCCCCTTTCCCAAGGTCCCACCGCGGAGCGCGCCCGGCATCTCCCAACGCCATGCCCCACCATGGAGCGTGTGCCTCACGTTGATCGTGACGCCTGGCTGTAAGCGCGTACCGGGAGGTGAACCGTCAGGCTCTGGTAGGGCAGCCCGACAGCAAAACTTGCGTGGATGGGATTTCGGCGGGACGGTAGAAATGTGTTCCGTTGGCTGATGTGGCCTCACCTCATTGACGCGCTCTCCAAGGCGCGCGGGCGGCGGAAGACATCGCGAAGGCGTGTTCAGCACATGCCCGGCGTCGCCTTGATGTCCGTGGTGGCGCTGACCATTCCCCTCGTGCTGCTGGAGCTGGCCATCAGTGACAGCACGGTGCGATTGATCCCCCTCATGATTATCTTTCCCGCTCTGACGGCTACCATCGGTACGCTACGCGAGACGGTTTATGCCGTCGGGTGGGTGATCCTGGTAATCATCGCAGTACTGGTCTACCGGCCGCTTCCCTCACTCGGCGACCAGGTCATCGTGATGGTGCTGGCCTTTGTTCTCGGCATGCTGTGCGTGCTGACCTGCCATAAGCGGATCAGACGGGAGGAGGAATCCCGGCGGATGCGATCTGGCGCTGCCGCGCTTCAGCGCCAGATGCTGCGCCCCTTGCCTGTGCTCACTGATCGGGTGATCGTCGACGGAGTATGTCTTCCGGTGGAGGAAGACCTACTGGTGGGCGGTGACATCTACGAGGCTGTGGCTTCGCCGTACGGGACGCGTCTGCTCATCGGCGACGTTCAGGGCAAGGGCTTGCCCGCGGTGGCAGCCGCCTTCGCTGTGCTCGGCGCGTTTCGTGAGACTGCTCAGCGTGAGCCTACGCTCACCGCTGTAGCGGACGCTCTGGAGACGGCAGTCGGCCTCCACAATGCCTTTGCGGCGCAGACCGGAGAGCCCGAACGGTTCGTCACTGCTCTCATCCTCGGCGTCGATGGTTCGGACGCAACGCAGGCCCTTAGCTTGGCGTTTAACCCCGCTGGGCTTGGTGTTCCTTGATCGATTCGGCGCGTTTGACGGTCTTGCCGACGTCGTGGCGCCTGGCCCGTTGCTTGTTCTTCGAGCCGGGAGGCCGTCCGGGACCTGGTCGGGACGGTTTCGGCGCGCTTGCCGGGCTGACTGCTGTCGCGCGGACGTTGCGAAACCCCCGGCGGACCCGTGCTGGGGTGAGGCGGCGGGACTCGCTGGGTCGTTCCCAGGGGCGACGCAGGTCCTCGGCGAGGGGCCGGGCGAGGCGGAGTTGGTTGTGGGCGGCGATGATCAGCCAGGTCCACAGGTCGGCCGTGTCGGGATTCCTGATTTTCGGGGCGGTCCAGCCCAGGGTCTGTTTCATCAGGCGGAAGGTGTGCTCCAGGTCGAAGCGGCGGAGGAAGGACTGCCACCAGCGGTCCAGGTCCGCCGGTGCGGCGGCGGTGGCCGAGCACCACAGCCAGACCGGTTTCGGGTCACGGTCACCGGGCAGGCGCTCGACCTTCAGGCGGATCAACGTGCCGTGCAGGACGGGGAGTTCTTCCTTGGCGTGGTTCAGCCAGGGTCCGCGGTGGGTGAGTCGGGGGTGCATCCGGTCCCAGGCCGTCGCGGTGGCCGTGCCATAGCGGGTTGTGTCCGTGGCGGTTGTGACGTCGGGCCCGTGCCAGCTGTCGGGCTTCTTAAATGTGAGGACGCCGCCATGCCGGCGGGGGCGCCCGCCCCGGGGACCCGACCGGGCGGGGCCGGGGTCGCGGAGCATGACCCGGTCTGAGCGCAGGCGCCCGACCAGCGCGACGGGCAGGTCGGCGAGAGCGTGGGTCAGATAGGCGACGTCGTAGCCGGAGTCCATCACGATCAGGATGTCCGGGTCGCCTGGTCTCCAGTGACCTGCGCTCATCAACCGTACGACGACATCGCGGAGTTGGGCGGCAGTGACGGTAGTCGCGTCGTCGGCCGGGCCCAGGCGGACCGCGTCCAGGAGAGCGACCCAGGAGGTGCGGCCGGACTCCAGGGCCGCGACGAAGGAGTAGGGCCAGCCGGGCACCAGCTGGTCCGAGCTGCGGTCGCCGCGTCCGTAGACATGGCAGAAGAGCCGGTCGCCGCTGGTGGGAGCGTCGGGTCGCAGCCAGTGCGACACGTCCACGGCGAGCACGATCCGCCCGTCGGCCGCCTTCGGCAGCGGCAGGCCCGCCAGCGCGCGGCGCAACCGTGTCGGCTCCAGCCAGCCACGGTCCAGGGCCGCGTACAGCGCACCGTGCCCGCGCCGATGCTCGACCGCCAAGGAGAGCTCGACCAGAGTTTTCACCGGCCCGTCCGCACACAGCACCGCGTCGGTGAGCTCGAAGAGCGCGTCCGCGCGTCTGTACAGGCAGTCGTAGAACTCGACACGAAAGCGGGACAACACACCCAATGCCTCGCCTGCGGGTGCGTCGACGGGGAGACTCATATGCAGCGGCCGTTCTCTCACGATTCGTTACTCGACATCTCGAAGCGTGAGGAACGGCCGCGTCCGCTGTCCCGGGAAGAACCGCAGTTCAGCAGGTCGGGTGACCTGCGGGGTTAAACGCCAAGCTTAGCTGCGGCCACCTTCCGCTGTACCTCTTGGACGGGGGACCCGTCACCACCGCTCCCACGGGCGAACCAGGCGTGCCGCTCGGTCTGGCGGAACTTTCTGCGGAACCCAGGATCGTCGACTGGTTCGACTTCCCCCCTGGTGCGACACTCCTGCTCTGCAGCGACGGCGTCACCGAGGCACGTGACACCGCAGGCGGGTTCTATCCCCTCGAAGAACAACTCCGGGTCTGGGCGGATGTGTCTCCGTGGGACGTGGCCCACGACCTGGCCGACGACTTGCGCCGTTACACCAGAGGTGACCAACGGGACGACATCACCGCGCTGGTGGTCCGCAGGGTCACCTGAACCCGCAGTGCCAACCGAAATGGATATTTCCATGACGCAGTTCACGGGGCATGCACCAATCGTTGTGGGAACCGATGGCTCAGACATCTCCGAACTCGCCATGCGCTTCGCCCTGCACGAGGCACAGTCGCGGAATACCAGCCTGCGTGCGGTTTGTGCGTACGATTTCACGGCCTCCAGGGCAAGCAGTTACGGATGGCTGACCGTGCCGGATTCCTACGGCCTGGACACACAGATACGTGACGCCACGTATGAGGCCATTGCCCACACCGTGGAAGAAGCCATGCAGCAGTTGGGGGGTACCCCGGTCGAGGTAGAGATCAAAGTGGAGCCGGGACGCCCCTCGCAAGTCCTGCTCGAAGCGAGTGCAGATGCCTGCCTCTTGGTCGTGGGCAGCAGAGGCTCGGGCGCGTGGGGACGCCTCACCCTGGGGTCCACCAGCACCGAGGTCGTGCATCACGCACACCTCCCTGTCGTGGTCGTGCCGTCCAGCACGCCAGCAAAACCATCCTGATGCACGACAATCACCTGCTGTGTTCCTCGGATGCCGAAATGAGAAGGAAGCGTCGTGGATGTGCTTGCTCGGCTATCGGAGAGCGGGAGATCTATCTGGCTCGACGCTGAGCCGGCAGAGGCTGACCGACCGTAGCCTGGCACAGCTGGTCAGGGGCCGGCATGTCGTAGGGGTGACGACGAACCCGATGATCTTCGCAAAGGCCAGCGATGCCTACGGCCCAGATTCAGGACTTGGCGCTGCGCACCGTCGAGGTCGGCGAGGCACTGCAGGCACTGCAGGCACTGACCACGTTGGTTGTGCGCAGGATGTCGCGCGCCCAGCTCTGGGCGTCCGCTGGGGTGAAGGACCCGGCCTACGACGACACCTGGTACGTGATGGACCTGGTCGCCCCCGACGTGGTCAGCACCATGTCTGAGGGGACACTGGATGCTGTTGCCGACCACGGTGTCGTTCCGGCTCGCAGCATCCGCGACGTATCGCTCCTGTGATCACTGCACCTTGTTGAGCCGCCCCGTGGCGACGTCATAGACATACCCGCGCATGGCATCATGGTGAGGGATGTAGGGGCTCGCCTTGATACGGCTCATCGAGCGGCGGACATCGATCTCGACATCGTGGAACGACTCTTCCGGCCAAAGGGGCTTGCGGCCGCCCGTGCTGCGGATCGGCGGCTTGAGGCTATAGGCGGGATACGTGAGCATCCGGCAGTCGGTGTGATGGACCAGGATGATCTCGCGAGTATTCAGCAATTGCTGGCTGATGGCGAGGGAGCGGATGACGTCGTCCGTGACAACGCCGCCAGCATTCCGTATCACACTTGCCTCACCCTCCCTCAGGCCGAGGATTGCGTAGATGTTCATCCGCGCGTCCATACAGGCCACCACGGCGACGTGCTGGGTCGGCTCCATCGGTAGTGGTCCGGGGAACTCCAGGGCGAAGACCTCGTTGTTCTTGAGGTAACGATCGATGGCTGACATCGTGCCTCCTTCGCTGCCGAGTTTGCAGGCCCCGGCCTGGGCCAGTGCCCGAAGGCGGTCGACTGGTGCTGTCGCAGCCGCCGGTCGTGCGCGGGCGAGACTGCGAGCCTTTGCCGACCTCTCATTTTAATAGTCAGTCCGTTTCCCAACGCGCGCGCACGGGACCGCGTCTCCGCGCAGCAGAGCGTCCATACTCAGGCAAGGTAGCCAGTTGACCTTGAAAGACAGGTGGTCTATATGCGCGAAATGCCAGGCGGACTCGACCGGCGGATTGTCGTCGGTGTGGATGGATCGGAGGCGTCGATGGTTGCATTGCGTTGGGCAGTCGGGCACGCCAAGGGCTTCGATGCAGTGGTGGCGGCTGTGATCGCATGGGAATTCCCCACTACGTACGGCTGGGTGCCGAAGCCACCGGAGGAGTGGAACTTCGAGAAGATCGCCAAGGAAAGGCTTGCTGCCACGCTTGAGCTGGCACTGCCCCACGGTGGACACGTCGGGGTGCGCTCATACGTCCGGAAGGGTCACCCTGCGGGTGTCCTGGTGGATTTTGCTCGGGGCGCGGAACTACTCGTGGTCGGAAGCCGCGGACACGGCGGATTTGCTGGCGTCCTGCTCGGCTCTGTCAGTCAGCACTGTGTGACCCACGCCACCTGTCCCGTCCTGGTTGTCCGTGGCGCGGGCACCTGATTCAAACAGCCGGACCTGGCGAGTACCCATGAACAGTGTTCAGCGTGTGACCGACGGTGGCGAGCGTGGAAGGCCCTGCGCCAGACGCACCAGGGCTACTCGACGAGCGCTTTGAGAGCGGCGAGAAATGCGACACAGGGGCGCCGTCGAAGGAACTACCAGAAGTAACCCCACCAAGGGGAGCCGACCATGGCGGTGGCCGGCTCACCACTGATCTGCGCGGTCCCGCAGCGCCGGCGCTCACAGCACCCACCCTGCCGTGACCCACTGGCCGGCAATTCCGCAGACGTTGGCGACCTGATGCCTCCCGGGGGCAGAGCGGCCAGGGCGATGCTCACCAGGTGTAGATCCGCGTCATAATCTCATGCCGTGCTGCCTTGTTCGGCCCGGGGTAGGCGATGACCAGAGGCACATTGTCGGGATCGCGTCCCTCGACCACGGTGAAGCCGTCGGCCATCTCTCTGGACGAGGTGTGGGCAGAGCGCTCTTTGAGGATCCGCTCACACCGGTGGAGATCATCGAGGCTGTCCGCAGTCCAGATCACGTACTGAACGCCAATACCGCCCAGGGCGTGGGTGACCCTGCCCATGCCGCGCACGTATACCTGCATGTCGTCGGAGCCAACGAGCAGCGCAGCGGTAGTGGTGCGGACTGTGACCCTCATCTTCAGCAGTTCGCGGTAGAACTCCACCGACCGGTCGAGGTCAGATACGAACATCACCACCGATGCAAGCTGCGGTCCGCGGTCCGCCCCCGGCGGATCGGCCCGTTCGGCGCCGGCTGCCGACTCGCCGGCACCGGACATCGAGGCTGCGTCTGATCCCATCGAGGCCCCCAATTTCTGCCCGCTGCCGTCTCGGCTTTCCCAGGAAGACCTTCTCTGTACGCTACAGGCCCCCCGCACCTACCGCTCGGTAAGGCAGGGGTGGTGGGAAGCCTCGTACCAGGGCGCGACACTTTCATCCGCGCCAGTTTCTCGTGGTGCCTCAACCGGAGAGCGAGGCGAATCCGCCGATCAGAGCTCCGTAGGCGATGTGGGCCAATATGGTGACGGCCGGTGTGCTCGGGCCGTAGTTGAGCATCAGGAAGCCGGGGGGTTCGAGCAGTGCCACGTCCGGAGCACTGGTCATTGGGCTGCCCATGCGGGGGTGGACGAGCGGCAGCAGGGTATTCACCAGCGCCGTGACGGCGAAGAGTCCGTGGACCAGGCCGAACAGCGCGCCCAACCACCAGCCGGCGTGATGGATAGCGAGGAAGACGGCATAGTAGACGAAGGCGAAGATCTGCCCGTTGGCGAAGTGCATCAGGTACCCGAGGGCCTTCGCGCGGGTGCGGTCGACCGTGACCACCGTGCCGAGCAGAAACGGCAGATCCATGCGTGTCAGGCTCAACGCGCTGGCTGCGCGCAACGCGGTAGTCAGAATGAGCGTTCCGATGAATCCGCCTGCGGCGATACCTGCCGGGTTCATCGGGCTGCCACGCTACGGGCCGTGTCGATGGCGGTGGCCGCGCTGATGAGTGCCAGATGGCTGAGTGCTTGGGGGAGGTTGCCGAGGAATGCGCCGTCAGCCGGGTCGATCTCCTCGCTGTACAGGCCAACGTCATTGGCCAGCGCGACCAGGTCATCCATCAAGGTGGCGGCCCGCTCCACCCGCCCGGTCCGTGCCAGGGACTCCGCCAGCCAGAACGAGCAGGCCACGAACGCCCCCTCGCTGCCTTTGATGCCGTCTTCACCGGAGTACCTGGCAACATACGGACCGTTGCGCAGTCTGCGATCGATGGCGTCTACCGTGGAGCGCAGGCGCGGATGGGCGCCGTCGTAGCCGTACAGCAGGCCGAGCAGCACGGCGGCGTCCAGGTCCTCGCTTCCGGCGGACCGTACATAGCAGCCGCCGCGATCTGAGAAGCACTGGTTCTCGATGAAATGGTGGACCTCTTGCCGGGCGGCGCGCCAGCGAGGCGCGTGTCGATCGGGGATCAGCCGCCGTTGTGCCAGATCGATGGCCCGGTCGAGCGCCACCCAGCACATCATCTTGGACTGTGTGAAGTGGAGGGGCGTGCTGCGGACCTCCCAGATTCCGGAGTCGGGCCGCTGCCAGCCGGCGCAGACGAAGTCAGCCAGTTCCGCCAGCCTGCGGGCTACGTCCGCGTCCAGCCGCCCCGTCGCACCGGCATACAACCAACCGGTATGCAGCAACTCGCCGTAGGTGTCCAACTGGACCTGGTCGACGGCCGCATTGCCGGTCCGCACCGGAGCCGAGCCCCGGTAGCCCGCCAGTGGAAGGACCCGCTCGTGGGCGGGGGCTCCGCCGTCCAGCCGGTAGAGGACCCGCAGCCGTGGGTGCGTGAGCTGGGAGGCGTGCATCAGCCACCAGAAGTAGGCATGTGCCTCAGCAGGGCACCCGAGTTGCAGGAACGCGTCCAGAGCAAACGCTGAGTCCCGAATCCAGGAGAACCGGTAGTCCCAGTTGCGTTGGCCGCCTATGTACTCCGGCAGGGAGGAGGTCGCCGCGGCGGCGACCGCTCCTGACTGGGCGAAGACGAGCAGCTTCAGTACGAGCGCACTGCGTGAGACCGCTTCCTGCCACGGCCCGGAGTACTCCCGTGAGCCGGCCCAGCGGCGCCATGTTTGGCACGTGCGCTCCATCCTCGCCTCGCACTCGCCGCGGGTCGGCAGAACGAGCGGCTCCTGGTGGGCAAACGGCACAGCGATCAGGGCCGTGGCGCCTTCGCACAGGTCGAACCGGCCTCCGACTGCGCCGTCATGGCACTCCACCACGCCGACATCCCAGCCACACACAGCCAGCGCATCGGCACCATCGATGGCCACCGGGATACCCCGGCGCCATTCCATGCGCGGTGCGCGAGAGCCGTAGCCGTACCGGGGCCGTAGGCTCCAGCGCATCGGCACGGTCCCCGCCACACCGTCGAGCCTGCGCTGCAGTTCCCGCATCGGAGTGAGCGCCAGGTCGTCGTCCAGCGAAAGCGCGTCCGTGACCCTTGCCGTCCCCCGCTCCGTACGGAATGTCGTCTCCAGTACATTCGTGCCAGGCAGGTACCTGCGGGTCACCTGGTACGGCTCCTCGGGCTCCAACTGGAACCGGCCACCACGAGAGGCGTCCAGGGCACCGGCGAAGACCGTCGGCGCGTCCAGGTCCGGCAGCCCCAGCCAGTCCAACGAACCGTCCGCAGCGATCAAAGCCACGGTCCGGCCGTCACCGATCACCGCGTAGTCACGCAGAGGCACGTAGCCGTCCACCCGAGCCGTCCTGCGCGCCGCCGCAGCCCAGCCGGTCCCAGGTCGACCGTCAGCCTCCATGGCTCTACTGTCCCACCGGCCGCATTGTCCCGCTCGCCTCCCAGCAAGCGCGCACGACCGCCTGGTCAGGCTTACCCCGCCCGTCCGAGGTGGAGCGGCACCGCCGGGATGGAGGCCAACATGGATACGTCCTGAATCGCGCCGGCTTCGTTGGAGACTGTGACTCGCGGAGTCGTATCGCGTCGCATCCGGGTACTACGCCGCCATTGCTCCCACGGTGCAGCAGGCGCCGCCATGCGCCGAGAGCGAACAGGAGCGGGACTAGCCACGTGCACAACGACGACAGCACTGTGGGCGAACGGGCCGCGGCACAGCAGCCGATTGGGTGCGGCAGGCCCCCGGCTGTGCGCGAGGCTGATCCCGAGCCCGAGGCACCGGTATCCTGCCCAGTGTGCCCCTCCATCGAGCGTGTGAGTGCAGCCGTGACGTCAGATGAGACGTCGCCTGCGCCGCCTGCTGCTCCGGCGCATCCTGTTCTGGTGGGCTATGACGGATCGAGAGCCAGCCGCCGTGCACTGGCCTGGGCCACCGGGCTGGCCCGCCGGACCAGCAGGCCACTGCTCGTGGCACACATCAGCCCGGATCCCTCGCGGTATGATATGGGAACGGACGCCCCCTTCGTCTTCGTCGCCGACCCCGAGGACGATGTGCTCGATCGGCTACGCGCGGAACTCGCCGACGCACTCACCGCGGCCACCCTGGCCGGCGTGGAGGTTCACGTCGCCGACTGCGTCGGCGACACGGCGCGCCAGCTGGCTCGCCTGGCGGACGAGCACTGGGCGGAGGCCCTGGTGCTGGGAGCACCGGAGCACCGGTTGCACCACTTGATCGGGTCGGTACCGGCATGGATGGCCCGCCGCGCGCACTGCCCCGTCGTCGTCGTGCCCTGACCTCTCCTTTGCCGTGGTCGGCCTGGCAAGGGCTTGCGGAGGCAGGCGCCGTTCCGACATCGTGCCGCATGCTGCGGCGGTGTGTTCCTGGGCTGGGATCTCCACGCGTCAAGCGCGAGTTGTGGCTGCTCCCAATTCGGGCAAGACCGTAGGGTGTCGGACAGGCGTCCAGGTGCTGACGGCGCAGGGAGGAAGCAGGCATGGCGCACAATCCCAGGCGGCGGCCGGAGCAGACTTCCAAGCCTCCAACGACGGCGAGCGACGAGACCCAACTGTCGGCTGAGGCGCAATCCCCGGATGCGCCGAGGACGGAGCCCACGCCCCGCGCATTGGGGCAGCGCCAGCTGCAACGATTGCTGGACGCAGTGGTGGCCATCAGCGCCGACATGGACACCCGGGCGGTCTTGCACCACATCGTGGAGGCGGGCACCGACCTGGTAGGCGCGCGCTACGGAGCACTGGGCGTGCTCGGGGAGAGCGGTGAGTTCGCCGATCTGATCACGGTCGGGGTGGATGCGGAGCACCTTACGGCCACCGTGGGGCTCCCGCAGCGGCACGGCTTGCTCGGCAGCCTGGTCTCGGACCGGCAACCGCTTCAGGTGCCAGACATCCTGGCCGACCCCCGCTCCGTCGGCTTCCCGCCCGGCCACCCCGTGATGAGGACGCTGCTGGGGGCGCCGCTGATGGTGCGCGGCACGGTCTACGGCAACCTGTACCTGGCCGACAAGACGGACGGGACGTCCTTCGGTGACGACGACGAGGCGCTGCTGACCGCGCTGGCCAGCGCTGCGGGCGTCAGCATCGAGAACGCCCGCCTGTACGGGCAGCTCAACCGTGCCGCCGAGCACTTCCAGCGCAGCATGCTGCCCACTCTGCCCGACCTGGCGCCGGTCGAGGTCTATGCCCGCTACGAGCCCGCGTCGGACCTGCCGAAACTCGGCGGTGACTGGTACGACGCCCTGGTGCTGCCAGACGGGGCGACCTGTGTCGTTGTTGGCGACGTCACCGGCCACGATGCGCAGGTCGCCCCGGTGATGGGGCAGATCCGCAACATGCTGCGTGCCCTGGCCTACGACCGGGGCGGGCCGCCCAGCCTGGTGGTGTCGAAGCTCGACGCGGCCCTGACCATGTTCGGCGATCCGACCGCCGCCACGCTGGTGCTCGGCCGCATCGAGCGCGGCGGTGAGAGCGAGGACGCGTACAGGTTCCGCTGGACCAACGCCGGGCATCCGCCGCCGCTGCTGGTCGCCGCGGACGGCCACACCCGCTACCTCGCCCCGGCCCGCCATGGGATCCCCGTCGGCATCGACCCGTCCGTGCCCCGGTTCGACCACACACACCCGCTGTCACCGGGTACCACGCTGCTGCTGTTCACCGACGGCCTGGTGGAACGCCGTGACCAGGACATCGACGACACGCTGCGCGCGCTGGCCGACCATGCCTCTAGGCTGGCCCGCGCGCCGCTGGACGCGTTCTGCGACGAGCTGCTGACCGAGCGCGGCCAGAGGTTCGACGACGATGTCGCCCTGCTCGCCGTGCGCCTGCCCGACACGGCCGGCCAGTGAGCCACGTCGGCTGGTTTCCGTAGGCCCGGGTGGAGCGGTGCCGGTTCACGCCGACGGCAGCAGGGTGCGCAGTGCGTAGGGCAGGATGCCGCCATGACGGAAGTAGTCGCCCTCGGTGGGGGTGTCGATACGGACACGGGCCGCGAACTGAAGCACGCCGGCCGGACCCACGGCGGTGACCGTGACCTCCCGGGGCATTTCCCCCGGGCCCGCCAGGCCGCGGACTGCGTACGTTTCCTCGCCGGTCAGGCCGAGGGACTCTCGGCTCTGGCCGGGGGTGAACTGCAGAGGCAGGACGCCCAGGCCGATGAGGTTGGAGCGGTGAATGCGCTCATACGACTCGGCCAGTACGGCGCGCACACCCAGCAGGGCGGTGCCCTTGGCTGCCCAGTCGCGGGAGGAGCCGGAGCCGTACTCCTTTCCGGCGATCACCAGCAGCGGCACGCCCTCGGCCGCGTACCGTGTCGCCGCGTCGTAGATGGTGCTCTGCTCCCCGTCGGGAAGGTGCCGGGTGACGCCCCCCTCAGTGCCCGGCGCGAGCAGGTTGCGGAGCCTGATGTTGGCAAAGGTGCCTCGGATCATCACCTCGTGGTTGCCGCGCCGGGAACCGTAGGAGTTGAACTCCCTCGGTGCGACGCCGTGGCCGGTGAGGTACTCCCCGGCGGGAGAGTCGCGCTTGATGGCGCCCGCGGGTGAGATGTGGTCGGTGGTGACCGAGTCGCCGAGCAGGGCCAGCACCCGAGCGCCCTCGATGTCGTGCAACGGCTCGGGCGTGCGACTCATGCCGTCGAAGTAGGGCGGCCTGCGCACATAGGTGGAATCGGGGTCCCAGGCGAACAACTCGCCTTCCGGGGTGGGCAGGGCCCGCCACTGCTCGCCACCCGCGAAGACGTCCGCGTAGTCGCGGGTGAACATCTCCGGCCGCAGGCAGGAAGCGATGACGTCCTGGACCTCCTGCTGGCTGGGCCAGATGTCGCGCAGGAACACCGGCTTGCCGTCGCCTCCGGTGCCGAGTGGGTCGCGGGTGAGGTCGAAGGTCATTGACCCGGCCAGTGCGTAGGCGACCACCAGCGGCGGGGAGGCAAGGTAGTTGAGTTTCGTCTGGGGGTGGATGCGGCCTTCGAAGTTGCGGTTGCCGGAGAGCACCGCGGCCACTGCCAGATCGTGTTCGGACACGGCGCGGGCCACCTCGTCGATCAATGGGCCGGAATTTCCGATGCAGGTGGTGCAGCCGTAGCCGACGAGGGCGAAGCCGAGCTTGTCCAGGTACGGGACCAGGCCGGCGCTTGCCAAGTAGTCCATGACGACCTTCGAGCCGGGGGCGAGGGAAGTCTTCACCCACGGTTTCGGCCTCAGCCCGTGTTCGACCGCCTTCCTGGCGAGCAGGGCGGCGCCGACCATGACCTGCGGGTTGGACGTGTTGGTGCAGGAGGTGATCGCGGCGATCACCACCGAGCCGTGACCGATCTCGACGCTGGTTCCGTCCTTCAGCGTCAGACGGGTGATGTTCAGGGGCGGGTCGTCCGCGGCTGGGGCGGTCTCGAAGTGTGCGGGTGCGTCACCGGGGCGGTTGCCGGTCACCGCGACGGGGTCGGAGGCGGGGAAGGATTCCGCGCTGCTCGCGTCCAGCCCGACCGGCGCGGGGTCCCAGCGGACATATCCGTCCAGTGTGGCGTGGAAGGCGCGCGGTGCGTCCGCGAGCGGGATGCGGTCCTGTGGGCGTTTCGGCCCGGCGATCGACGGCACGACAGCCGACAGGTCCAACTCCAGCGTCTGGGAGTAGGTGGGCTCGTGACTGGCGTCGTGCCACAGGCCCTGTTCCTTGGCGTACGCCTCGACGAGCGCCACCTGCTCGGCGCTGCGTCCGGTGAGCCGCAGGTAGGAGAGTGTCTCGTCATCGATGGGGAAGATCGCACAGGTCGCGCCGTACTCCGGGCTCATGTTGCCGATGGTGGCCCTGTTGGCGAGCGGCACGTTGGCCACGCCGGGACCGTAGAACTCCACGAAGGTGCCCACCACGCCGTGCGCGCGCAGTTTCTCGGCGATGGTCAGCACCAGGTCGGTGGCGGTGCTGCCCTCGGGCAGTGCGCCGGTCAGCTTCACTCCGATGACCCGGGGGATGAGCATGCTCAGGGGCAGGCCGAGCATGGCCGCTTCCGCTTCGATGCCGCCCACGCCCCAGCCGAGTACGCCAAGTCCGTTGACCATCGGGGTGTGGGAGTCGGTGCCGACCAGGGTGTCGGGGAAGGCCACCCCGTCTTCGCCGAAAACGACGCGTGCCAAGTGCTCCAGGTTCACCTGGTGACAGATGCCGGTGCCCGGCGGAACGACGCGCAGGTTGTCGAAGGCGTTCTGGCCCCAGCGCAGGAACTGGTAGCGCTCGGCATTGCGCCGGAACTCCAACTCGACATTGCGGTCGAACGCCTCCGGAACGCCGTAGTGGTCGGCAATCACGGAGTGGTCGATGACCAGTTCCACCGGCCGCAACGGGTCGATGCGCGCCGCATCGCCACCCAGGGCGGCCAACGCCTCGCGCATCGCCACCAGGTCCACGATGCACGGCACGCCCGTGAAGTCCTGCATCAGCACTCGTGCCGGGGTGAACTGGATCTCGGTGGCCGGCTCGGCGGCCGGATCCCAGCCGGCCAGCGCGCTGATCTGGTCGGCGGTCACCGTATGGCCGTCCTCGTTGCGCAGTAGGTTCTCCAACAGCAACTTCAGGCTGTACGGGAGCCGCGCGGCCCTTTCGACCGCGTCGAGCCGGTAGATGGTGAAGGAGAATCCGGCGGCGGAAAGCGGTCCTCGGGCGGCAAAACTGTCGACGGTCACGGAAGGCTCCTCAGGATCGGCTGGCTCCAGGGATGTTCGGCGGCAGGTCGAGTCCGTCGAGGCTGGTGACCGGTGCGTGCAGTCCTGCAGCGAGCCTGTTCCAGCCGTTGATCACCACGAGGGCGAAGGTCAGGGCGACGGTTTTCTCTGATGTACAGACGGACTCTGCGGTGTGGGCTTCGTTCGGGGCCAGCCCGTAGGCCACGTACGCCGTCGCCACCGGTCGGTGCGACGCGTACGCGCCCCGGTGTCGGCCCGGGGCCTGTTCTTCGCGTTCACCGCCATCATCGGTTCCCGTCCCGCGCCGCAGGCGGGCGCTCCAGCGGCCCCCGTCACAGTCGGAGAACCGCCCGCACTCATGGTCAGCGGCTTTCCCGCCTCCGGCAACCCGGGCGACGGAGCCCAGGCCCTCCACCGTGCAGGCTCGGCAGGCGGCAGCGCCACACTGGTCCGCCGCACCCGCCGCTCAGGAGTGGACATCCCGAACCGTCGGGCATTGCGTTGTCGCCGGGAGCGAACTCCACGACCAGCGGCAGCAGACCCTCGGCGGCGGCCAGCATCTTCAGCCAGCCCTTCACCAGATGGCCGCTGTACCCCGCGAACGTCACGTCGTAGACCGTGACCATGGCCAGGCCCGTGTCGACCGGCTCGAAGCAGGCGTCCAGGCGAGGGACGAACAGGGCCATGAAGGACTGCATTACTAAGTGGCCATACTGACCGTCCCCGTCATCCACGACGTCGACCGCAAGACCCTCACCGAGAGCGCTCGCGAAGCCCCGCGCCCTCGCCGACAGGGCCCCGCGCCGGGCACCTCAGCCTCGACAATCTCGCCGACGGCACCTTCACCACGGCAACCTCGGCCCCTACGGCATCGACCACTTCACCGCCGTCATCAGTCCCCCGCAGGCATCCATCCTCGCCGTCGGAGCCGCCCACCCCGAACCCGTCGTCCGCGACGGCGAACTCGCCGCCGGCACAGTGATGGCCCTGACCCACTCCATCGACCACCGGGCCCTCGACGGCGCCACCGGCGCCCTTTTCCTCACCGCCCTCAAGGCACTGCTCGAACAGCCGATGCGCATCGTCGTGTACGAAGACCGCCGTGATTTCGCTCTACTGCGGCACCAGGCAGCCCAGCTGCCCATCGACAGCATGAGTAGCAGCTCCTCACCCGCTCACTGACGCGCCCGTCCGACACCCTGACGCGAACAAGCGGAGGCAACACCACGAGTGAGGCCGTCTACCACCCAGCCACCCGCTGAGATCGGCCGGCGACGCGGCCAACTCGCCCCGGTCATCAACGAAGCGTTCGACAACTTCAGCCGCGCCTTCTTCGCAGAGGCTCTGCCGGAGTAGACCAAGCAGTTGATCGCCGTCGCAGTCGCCCACCTGACCCAGTGTCCGTACTGCGTCCAGGGGCACACCCGCCTCGCGCGGCGCAAAGGCGCCGAGCCTCAGGAGACCATGGGCGATCTGGGTCGCGGCCGAGGTGCGTGTCGGCGGCGCCGATGCCCACTCCACCCTCCCCCTGCACGCCATGGAGGAGACCGAACCCCCCGTACCCGTGACCTCACCATGGTTGCCGTATCTCTCGCCATCCCTCACCGGCGCGATGCCTCAGGCCGGGATGCGCTGCTCCAAACCGGGCGAGGCTTCGACAACGTTGCGCAGCAGAAGCAGGTCGTTCCCGTGAGAGTTCCTCAGCTTGACGGGCGGGGCCAGTGCGCCAGGCTGCCGAGCGAGGGAGCACTGCGCGTTGCCTCTTCTGGTGAGGGGTGGATCTCGTAAGCGTTACGCAGGCCGCTGATGTCGAAGACTCTGACGATCCGGCCGGAGGCGGACGCGATCCGCAGTGAGCCTTCGTGTTCACGGATGCGTTTCGTGACCGCCACGACCATGCCCAGCCCCATCGAGTCCATGAAGGATACGAAGCTCAGATCCAGGACGAAGTGGCGGTGTCCGCCGTCGACGAGCTTGATCACTGCTTCACGGACCAGGGGGGAGGTGTGGGCGTCCACCTCGCCGTCGATCTCAACAACCGTCCAGCCGTTCACCACGTCGTAGCTGACGGTCATGCGCTCCTTGCGGATGATGTTCGTTCGCACCATCATCGCTCCTCACATCTCGGGCGCAGGATCCCCCAGCATGGCGCCACACCTGGCGATGGACTCGTCCGCGCGGCGCCGATGGACCAGCACCCCGAGGTCCTTGATGGCGGAGACAGTCGACCAGGACTCGTCCGCGGTCTGTCAGAGAGAGCGAGCCGGGGCATGGTCGACGCAGACCGTGACGGGCCAGTGCAGGCCACGCCCACGACACAGCACCGCACGACGTAAGCTGCGCCCCACCCGCCGTCGACGACAAAAATCAGCCCTCGCCGTCCTTGAGACCCTCGTGTGTTCGTCACCGTTTCTTGGTTAGCCATGCGGCCAGGACAGCGGCCTGGCTGTGGTCCACGTCCTTGGTGGCGGTCAACAGCATGAGCTTGTCGTGCGCCGCCAGGCCACGCAGATGCTCGGCGGCTTCGCGGTGCCCGGCATCGCGTAGTTCTGCCAGGTAGCGGCGACGGAACTCCGTGAAGCGGCTGGGCTCATGGCTGTACCACTTGCGCAGTTCGCTTGTCGGGGCGACATCACGCAGCCACTCGTCCAGGTTGGCGTCCTCCTTGCGCATGCCCCGCGGCCAAACCCGGTCGACGAGCACCCGCTTGCCGTCCTCGGGCGAGGTCTCCTCATAGACTCGGCGATAGGTGATCTGTTCGGCCATGACGGCACCCTTCAGATCGATCGGCCGCTCCTGGCCCGGGACCGGTGGACAGCGGTGACGTCACCTGTGGGAGCGGATGTGTTCGGCTCACCCAATTTTATCGCCGAGTGGGTGGGCTGGCCGGAGATCGGCTGTCGGTACCCGCGCCCTCAGCCCGAAGGAGAGGAGAACGGTGTGCGCGACACAGGCCCTGCCACCCCGGAGCCGCAGCAGTTCCCGGCCGCGACCGCACCACGGATGCGTGACGTGAGCAGGCTGGACGCCGCCGTGACCACCTGCCGGGCCTGCCCGCGCCTGGTGGCCTGGCGGGAAGAGGTCGCCCTGGTCAAGCGCCGGGCATACAGAGAGTGGGAGTACTGGGCGAGGCCGGTACCCGGCCTCGGCCCGCCGGACGCGGCGCTGGCCATCGTCGGCCTGGCACCGGCCGCGCACGGCGGCAACCGCACCGGGCGCATCTTCACCGGCGACCCGTCCGGCGACGTGCTGTACGCCGCCCTGTACGACCTCGGCCTGGCCTCCCAGCCGACCGCCACCCACCGCGGTGACGGTATGCAACTGTACGGGCTGCGGATCACGGTGCCCGTGCACTGCGCGCCGCCCGGCAATCAGCCCACCACTACCGAGCGCGACACCTGCCGTCCGTGGCTCGCCCGCGAACTGCAACTTTTGCGACCGACGCTGCGGGCCATCGTGGTGCTCGGCGGCTTCGCCTGGCAGGCGCTGCTGCCCGTGCTGACGAGCGCAGGCTGGCAGCTGCCCCGCCCCCGCCCAGCCTTTGGCCACGGCACCGAAGCCCTCCTCACCGACGCAGGCGGTGAACGGCGGATACACCTGATCGGCGGGTACCACCCCAGCCAGCGCAACATGTCCACCCGCACCCTGACCCCCGCCATGCTCCGCGACGTGCTGCACCGGGGCGCCGTGCTCGCCGGGCTGCCACAGGAGCCACAGCACCCGCAGGCACCCTTCCCTCCCTGAGACGCCGCGGTAGGCATCCTCCGTTCGCCTCCGCCTGTCTGCGCGTCCAAGAGGCTTCGGTGTCGAAGCCGCCCTGCGCTATATCCAGCCGTCGGCTCAGAGGCCGTCGTGAGGACGCTTCCTCCAGCCGCACGGGCGGGGTGCCTCCCGGGGCCCGGGGCCGCCGGGCCCAGCCAACGCGACGTGGGTCAGGCGGCGTGACGCTTGTGAGTGACGATCCGGTGCACGTTCTGCACCTCGAGTTCGTCGAGTTCCTGTGTCGGGGTGAGGCGGATGCCGATGTGATAGTCCTGAACCAGCATCCAGCCGAGGAAGCCGGCGGCGAGGGTGCACAGGACGCCAGCCGAGGTGAGGGCGAGGCCAAGGGTGGTTCCGGTGGCCGGGCCATTCCAGTGGGTGACGTACGTCCCCAGGCTGATGGCGAACAGCGCGAGGGCGGTCACGTTGAGGCCGGCGTGGGCCAGACCGACGGTTTTGGCCGCCGAGCCGCGCGGGATCCCGAAGGCCCAGTCGACGAGTCCGGGGATTGCGGCGAGCAGTGCGCTGCCGACGCCCACGATGTTCAGTGCGATCGCCAGGTTGAGCCAGAACTGGTGCCCGGTGGCCGCGTACACGGCGAAGCCCACCAGGGTTCCGGTGTAACTGGCGACCGGAAAGCCGATCAGCATCGGGTGAATGGGGTGACCGGCGAGCGTGGCTTTGCTGTACATGTAGCCTCCCAAGTGCGCCCCCCGTTCGATCGCTCTTCGTCTCTCCGCGGGTGGGATCCGCAACCCGTCCGGCGCGCTGGCGGACCCCGCCAGGCCAAACGTGTGCAGGGCGGCGCGTCAGGAACCCTTGAGGCGGCGGCTCAGCTCATCGATGTAGTGGTCACCGTAGACGGCCGCGACATCGTCGAGATCGACCATCGGGGGAAAGTCCATGACGGGCTGCCGCTCGGCGAGGTAGAGGGCGGTTTCCTCGATCACCCGCTGCTCGTCGGCCTCTGCCGCACCGACCTGGTCGACGACGGCCGGACTTGCCTGGAACCGGGACTCGATCACGTCACCGCTGTACCAGGTGCGCACCAGATAGTCGTGATCCCCCATCGGCTCGATCTGGAATTGCTCGGACATGACCACAGACTACCCGTGATGCCGGCGACTATCACGGCGTGGCTCACCATGAGGGCTTTGGTGTGTCCCGGGATGCCACAGGTGGCTACGGAGTGTTCCGGATGAGCTCTGGGGGCGCTTGCCCGGGGCCGTGTTTGATCAGTGCCGGTACGGCTACGCTCCGGTGGGCGGGCCTGAAGGGCCGCGCGGTCGATCTGGGCTGCCTCTCTTCATCGAGGCGGCACTTGGCGGTAGCTGTCGTCGGCCTCGGGGCGGCGACCGGGCAGTCGGTAGCGCAGGAACACATAGGAAGCGCGCTGCCGGGCGCTGATCAGGTCGGCTGTCTCGTGCCAGGTCGGGAGGAGTTCGAGCCCGGCGATCAGTCCGTGGCGGGTGGTGTCTGCGCGGCCGGCCAGTACGGGAGACAGGGTCAGGAACAGTTCGTTCAGGATGCCGGCGCCGACGAGTTGCCCGACCAGGCGCGGCCCTGCCTCGGAGAGGATCGTGGTGTGCCCGCGGGCGCGGATGGTGTCGAGCACCTGCGGGATGCGCAGGGTCGGGCCGTCGCCGAGGGGAAGGATGGTGCAGGTCGGTGGGAGGCGTCCGGCGAGGCGGCCGGCACCTTGGGTGGTGGTGGCGATGAGCGCGCCCGCCTGCAGGGCGGGGTGCTCGGCCGGCAGGATGCCGCTCGCGGTGACGACGACCAGTTCCGGCTCGGCAGCTCGGCGCCGGTGGTGGCGGAGCTGGGCGAAGTCTGCTGCGGCGGCCGGGTAGACGTGCTCGGGCGTCCACCGGTGGCGGGGTGAGGCGCGCAGCGTGCCTGCTCCGATGAGGACGGCGTCGGCGCAGGCCCGCAGCAGTCCCATGACGAACCGGTCCGCGGGTTCGCGTCCGCTGATCGTCGAACCGGATGACGAGTATTGCGGGCCGAGCGACACCACCCCGTCGAGGGAAGCGACGAAGTTGGCGTACAGGCACGGTTCGGGGAAGCCGAGGTCGCCTCCGTACAGTGCGGCGAGCGCCGGTGGCAGGCCCCAGCGGGGCGCCTCGGGTTCCTCATACAGCCGCACCAGCGGCTCGGTGTGGGGGACGGGGGCCGTGGGGGCGGCGTCAGGTTCAGCCACGGCTGGTGCTTCTGGGGCCGCACAGGTGGAAGAACTCCATTCTCAGCTGGTCCTCGGTGTCGTAGGTGCCGCGCCAGTAGGTGGTGCGGGTGCTGGACTCGATCTCGCGGACGCCGCGCATCTGCGTGCACAGGTGCACCGCCTCCAGGTGCACGGCGACGCCGTGCGGTTGCAGGATGCGTACCAGCGCGTCGGCGAGTTGCTGGCCGATGCGCTCCTGCACCGAGAAGCGGCGGGCGAACAGCCGTACCAGTCGGGTCAATTTGGACAGGCCGAGGATGTGCTCGTGGGCGACGTAACCGACGTAGGCGATGCCGAAGAACGGCAGGCTGTGGTGCTCACAGAGGGCGAAGAACGGGATCGGCCCCTCCACCACCTGGCTGATGCGGCAGTCAGGGCCGCCGCGGCACTCGGTCGGGAACGCGGTGACCAGCTTCTCGTCCCCCTCGTATCCGCTGGTCGCGTCGAAGAGCGCGCGGAGGAAGCGGCGCGGGGTATCGGCCGTCGAGAGGGATCCCGGCATGCCCAGGGCTGTGAAGATCTCCTGCATGTAGCCCTCGAACTGCTGCCACTGCTCGGGGGTGATGCGCCGGGGGCGGACGGCGGCCCATTCTTCACTGTCGTAACCGATGTCGTCGCCGGCCAGGCCGCCGACTTTCGGCGCCTCACTCGGTGGCTGCTGTTGATCATTCACGTATCGTCACTTCCTGTGGACGTCTGTTCGCCGCAGCCGCCTGGGCCCGGGCCTGCTCCTCGCGGTCGATCTCGAACCGGCCGTCCGTGCACCGGCTATACCTTCGACGTCTTGATCATGCAGTCAGCGCGGTGATGGTGCACCCTGGGGCGGCCTCGCCGTAGGTGTGCGTTTGGCCGGTGTCTGACCCGCCGAGGGTCGACCTGCGGCCGGGCGCGTTCTGGGTGAGTCTTGACTTGAGGAGTCTTTCGCGGTTCATGACGCCCGCGCCGGCAAGGGAGGCATACGGTGACCGACACGCTCGCTCAGCTGTCCGAGTCCGGGGTTTCGGTCTGGTTGGACGACCTGAGCCGGCAGCGGCTCGTCGAGGGCAGCCTGGCCAGGCTGATCGCGGAACGGCACGTCGTCGGCGTGACGACCAATCCGACGATCTTCGCCAGGGCCATCGAGCACAGCGACTGCTACGACGAGCAGATCACGGATCTGTCGTTGCGCGGGGTCGGTGTGGAGGAGGCGCTGCGCGTGCTGACCACTTTCGACGTGCGCTGGGCCTGCGACGTGCTGCGGCCGGCGTACGACGCCAGCGGGGGTGTGGACGGGCGGGTATCGATCGAGGTCGACCCGCGGCTCGCGCATGACACCGCGCGCACGGTCGCCGAGGCCCGGGCGCTGTGGTGGCTGGTGGACCGGCCGAACCTGTTCGTGAAGATCCCCGCCGCCAAACAGGGCCTGGAGGCGATCAGCGCCTGTCTAGCCGAGGGCATCAGCATCAACGTCACGCTGCTGTTCTCACTGGAGCGCTACGACGCGGTGACGGAGGCGTTCCTGACCGGGATGGAACGCGCCCGGGACGCCGGACACGACCTGTCCGGCATCACGTCGGTGGCGTCGTTCTTCGTCTCCCGGGTGGATACAGAGATCGACCGGCGGCTCGACCGGACGGGCGGCGAGAAGGCCGCCGCGCTGCGAGGGCGCGCCGCCATCGCCAACGCCCGCATTGCCTACGAGCACTACGAGCACATGCTCGCCACCGACCGGTGGCAGCGGCTGGAACAGGCCGGTGCCCGGCCGCAGCGGCTGCTGTGGGCGTCCACAGGCGTGAAGGATCCCGCGTATGAGGACACCCGGTACGTCGTCGACCTGGTCGCACCAGACGTGGTCAACACCATGCCGGAGGCCACCCTGAACGCGGTCGCCGACCACGCGGTGCTGCCGGCCGGCAGCATCCGCGACACCTACGGCGAGGCACACCAGGTGCTCGAGGACCTCGCTGACGCCGGGGTCGACTACCGCGACGTTGTCCAGGTGCTGGAGGACCAGGGCCTCGAGACGTTCGACGCCAGCTGGGACGAACTGGCAGGGAAACTCGCGGCACGACTGCACGCCTCCGACAGCGCCCGGCCCGAGCGCACCGCTGACAGCAGGGAGCACGCGCGATGACACCACCCACGTTCGTAATCGTCGGAGCGAGCCTGGCCGGCGCCAAAGCCGCCGAAGCGCTGCGCGGGCACGGCTTCGACGGCCGGATCCTACTCATCGGGGACGAGCCGGACCGGCCCTACGAGCGGCCGCCACTGTCCAAGGGCTACCTGCAGGGCAAGCAGGACCGCGACACGATCTTCGTCCACCCGGCACAGTGGTACATCGACCAGGCCATCGACCTGCGGAGGGACACCCTCGTCACCGAACTCGACCGCGACCAGCGCACGGTCACCGTCTCCGGCGGCGAGACGATCGGCTACGACAAGCTGCTGCTGACCACAGGCGCCTCCCCGCGCCGCCTCCCCGTACCCGGCGCGGACCTCGACGGCGTGCTCTACCTGCGCCGCGTCGGCGACTGCGAACGCATCCAGCGGACCTTCCAGTCCGCCTCCCGCATCGTCTTCGTCGGCGGCGGCTGGATCGGCCTGGAAGTGGCCGCCGCCGCCCGGGAGGCCGGCGTGGAGGTGACCGTCCTGGAGGCGGACGAACTGCCGCTGCTGCGCGTGCTGGGCCGGCAGATCGCTCCCGTCTTCGCCGACCTCCACCGGGAACACGGCGTGGACCTGCGCCTGACCGCACAGGTCGCCGAGATCGTCGGCGAGAACGGGACGGCCGCCGGCGTCCGGCTGGCCGACGGCACCCGCATCGACGCCGACGCTGTCGTGGTCGGCATCGGCGCCGTCCCCAACTCCCAACTGGCCGTCGCATCGGGCCTCCACGTCGACAACGGCATCACCGTTGACGCCTCCCTGCGGACCTCCGACCCGAACATCCACGCAGCGGGCGACGTGGGCAACGCCTTCCACCCGATGCTCGGCAAGCACATCCGGGTGGAACACTGGGCCAACGCCCTCCACCAGCCCGAGACGGCAGCACGATCGATGCTGGGCGAGGCTGCCTCCTACGACCGCGTGCCCTACTTCTTCACCGACCAGTACGACCTGGGCATGGAGTACGCCGGCTACGCCGAACCCGGCGACTACGACGACGTGGTCGTCCGCGGCGACCTGACGAGCATGCAGTTCATCGCCTTCTGGACGGCCCAGGGCCGCGTGCTGGCCGGCATGAACGTCAACATCTGGGACGTTAACGAAGCGATCCAGCACCTGGTCCGCTCCGGCACTCAGGTCGACCGGGACCGGCTGGCCGATCCGGACGTGCCACTGGAGGAACTCGCCGCCGGGTGAGGTCCTGGTGAGAAACCCGCATAGACCAGCCGGAGGTGCCGCCGATCCCCAGCGTGCCGTGACGGCTGGGCCACGCCCATCACATCTCTCGGCCAGATCACCGGTGATCCGCAACTCCAGAAGCACGGGACCGGGGGCGTACTTGCCGGCATTGGTAACCAGTTCGCTGACCACCAGTGCGTGAGGTCCGTGGCGCCGATACCGGCAGCCCGAATTCGGCCTGCAACCGCGTGAGAAGACCGGCAGCCGCCAGACAGCGGGCCTTGGCGATGCACTCGCTGTCACCGTCCAACGCTGCTGTGAGCCGCGGGGCTCGGGACCCGGCACCGTACGGCCCTCGCCCAGGGAGATGTGTTCCATCTAGGTCGCCTTGCACCTTGTTCGCAGAAGACGCACGTATACCCGCAGCCGCGTCGCATACGCGCCTGCGGCACCTCTTGACGAGCGGCTCGCCTCACACCGCGAGGGACTCGTCGAAACCTCCGGCTCCGGCCGCGGCGACACCAGCAACGACCACCCCCGCCGAAGCCCGCACGGTCAGCAGGCCAGACCTGGACAGCCTCACCAAAAGATGGCGCGCACACCCGAACGGCCCACTCTCCGAGCCGACAAGAACCCACGGTCACCCATCCCCCTCCGACACGAGGGAACTTGATCCGCATCACCCGCGCTGACGCGCGACCGCCCCGGATTGCGCCAAACGAATGATTCATTTCATTCCGCCGCATGTCCGCAGCGGATAGGGGGGGCACACAGCGGACACTGCCCAGGTTCCGTAAGGCGGGAGGGAGACCAATATGGCGGTGCAGACCGAACCGATCGGAGCACCAAGGCCGGCGACGCAACGAGGATCCGCGGTCGTGCAGTGGCTGACCACCACCGATCACAAGAAGATCGGCTCCCTGTACATGACCACGTCGTTCGCCTTCTTCCTGCTCGGCGGAGTACTGGCGCTGGTGATGCGCGGTGAGCTGGCGCGTCCGGGGCTACAAATCATGTCGACGGAGCAGTTCAACCAGGCGTTCACCATGCACGGGGCGATCATGCTGCTGATGTTCGCCACCCCGCTGTTCGCCGGCTTCACGAACTGGATCATGCCGCTACAGATCGGTGCCCCCGATGTCGCCTTCCCCAGACTGAACATGCTCGCGTACTGGCTCTACCTGCTCGGATCGCTCATCGCCGTGGGCGGCTTCCTCACCCCGCAGGGCGCCGCGAGCTTCGGCTGGTTCGCCTACGCGCCGCTCAACGACGCCCAGCACTCGCCGGGGGTCGGCGGCGATATGTGGATCATGGGGCTGGCGCTGTCCGGGTTCGGCACAATCCTGGGCGCGGTCAACTTCATCACCACCATCCTCTGCATGCGCGCCCCCGGCCTCACCATGTTCCGTATGTCGATCTTCTGCTGGAACGCGCTGCTGACCAGCGTCCTGGTGATCATGGTGTTCCCGGTGCTCGCCGCCGCGCTGCTCACCCTGGAGGCGGACCGCAAATTCGGGGCGCACGTCTTCGACGCCGCCAACGGCGGAGCACTGCTGTGGCAACACCTGTTCTGGTTCTTCGGCCATCCCGAGGTGTACATCATCGCGGTGCCGTTCTTCGGCATCATCACTGAGGTCATCCCCGTCTTCTCACGCAAGCCCGTTTTCGGCTACCTGGGTCTGGTCGGAGCGACCATCGCGATCTGCGGACTGTCGATGACGGTATGGGCCCACCACATGTTCGCGACCGGCGGGGTGCTGCTGCCGTTCTTCTCCTTCATGTCGTTCCTGATCGCGGTGCCGACCGGGGTGAAGTTCTTCAACTGGATCGGCACCATGTGGCACGGCTCCCTCAGCTTCGAGACGCCCATGCTGTGGGCGGCAGGCTTCCTGATGACCTTCTTGTTCGGCGGACTGACCGGGGTGCTGCTGGCCTCCCCGCCAATCGACTTCCACGTCACCGACAGCTACTTCGTCGTCGCCCACTTCCACTACGTGGTCTTCGGCACCGTCGTGTTCGCAATGTTCTCCGGCTTCTACTTCTGGTGGCCTAAGTTCACCGGGAGGATGCTCGACGAGCGCCTGGGGAAGATCCACTTCTGGACACTGTTCGTCGGCTTCCACACCACCTTCCTGGTCCAGCACTGGCTGGGAGCGGAGGGCATGCCGCGCCGCTACGCCGACTACCTCGCCTCCGACGGCTTCACCGCCCTCAACACCGTCTCGACCATCGGGGCGTTCCTGCTGGGCCTGTCCACCCTGCCCTTCCTCTACAACGTCTGGAAGACCGCCAAGTACGGCGAGAAGGTCGAGACCGACGACCCGTGGGGCTACGGCCGCTCACTGGAGTGGGCCACCTCCTGCCCACCGCCACGGCACAACTTCCTCACCCTGCCCAAAATCCGCTCCGAGTCCCCCGCCTTCGACCTGCACCACCCCGACATCGCCGCCCTCGAGGGACGGTACGCCGGCGCCCGCCACGGCTCAGCCTCCGCACAGGCAGACGGCCAGAACAACGGCGCCAAGGACTGAGGCGGAGACGGTACGCGGATGGACAGCCCACGGGACATCGCCGCTGGCATCGCCCGGCTGGAAGGACACCTGATCCGCCAGGCGGAGATCCACAACGCGCAGGCCGAGGCCGAGGCGTTCGCCGACCGCATGCCGTGGCTGACCGATACCCAGCGCGACGAGATCGTCCGCCTGTACGCCGATGCCCGCCTTGATGTCTCTCTCAGGGTCCTGCGGCAGGTCACGGTCCGTTGCCACGAGCTGCGGGCCGAATACACCACCCGCTACGAACAACTGCGTCTACGGCTGCTGTGTACCTGCGTCGCCCTCACGCTGGGGGCATTCTCTTTGTGCGGCTGTGTGGTGTTTCTGACCGTCGGCTGACGCCAGCCCTCTTCATTGGGGGGCTGTGACTCGACAGCGACCAGTTATCCACTGCGACCGCGCTGGACTGCAATGACTCTCGACGCGTCGCCAAAGCCAGGGAGACGTCCTCGGGCCCAACTGGTGGTCGGCGCTGTCCGGGTGCTTGGCGATCAGGCGGGCCAAGCGGTGCTCGTACTCCTCGCCCATGGCCGCATCATGCCGTCGGCCTCGGACAACGCTCACGAGGCGTCGTGCCGGATGGGCGAGCTGGAAGCTATCGGGCTCGTGACAAGGGGGGTCTTCCGGCTGCCATACGCGTTGGTGGATTCGACGCTCGCTGTCGCCCCACGGCGGGCCGGTGTGGTCCGCGGCTCCGATTCCCGCCCGGGGGCGGGGGCGCGTCAGTTTCCCTCCTGATCCCCCGAGTGGTCAGGGCCTTCGTGGTACCGGGCGGCGTTCCTTCCGGGCCGGGTCGGGTGGTGGACTGGTGGGGCTGCCGGACCGGTGGGCCCAACCACGGTGTGCCGGTCCGGCAGCCCGGAAGCGCGACGCCGGTGGCGTCTGCGGGCTCCTTGGGGGGTGCGGTGCGGGGGCGGCGGGGGCCGTGCTCGCACCGCGCGGTCAGCGGGCCCGCCAGGAAATGCCGACGGGCGAGGATCATCCATTCCTCGTCCCTCTGGCCGGGGACGGATCGTCCAGCTCCCACTGCTGGGCAAGCTCGGTGAGGATCGGCTCTAGCTCGGGGTTGGGAACCGTTTCACTTCCACTGCACTGCACCCCGATGACGGGCGCGAGCCGCATCGTCATGGTCACGCCGGGTTCAACGCCGCCTGGGCCGTCCGGGTTACTCAGTTGGCGGGGCCGGATTCCTTCAAGGCGGCGCTGGCCTGGTAGGCGTCCAAGACCAGCGCGAACTCATCGAACGCCACGGCTATCACTGACTCGGCGTGGCCTGCTGGGCCGCCGGGGCCCGACGGACGGCGAGCTGGGCGGCGCCGCGGGCCACGCTGGCCTCCCGTTCCGCGTCGCCGAGGCTGTCATCGTTCAGTGCCGCCAGGACCTGCCGCCACAGCGTCACTGGACGCTCCCGTCCCTGGGCGACGGCACCACGGGCGCCGCCCGTCCGCCGGGGCCTGCATCCGCGTCGGTGTCGCCCATCTGCTCCGGCTCGGGCGGCGGCCGAACGGCCCTTCCTGGCCGGGCAGCGCACCCAGGGCCGGTGCGCCCTTGGCGCGGTGATACCCGTAGACAATTCATCCATTCTCCCCGCTCACCGGCCCGGAATGCCGCCGGCAGCCTGACAGGCAGCGAAGTCTGTTCGGCGCCCCGGGCTGCGTGGCGACGGCGGCCTCCTCATAGGCTGCCTGCATGGCATCCACTCCTGTCTCTCCTGCCCAAGCTCTCGACGCCCTGCTCACCGGGAACCAGCGTTTCGTGGCCGGTGCCCCGCAGCACCCGAACCAGGACGCCGCCCGGCGGGCCGAGCTTGCACCGGTCCAGAAGCCCTTCGCGGTGCTGCTCGGGTGCTCCGACTCGCGGCTGGCCGCCGAGATCATCTTCGACCAGGGGCTAGGGGACCTGTTCGTGGTCCGCACCGCCGGCCACGTGCTCGGGCCGGAGGTCCTGGGCAGCATCGAGTACGGCACGAGCGTGCTGGACTGCCGCCTCGTCGTGGTCCTCGGACACGACTCCTGCGGCGCCGTCGCTGCCGCCCGCGCCGCTGTCGAAGACGGGCTGCCGGCCATCGGGTACGTCCGGAACATCGTTGAGCGCGTCACCCCGAGCGTGCTCACCGCCCGCGCGGCGGGCCTCACGGCGGACAGAGACCTGATCGACGCGCACGTACAGCACACCGTGGACCTGCTCCTGGACCGCTCCCGTATCCTGGCCGACCAGGTCGCCGCCGGACACGCCGGCGTCGTCGGCCTGGCCTACCAACTCACGGAGGGCAGCGCCCGGCTGGTGGTCACCTCCCACGGCGTCTCCACCACGGCAGCCTCCACCGCGGCTACCGGTTGACCGCCTCTGACGCGGGCAGCGTCCATACGCCGACAGCCTCAGAGCGGCGACGATGACTGCCCATTGGGGCCCGGGCCCTGGTGGTCACGCTTCGACATTGCGACAGGCTAGCGACCGGCCCAGACGAGCAACAGGGCTTAAGGAGCAATGTGGAGGGCGAGTTGATGTCTTGGCCGCCAGCTGATTCATAACGCCACGAAAGCGGACCTGACGCCGGTTAGCGTGATCAGAAAGGCTCTCGCCACCGCGTCCCAGCCCGGGAAGGACCGCCCGCATGAGTAGGCATGCCACCGCATGCGTGCACAGTTTTCAGCATCGCCGATTTGACCGGCTGCAGGGTTGTGGTCCTTCTGGCCGGACGCACCCACGCATCCGGCGACCCGCACCGTCCGGAAGACGTCCCTGAGGTCATGGGCTTACACCTTCAGGATTCCGACATCCCCGCCCTCGCAGCCCAGGCCGGGTTCGATTCGGATGCGTTCCACCAGCAGCCGCGCGGGCTCAAGCAGCCAGATCGTCGACAACGACCTGGAGGTCGTCTCCATGCTCGCGACCCGGGCCCGTACTCTCTACCTGGGAACGGCTGAACTACTGCTGGTTCATCGATCCGGCCAAGGCGTTGTGCCTGCGCTTGGCCGGCACTCCCGACGCCGACCGGCCACTTGCCGACATGTGTGACTCCGCACGCTGTCCCCAAGCCACGCACCATCCGTGCCACCGGCCAGCGTGGGAGGAATCCCGGGAGACCGCCAAGGTGTTCATCGGCGGCCTCAGCCGCCGGCAGAAGATCGAGCGGACCCGGCTGGAAGTCAGCGTGAGCCGCGCCGAGCGGGTGCTCGCTGAGATCGACCAAGCCGCAAGCAGGAGCGGCGGGGAAGGACGCCATCTGATGGGACGGATCAGCGACAGCGACCGCGCGCGCAACGAGGACGCCATCCGAGCAGCCATGGACCGGCTCTTGCGCGGGGAGTTCCCGCCGGGCGGCGAGTGCGATCTCAAATCCCTGGCTCTCTAGTCCGGCGTGATCCGGACCGGCTTCTACCCGAAGAAAAGCCGGGACGGCACTCCTCGGCCGGGCCCCTACCAGCACCTGGCCGAGGAGTTCGAGCGGCGCCTTGTTGCTTTGCGGCAGGCCGGCGAGATCATCGACCCATGGGCCGCGCAGATCGAACGGCTCAAGACCGAGGTCGCCGAGCTCAAGGACCGGGTCACCAAGCGGGACGAAGTCGTCGCCGCGCTCACCGAGTTCAAGACCGTCGCCATCTCTCGACTCGCTGCACAGCATGACGAGATCATCCGGCTCCGGGAACAGGCGGCTGCCCTCGGCAACGTTCGCCGCCTGCCTGCCGCCCGTGGTGGGACGGCGCCGTACGGGTCGTGCAGCTGAGCACAGTCGCGAAGCAGGGGCAGGCCGCCCGGTTGAAGAATGTGACCGCATCGGTGGATGTGGCGCTCCCCACAACCAATAAGTGGCATCCCAGTTGCGTATTTAGATATCGTCGCAGTGCACGGTCGGCAGGGTCGGATGCGGCGGTCACGGTCGCCGGATCGTCGCGGAGCGTGCGGCAGTCTCACTGCGTGACGCCCGGTATCCCCCCGCCGGGGCTGCTGGTGTGTCGAATGCCGTTCGAGGTCTGTCGCCTGCCCCGGGGCGGGTGGTGTCACAAATGCGAATATCATCTACCTCTTTGGAGTCGGTGTGCTTTCCGAGCAGTCCCTTCCGGTCGTCCGTGCCACGCTGCCCCTCGTGGGCTCGGCCATCGGCGAGATCAGTGAGCGTTTCTACTCCCGGATGTTCGCGTCCCACCCGGAGCTGCTGCGGGATCTGTTCAACCGCGGCAACCAGGCTAACGGGGCGCAGAAGCAGGCGCTGGCCGGGTCCATCGCCGCGTTCGCGACCGCTCTGGTCGCTCACCCCGAGGCCCGGCCGGATGTGATGCTGTCACGGATCGCCCACAAGCACGCCTCGCTCGGGATCACTTCGGACCAGTACAAGATCGTCCACCATCACCTGTTCGCAGCGATCGCCGAGGTCCTCGGCGACGCGGTCACGTCCGAGGTAGCAGCCGCCTGGGACGAGGTGTACTGGCTGATGGCCAACGCCCTGATCGCGGTGGAGGCCCGGCTCTACCAGGAGGCCGGTGTCACCGAGGGCGATGTCTGGCACCCCCTGCGGGTGAGCGGACGCTGTGAGGAGACACCGGACACGGTCTCGTTCACTCTGTGCCGCGCCGACGGCCGGCCTACGCAACCGTTCCTGCCCGGCCAGTACGTCAGCGTCCAGGTGCAACTGCCGGACGGGGCGCGGCAGATCCGCCAGTACAGCCTCTCCCACTCCCCGGGTCACCCGGACTGGCGGATCACCGTCAAGCAGGTGCGAGGGAAAAGCGGTGCCGGGCCGGACGGGGAAGTCTCCTCCTGGCTGCACCAGCACCTTCGAGTGGGTGACACTCTCACGGTGTCAGCACCGTGCGGTGGGCTGACGCTGCCCGGCGGTGACGGCCCGCTGCTGCTCGCCTCCGCCGGAATAGGCAACACCCCCATGCTCTCCATGCTCGACCACCTCGCGGCCACCGGATCCAGTCGTCCGGTGCTGATCGCACACGCGGACCGCTCCCCGTCCGATCACCCGCACCGCGAAGAGACCACCCGGCTCGCGGACAGGCTGCCGCACGCCGCACTGCACCTGTGGTATGAGGAAGCCCACGCCGAGATGCCCGGCGCACGGGAGGGACGCACCAACGTGGGACTGCTCGACCTTCCAGACGGCCTGACGGCCTTCCTGTGCGGGCCCCTGCCGTACCTGAGGGCGGTGCGCGGCGCCCTGCTGCAGGCGGGAGTACCGGCCGCGGACATCCACTACGAGATCTTCGGCCCCGACCTCTGGCTCGGCAGCAACTGACAGCCGTGGACTCGCGCGCCGCCACCGAGAACGGCGCCTCCCGCCATTGGAGAATCCCATGACCGCTCCATCGCCCGAATCCGCCGCGGTGCCCCACATGCTGTGCGACGTGTCGCGACTGGGCCAGGACCGCGACGCCGGCAGTAAGGGCGCGCTCTGGCGTCTGGATGTGCCAGAGCGTCAACTCGATGCCAATCTCGTCCGTCTCCCGCCGGGTGAGCGCATCGACTGGCACCGCGAACCCGATCTCGATGTCCTCCTCCTCGTCACCGCAGGCGAGGGCGTAGCCGATACCGGGCAGGGCACCCTCCCCCTGGTGGCGGGGGTTACGTTGTGGCTTCCGCACGGCTCGGCGCGGGCCCTCGCCGCGGGTGCCGGCGGCCTGACCTATCTGACCGTGCACCGGCGGCGACCGGGACTGCGGATCGGCGCACGCCCTGCCGACGCGCAGGCGGGCGCCTGATGACCCCGGGCACCGCCGTTGCTGCCGCCGCGGCCTTCGTCTGGCTGGGTATGTTGCTGGCCATCTCGTTCCTGGAAGCACCACTGAAGTTCCGCGCGCCCGGCGTGACCGTACCCGTCGGGCTGAGCATCGGCCGACTCGTCTTCCGCGCGCTCAATACGGTCGAGGCCGTTCTGGCGCTCACCGTGATCACCGCGATCACCACCACGACCCCACCGGTGGCGGTGACCGCCACAGCCGTCACGGTTGTGGTGCTGCTCGCCGTGCAGCTCACGGTGATCCGCCCTCGCCTGAACCGCCGCTCCGACCGGGTCCTGGCCGGGGAGAACCTGCCCCGCTCACGCGGACACCTGTACTACGTGACGCTGGAGGCCGCCAAGGTCATCGGCCTGACCGCACTCGGCATCAGCGCCCTGGCCGCGCGATAGGGCGCCGCAGGGTGTGCCGTCATGGACGAGAGGACGGTTGTCCCGCACCCGGCAGGCGGCCGGTCCCTTGGGTCAGCGGCTCCTCGCGCATGGAGATGGCCGGCAGTTGCGGCAGTCGCGCCCATTCGGCGCCGGCGTGGGACGACACCCATCGAGTGAGGGCTTCTGCATGACCTTGAGTGCGCCACCGCACGGGTGACGCACACCACAAAGCAAATTCGGAGTTCAGGATGCGTATTAACTAGACTGGGGTCGTGCGACTGACCAAGGGAACCGATCTGGCGCTGCGTGTCGCGATGCGGCTGGCGGTGCTGGAAGAGAATGCGGCGCCGACCACGCGTGAGGTGGCCGATGCCGTGGCCGCGTCCTACAGTCACGCCGCGAAAGTCGTCGCCCGCCTCCAGCATCTGGGTGTCCTGGAGGCGAGGCGCGGGCGGGGCGGCGGCCTGTCCCTCACCGAGCACGGGCGCCGCCATTCGGTCGGCCGCTTGGTGCGCGACTTGGAAGGCACGGGCGATGTGGTGGGCTGCGAGGACGATCCGCCGTGTCCGCTCCGCGGCGCCTGCCGGCTGCGCCACGCCCTGCGGGCTGCGCAGGAAGCCTTCTACGCCGCCCTGGACCCGATCACTGTTGAGGATCTGGTGGCCGCCCCGACTGGCCCTCTTCTCCTGGGCTTGTCGCCGCTCCGCACGATGAACTGAATCCACTTGTCGTCCCCCGCCACTGAACACGCCAGGAGCATGTCCTGCGTCATGGCGCTGACAGGCGGGGCTGCGGGCGTGCTGGGAGGGAAGACGGGTAGTGGAGTGCCCAGTTGCCCAGGGGATCGGGGCGTGTGGCCGCCGCCCGGACGCTGTCTGAGTGTGGCGTTCAAAGCACCGGGCGGGAAGGCGGAGGGCCAGCAGCGCGCCGGTGAAGTCTCGCATCGGCATCAGGCGGGCCGAGGGCGGTGACGAGTATGCCGTAGCGGGTGGCTGTTTCTGGGGCGGTGATCCAGGTGAGGGTTCCGGCGGTGCGGTCCAGGCGTGCGTGGTGGCGCGCCTCGGCATCGGCTGTCAGGTGCGGCATCCGCTGCTGTCCGGCGATGTCCGGCACGTGCAGGCGTGCGCCCGCAGCGTGTGCGACGGTCGCCATCTCGGCCACGATCGGTTCGAGCACCGGCCGGCCGGAGAACGGCATCCGGCTGGAGTGCCGCTGCGCGATGGCCTCATAGAGTCCGAGGTCCCGCGGTTGGCCGTCCGGGGTGAGAGGGCCGGTCCGTCGTACGGCGGCCGGCAGGCCGGGGTCGTGCGGTGGTGTGGCAGCGGAATCACGGCACTGCTCTCCGCACACCGGGCAGGCCGAGACGGCCCTGCCGGTGAGGAGCCGGACGACGGCCAGGCCATGTGGGGGCTTTCGTCCTGGGCGGTCCTGGTGTGCAGGCGGGACGTCGGACGACGGAGGTGAGGATCATGGCCGGAGCCCGAGAATCCGCTGTTCAGGCGGCGCGGCCCGCTGACCGTGCCCTGGAGGGCCGGCTGCGGCTGTTCGGCTTCGCCGAGCGCCCGGCAGGGGGAAGCAAGCGGGAGGTTCTTGCCACGGTCGGTGGTTCTTGGCCTTCGCGGGTGTCAGCCCACCCGGTCCCAGCCGCGGCGTGGTTGATGGCTGCCGAGCTGTGTGACGTCGCGGCTGCGGTAGACGATGTAGGGGCGGGTGAGGTAGCCGAGGGGGGCGCTGAACACGTGGACGAGCCGTGTGAAGGGCCACAGCGCGAAGAGCGCCATGGCGAACAGGCCATGGAGCTGGAATCCGAGCGGCGCTTCGCCCATGAGTTCAGGGTGGAGGTCGAATCGGAAGATCCCGCGGAACCAGACCGAGACACCGTCCCGGTAGTCGTAGTGCTCGAAGACGTTGGCCGCCACCGTGTTGAACAGGCCGAGGAAGATCACCACGGCGAGAAAGAGGTACATCACCTTGTCCATCCGGGTGGTGGCCGAGAAGACCGGGCCAACGGTGCGCCGACGGTAGATCAGGATCACCATCCCGACGACCGTGGCCAGCCCCGCCAGCGCCCCGACCGAAAAGGCCAGGAAGTGGTAGATCCCCTCGGATACACCGACCGTTTCGGTCCAGGACTTGGGGATGCCCAGCCCGATCACGTGGCCGAAGAACACCCCGATGATCCCGAAGTGGAACAGGGGACTGCCGATCCGCAGGAACCGGTTCTCGTAGAGCTGGGAGGAGCGGGTGGTCCAGCCGAACTTGTCGTATCGGTAGCGCCACAGATGTCCCAGGACGAAGGCCGTCAGGCAGATGTAGGGGAAGACCACGTACAGGAACTGATTCATGCGCGGGCTCCTGGGAAGGTGGGCATGGGCAGCGGTGTCGTCTCCCGCGACGCGGCAGGGCTGAACTGGGGGTTGGCGAAGGGTGCGAGTCCGACCTCTTCTTCGGGCGGTCCCTCTGCGGCGAGGCGGCTCACGGCGTCCCGTTCGTCCCCGCGCAGCGGCGGCAGGGTCGCGGTGACGGCTGCGACCAGGCGGGCCCACGGGGAGGCCATGTCCCGCAGCGACAGCCGTAGCAGTTCAAGACCGGCCCGGTGGTCGAGCATCAGCCCTCGGCCGAGCTCCTGGTCAACCGTCGCGGCGAACTCGAGCACGACGCACAAGTGGTCGGGCAGCTCCGCATCGTCGAGCGTGAAGCCGGCGCGCAGGTAGACCTGCTTGAATCGAAGCAGAGCCATTCCCCGCTTGCGGGTGTCCCCGTGGGCGAAGTAGGTCAGGAACAGGTTGCAGCGTCTGCGGTTGTCGAAGGTCTCGACGTACTTCGCCTGCAGCTCCGCCAGTGGCGTGGCCTCCAGCTGTTCCACGGACTCGCGAATCGTCCCGCCGAGCGCCGGGGGCAGTTGTCCGATCGCGGACCGGACCAGCGCGATCCGTCCGGTGAGCTGTTCGTCCGGGTAGTCCAGCAGGAGGGAGACCGACTGCCACACGATGGTCAGCTGGTGCGAAGCCAGCGCAGGCTTCGCGCGGGCTTTGCTCACGAGTCCGACCCCTTCGAGGGGAAGAGCCCGGAGGGAGAGCCCCTGCCGTCCCAGTTGAGCAGGTTGACCCGTTTGCCCTTGTCGTCGGGGCCGGCCAGGGAGTCGGAGGTCTGCCGGTCCTGCAGCATCTGGAAGTTCTCCACCGCGATCGGCGTCGGGGCGCCCGATCCTTCCCCGAACGGGCCGGAACCGCCCATCCCGGGCCCGCCCTCGTAATCGAGCGAGCACTCCGTGGCCAGCTCTTCCAGGGAGTGGGCCTGCTCGGCGTGGGCGGACGGGATGACGTAGCGCTCGTCGTACTTCGCGATCGCCAGCAGGCGATACATGTCGTACATGTCCTCTTCGCTCATCCCGACGGCGGCGGGGATCGAGGCGTCGGGTTCACGGCCCATGTTGATGTCGCGCATGTAGCAGCGCATCGCGGCGAGCTTCTTCAGCACGGCGTCCACCGGCGCGATGTCGCCGGCGGTGAAGAGCTCGGCGAGGTACTCGACCGGGATCCGCAGGGCGTCGATCGCGGCGAACAGATTGCCTTTGTCCTCGGCGTCCTCGCCGGTCTCCTTGACCACATCGACGACTGGGGACAGCGGCGGGATGTACCAGACCATGGGCATGGTGCGGTATTCCGGATGTAGCGGCAGTGCCACCTTGTAGGTGGTGATCAGGGCATGGATCGGGGAGCGCTGGGCGGCGTCGATCCAGTCGCGGGCGATGCCGGCCTGCTCGGCCGCGCGCACCACCTCGGGGTCGGACGGGTCGAGGAAGACGTCACGCTGGGCCTCGTAGAGCCCTTGGTCGTCGGTGGTGGACGCGGCCTCGAGCACCTTGTCGGCGTCGTACAGCATCAAGCCGATGTAGCGCAGCCGGCCGACGCAGGTCTCGGAGCAGATCGTGGGCTGCCCGACCTCGATGCGGGGGAAGCAGAAGGTGCACTTCTCGGCCTTGCCGGTGCGGTGGTTGAAGTAGATCTTCTTGTAGGGGCAGCCCGAGACGCACATCCGCCAGCCACGGCACTTGTCCTGGTCGACGAGGACGATGCCGTCCTCCTCGCGCTTGTAGATCGCACCGCTGGGGCACGATGCGGCGCACGAAGGGTTCAGGCAGTGCTCGCAGATGCGCGGCAGGTAGAACATGAAGGTCTGCTCGAACTCGAATTTCACCTTGTCGGCGATCTTCTTCAGCAGCGGGTCCCGGTGGCCGTTGAGTGTGGAGCCGCCGAGGTCGTCATCCCAGTTGGCCGACCACTCGATCTTCATGTCCTTACCGGAGATCAGCGACTTGGGACGCGCGACCGGCGTGTGCTCCTGAGCTGGCGCGTCGGTGAGCGTGGAGTAGTCGTAGGTCCAGGGCTCGTAGTACTCGTTGATCGAGGGAAGCTTGGGATTGGAGAAGATGGTCAGCAGCTTCTTGAACCGGCCACCGCCCTTGAGTGTGAGCCGGCCCCGCTTGTTGAGCGTCCAGCCGCCCTTCCACTTCTCCTGGTCCTCGTAGGTGCGGGGGTAGCCGAGCCCGGGCTTGGTCTCGACGTTGTTGAACCAGATGTACTCCGTGCCGGAGCGGTTGGTCCATGCCTGCTTGCACGTCACCGAGCAGGTGTGGCAGCCGATGCACTTGTCGAGGTTCATCACCATCGCCATCTGTGCCATGACTCTCATCAGTAGGTCACCTCCTGCGAGCGCTTGCGGATGACGGTGACCTCGTCGCGCTGGTTGCCGGTGGGACCGAGGTAGTTGAACGCGTAGGTGAGCTGGGCGTAGCCGCCGATCAGATGTGTGGGTTTGACCAGCAGCCGGGTGAGCGAGTTGTGGATGCCTCCGCGCTTGCCGGAGGTCTCGGCGATCGGTACGTCGATGAGCCGGTCCTGTGCGTGATACATGTACACCGTTCCCTCGGGCATCCGGTGGGACACGATCGCCCGGGCGACCACGACGCCGTTGCGATTGACCGCCTCGATCCAGTCGTTGTCCTTGATTCCGACCTTCGCGGCGTCGCGGTCACTCATCCAGATGTTCTGGCCGCCCCGCGAGAGGGAGAGCATGAACAGGTTGTCCTGGTATTCGGAGTGGATGGACCATTTGTTGTGCGGGGTGAGGTAGCGCACGGTGAGCCCTTCGACGCCCTGGCCGTCGGAGCCGTCCGAGACGTTGCCGAGGGAGGGCTCGGCGAACAGTGCCGCCATGTTCAGCGGGGGCCGGTAGACCGGCAGTCCCTCGCCGAGCTCGGCCATCCAGTCGTGATCGAGGTAGAAGTGCATACGCCCGGTCAGCGTGTGCCACGGCTTCTTACGCTCGACGTTGATGGTGAAGGGCGAGTACCGCCGGCCGCCGCTCTCCGATCCTGACCACTCCGGTGACGTGATCACGGGCACGGGCGGGCCCTGGGTGTCGGCGAAGGTGATCTGTTTGCCCTCGTGCTCCTCGGCGAGGTCGGCCAGCCGCACGCCGGTGCGCTTCTCGAGCGTTTTGAACCCTTGGGTGGCAAGCGCCCCATTGGTGGTGCCGGACAGCGTGAGGATCGCCTCGCAGACGTTCACATCACGCTTCAGCGACGGCCGGCCTGCCGCCGCACCGGTCCGGACCGTGCCGTTCTTGCGCCGCAGGTAGTCCACTTGGGCGCCGAGCTCGAAGGTGACCCCCTTGGTGGTCGCGCCGAGTGTGTCCACGAGCGGGCCGAGTGCGTTCATCTTCTCGGCCACGGCCCCGTAGTCGCGCTCGACTTCGACGAGCCTGGGCATCGTGACCCCGGGGACCGGCTCGCACTCGCCCTTCTTCCAGTCCCGCACGATTCCGTGCGGGTTCGCCATCGCGTCCGAGGTGTCGTGGGTGAGCGGAACGGCCACCACATCCTTGCGGACTCCCAGCCGGGTGGCGGCGAGCTCACTGAACTTCTCGGCGATCGTCTGCCAGGCATCCCAGTCTGTGCGGGTCTGCCAGGGCGGCGCGATGGCCGGGTTGAAGGAGTGCACGAACGGGTGCATGTCTGTGGTGTTGAGATCGTGCTTCTCGTACCACGTGGCGGCGGGCAGCACGACGTCGGAGAAGATCGTGGTGCTGGTCTGCCGGAAGTCGATCGTCATCAGCAGGTCGAGCTTGCCCTCGGGGGCCTCGTCGTGCCATTTCACGTCGACCGGACGTCGGTCCTGCGGCGTCTCGGTGGCCCGTACCGAGGAGTCGGCGCCGAGCAGATGCTTGAGGAAGTACTCGTTGCCCTTGCCGGACGAGCCGAGCAGGTTGGCCCTCCAGATGGACAGGATGCGCGGATAGTTCTCGGGGGCGTCCGGGTCCTCCCCCGCGAACTCCAGGGCCCCCGATTTCAACTGCTCGACCACGTACTCGCCCACCGGGATCCCCGCCGCGGCGGCCTGGTCGCTCAGGTCGAGTGGGTTCTGGTTGAAGGTCGGGTAGGACGGCATCCAGCCCATGCGCGCGCTCTGCGCGACTACATCGGCGGTGCTCATTCCCGCGAGCTGCCCGCTGCCCGTCTTGGCGGACAGAGTGTCGGCACCGAACTGGTCGTAGCGGAACTGGTTGGTGTGGAGGTACCAGTACGCGGTCTGGATCATGTTGCGCGGCGGCCGGTTCCAGTCCAGCGCGTTGGCGATCTGCGTGTAGCCGGTAAGCGGCCGGACCTTCTCCTGGCCGACGTAGTGCGCCCAGCCGCCGCCGTTGACCCCCTGGCAACCCGTCAGGTTGGTGAGGGTGAGGAACGCCCGGTAGATCGTGTCGGAATGGAACCAGTGGTTGGTTCCGGCACCCATCACGATCATCGAGCGTCCCTTGGACTCCTCGGCGTTCGCGGCGAACTCGCGCCCGACCCTGGCCGCCGTGGAGGCCGGGACACCGGTGATCGTCTCCTGCCATGCCGGAGTGTAGGGCGACTCGGCGTCGTCGTACCCGGTGGCCCATTCTCCCGGAAGGCCGTCTCGGCCAACGCCGTACTGCGCGAGCAGCAGGTCGTAGACGGTGGTGACCAGGTGGCCGTCGACCCGCCGGACCGGCACACCGCGCGGCAGATCGGCCGCCGCACCGTCGGGGGTGTCGAAGCGCGGGAACCGGACGAGCACGCTCTCCTGCGAGGTGTCGATCAGCGTCAGCTGGGGGTCGACGTCACCGAGTTCCAGATTCCACTTGCCCACACCGGCCTCGCCGTAGCGGTGCCCCAGGGAGCCGCCCGGAACAGTCGGCTGTCCTGTCCGCGCGTCAACGAGCACGGTCTTGAACGCGGCGTTCTCCTCATGCTGGTGCGCGGCGAGGTCCGAGGCGGTGAGGAACTTGCCCGCCGTGTACGTCTTCTCGCCGCTCGCGCCCGGTCCGGCTGCTTCGTCGAGCCGGACCAGGTACGGGAGGTCGGTGTAGGTCTTGACGTACTGCGTGAAGTACGGGGTGTGACGATCGACGAAGAACTCCTTGAGCACGACGTGGCCCATGGCCATGGCCAGGGCGGCGTCGGTACCTGGCTTGGCCGGCAGCCATTCGTCGGCGAACTTCACGTTGTCGGCGTAGTCGGGGGCGACCGCAATGACCTTCTGGCCGCGGTACCGGGCTTCGGTCATCCAGTGCGCGTCCGGTGTGCGCGTCACCGGCAGGTTGGAACCCCACATGATGAGGTAGCCCGCGTTCCACCAATCCCCGGACTCCGGGACGTCGGTCTGGTCGCCGAACACCTGGGGCGAGGCCACCGGGAGGTCGGCATACCAGTCGTAGAAGCTCAGCATCGAGCCGCCGATGAGGTTGACGAACCGGGCGCCGGAGGCATGGGAGACCATCGACATGGCCGGGATCGGCGAGAAACCCGCCACCCGGTCGGGGCCGTACTTCTCGATGGTGTGCACATGGGCCGCCGCGATGATCTCCGCAGCCTCCTCCCAGGTGGCGCGGACCAGACCACCCTTGCCCCGCGCGGACTTGTACGCCCTGGCCCGCAGCGGGTTCTCGACGATATGCGCCCACGCCCGCACCGGGTCACCGTCGTGCTGCGACTTCGCCTCACGGAACATCTGGAGCAGAACACCCCGGACGTAGGGGTAGCGCACCCGCGTCGGCGAATAGGTGTACCAGGAGAAAGCCGCGCCGCGCGGGCAACCGCGGGGCTCGTACTCCGGCGAGTCCGGGCCGACCGAGGGATAGTCGGTCTGCTGGGTCTCCCAGGTGATAATCCCGTCCTTGACGTAGACCTTCCAGGAACAGGAACCGGTGCAGTTGACACCATGAGTAGAGCGGACGACCTTGTCGTGGCTCCACCGGTCCCGGTAGAAGTCGTCGGCATCACGACCCCCGGTCTGCGACAGCGTCCTCAGATCGGCGGAGACCGTACCCCGGGTAAAGAACCGCCGACTGCGTACCAGGGCATCTGCCAAGACCCCGTCCATCCCGATGTCCTTGCTCATAGTGCTCCCTGCCCTTGCGCGTGCGGCGGACGGTCATCAAAGCCTCGGCAGGTGTGCAGGGCTCAGTGATCGCTGGTGTCGAAAGCCGATCGGATTCGAGCCGGTCCGGCCACGGAGGTCGCTCATGGTCAACAAGGCTCCTACGCCTTCCGCCATGCGAGAACGCACTTCCCCGCATCCGAGGCGGGGACAACCGCGCCAGGACAGTCGCTCAGCGCCCTCCCGCCGGCTGCACCGATGCCGAGCTCACCGATGCTTGACAACAGTGAGCAGAACAGCGGCTCTCTCGAGTGCCTCAAGGCTGTGCCGGACCGGCGGCACAACAATCATGTCGCCGCTCATCCCGTCCCACGACGCCTCGTCACTCTGCAAACGCACCCGCCCATGCAGCACGAACAGTGTGGCCTCGCCAGGATTCTCGTGCTCCGTGAGCGACTTTCCCGCCTCCAGCGCTACGAGCGTCTGCCGCAGCACATGCTCGTGACCGCCGTACACGGTCTCCGCGCTACGCCCCGATGCTGCCGATGCGGCGCGTTGCAAGTGCTCGCGAACCTTGGCATCCAGCGAGAACTTCTGCATAGCGCCGAGTCTGTCACTCATTGACTGATCGTCAATGCCTGGCGCGACGCGTCGCCGCACAGGACCGTCCGCAGGCCCGCGGGGACTGACAACCCCGATTCGGCGCCTCGCGGGCCTGCCGCGCGTCCCACGGGTGAGTACGCAGGAGCCGTTCGCGGGGAAGGTTGCCGGTTTCCGGATGCGCGCCGCGCACCGGGTGGAGAACGGACCCAGCAGCCGGGGTACGTCCTGGACCCCCGTCCCGCGCTGTTTCGGCCGGGCCGTGAGCGGACGGGTAAAGCGCACACCAGGCAGCGGGACGGGGCGCGACGCCTACGAACCGATTGCCGTCGCAGCAGCGGCATTCTTACTCCGGCGCTTCAAGGAGGCTGACCGGGCCGGGCCGCTCCTACCGGCACGGTTACCCAGCCATTCCGGTGTCTGGTCGACGTGCCCGCCGCTACGTCGCGCGTGTCCCGACGACAGGAGCGGGGGAGCGAGACGCAGCGCGTGCGTGCCCGGGGACGGATGTCAGTGCAGCCCTTCGTACAGGCGGTCACGGAGCAGCATGAGCGCCTGGAGGTCGGCCACATCCGCCAGATCCTGCAACAGGATACGGATGAGCTGGTCGTCGCCGGCGCGGGCGGCTTCCACGATCGCCTCGACCAGCTCGATCACTGCGACGGACACCCGTGGTGAACGGGGGGCCGGCCCAGCCTCATCCAGTTCCGGTACCGCGCGCGTCGTCCCCCGCGCCGGTTCGTCTGTCATGCCCGGTCCAACGAGCCGTGGTTCTTCAGGTCACGCGGCCGGGCACAAGCGGGCGCCCGGCCTCCCCGAGTCGCAGACGGGCAGTATGGGCGCCCGACCGGGCCGCGTTCTACTGTGGGTAGGAGGCTCCTGTCCCGATGTGGATTGCGGTGGGTTCCCATTCCCTGCGGAGGTGTTCCAGGGCAGCATGTCGATCCCGGAAGGGTGACAGTCCTGGTCGAGGACGCCACAGCGGCCCCGTCGATGCACAATGCTCAGCCATGGCGATTTCGCTGGCACTCATGGCGTCGTGTGATGGAGCTCCGTGCCGATACGGCACGGGCGATGCCGCACGCCGACCCGGACAACAGGGCTCTGCATCTGGGCTGTGGTGCGGCCTTGTTCAATCTGCGGGTCTCCGCAGCCCATGCCGGCCGTGAGCCGTTCTGTCGGTTGCTGCCCGATCCTGCTGACCAGCTGCTGCTCGCCACGGTCCGCCTCGATGAGCCACCGTCCGACAGCTCCGCTCTGAGCATCCTGCGCCCGGCCATTCACCGCCGTCACACCAGCCGGGACCCTTTCACGGAGCAAGAGATCCCGGAGGCAGTGCGGCGTGAGCTGCGCGGGGCGGCCCGTGCGGAGGGCGCCGATCTTCTCTTTCCCGGTGTCTGGCACATTCAGTCGCTCCTGGAGCGGGTCCAGGACGCCGAGGGCCGCGACAGCCTTGAATCCGCCAACCGTGAGGAGACCGAGAGCTGGATCCGCACCGGCCCTGACGCGGCACTCAGTATCGACGGCGTGCCGGATTACGCCTTCGGCCCCGTCCGGCACGACGGTAGAGCTCCGGTACGTGACTTCGCCGGCTGGCATCGTGTTGCAGGGCGTGCTGCGGCCACGTTCAAGGACTCCCCGCAGCTTGTCCTGCTGGGGACGGCGAAGGACCGGCCTGATGACTGGCTGCGGGCCGGTCAGGCCATGGAGCGGGTTCTGCTCACAGCCACCGCCCAAGGGCTGGCCACCTCTTTGACCTCTCATGCACTGGAGCGTCCTGATCTGCGGTGGAGCGCGCGCGATCCGCTCACTGCCATGGGGCATGTACAGATGGTGTTGCGGCTGGGGTACGGGCCCGGGGGTGTGCAGTCCCCCCGGCGTCCGGTGGGTGAGGTACTGGAATGCGTGTAGGCACCCGGACGCACGGACACCTGCTTCTAGGTCCCGGTTGGCCGGACGGGGAAGGCCGAATGGCCCTGCCACCCGCTCGGCCGTTGGCCGAATCTGAGGATGGAGCCGCTGCTGGAGGCCGGGGGCGTGCCCCAAGCCGGGCTGTGTGGCCGGGAATGAGACGGAGAGGGAAACTATGCGCCAGGTGGCGGAAGCGGCGATCGATGGGCGGCCGGACGCGGGTGGGCCGGTCCCGCCGGGTGCCCGGCCGGTGGCGATGCTGGCACTGGCCACACTGGGTTTCGCGATCAACTTCTGGGCGTGGGCTCTGCTGAGTCCGCTGGGGCCGCAGTTCAAGGACACGCTGCTGCTCAGCTCATTCGAGCAGTCGCTGCTGGTCGCGGTGCCGGTGGTGGTGGGGTCTCTGGGCCGGATTCCTGTGGGCGCCCTGACCGACCGGTTCGGCGGACGGGTGATGTTCCCGCTGGTATCCGCCGCGACGGTGCTTCCGGTGCTCTTCCTGGGCCTGGCCGGTCACTCCTCGTTCGCCGCGCTGCTGGTGGGCGGATTCTTCCTCGGCATCGGCGGCACGTCGTTCGCCGTCGGGGTGCCCTTCGTGAGTGCCTGGTTCCCGCCCGAGCGGCGTGGTCTGGCCATCGGGATCTTCGGAGCGGGAATGGGCGGCACCGCGATCAGCGCGCTCACCACGGTGAAGCTGGTCAACGCCCACAGCATGACCAGCCCCTTCCTGATCACCGCCGCCGCACTGGCCGCCTACGCGGTGCTGGCCGCCATGGTGCTGCGGGACGCCCCGGGGCGCACCGCGCCGACCGAGTCGCTCGGCCGCCGGCTGGCCGCCACCGCCCGCCTGGGCATCACCCGGCAGGCGTCCGCCCTCTATGCAGTCGCGTTCGGTGGCTATGTGGCGTTCTCGGTGTACCTGCCGACCTATCTGAAGACCGGTTACGGCCTCGGTCAGGCGGACGCGGCGAACCGCATGGCGGGATTCGTTCTGCTGGCGGTCGCGATGCGCCCGGTAGGCGGCTGGATGTCGGACCGCGTGGGACCGACATGCGTACTCGTCGCGTCCATGGCGGTCGTGGTCGTCGGCGCGACCGTGCAGGCCACCACCCCGTCACTGGCTCCGGTGGGCACCTTCGCATTGCTGGCCATGGCCGCTGCCCTGGGCGCCGGTAGCGGTGCCACCTTCGCCCTGGTCGCCCTGCTGTCCCCGGCGAACACGGTGGGATCGGTCACCGGGATGGTCGGCGCCGCCGGCGGACTGGGCGGATTCATCCCTCCCCTGGTCATGGGCACCCTCTACGGCGCCACCGCCTCCTACGCCCTGGGACTGGTCCTGCTCGCCGTCGTGGCGGCAGCGGCACTGGCCTACACCATCACCGGCGTACGCCGGGCAGCAGCCCGTCCCGCAACGCCCGACACCGCACCCTCACCCGTGCTGTGAGGGAGGAAGCCTCATGTGTGAGACGGCGTCCTACATGGTCAGTTGGCAGTTGTACTGGTCATGGGGAGTGGGCGTTGGGCGTGGATTGTTCCGGACGGTCTGTGGGAGATCGCACGGCCGTTGTTGCCGGCGGCGCGGGTGCGGCCGCAGGGCGGCAGAGTGGCGAACATCGACGAGGAGGCGGTCTTCGCCGCAATCATTTACGTCCTGGTCAGCGGATGCGCCTGGCGGGCGCTACCGCCGTGTTTCGAAGCGTCGAAGTCGACCGGGCACCGGCGCTTCGCGATTTGGTCCCGCGCCGGCGTGTGGGGCCAGCCGCACCAGAGGGTTCTCCAACTCTTGGACGAACACGGCCTGGTCGACCTGTCCCGCGCTATCCTCGACTCTGCCCACGTCCGCGCTAAAAAGGGCGAACTTGCAGACCCGAGTCCCGTGGACCGGGGCAAGCCCGGTTCCAAAATGCATGTCCTGCCCGACGCGAACGGCCTGCCCCTCCGCGTCGGACTCACCGCAGCAAATACCCACGACAGCCTCGCAGCCGCCCTCTGCTGCTACAAACGACAGTGAGGATGGGTGATGGCACCGTCTTACAGGCTCGTCATCCTTCAGCTCGACGCGCCGGACCTCGATCCCTCCGGCATTGAGTAGCTCCACCAACTTGGTCCGTACGGGCAAAGGGATCCATCGGTCGAGACCCTCGAACTGCTCAATCATCGCGTCACGCGGGCTCGGCGGGCTGTAGGGTCTGCGGTGATCGACTGCATTCGCCCCTTTGCTGTGGTCTGGGTGTCGCCGCGCGTCCACAACAGCTTCAGATCAACGCCGTTGGGGAGGGTGTTGTTCTGGTTGAACTGGAAGCCTCTCCTTGACCCTTTGAGCGCGCGCTTCATGGGCGCCATGGGATCTCGCCCGGACATGAGGCACTGACGACATCCTCGGCGAATTCGGTGTCGGCCCGGTGAACCACTGCCACATCGAGGTCGCCTGGGGCCAGTGTGCCTCGGGCGTACGAACCGAAGACGTGGACCTCGTCGACAAGGTCAAGGGGGCGAGCACCCTGCCCCAGCCGGTCGATCATCTCGCGGAGCAGCTCCGTCGCCCGTTCACGCTTCACTTTGACTCTCCTGCCATCCGTGAGCTCGTGTCGGACCCTACGGCGCCACACGGTCTGCCGTGAGTGCACTGAAGAGTGAATCTCCGATGCATTGCACGGCCTCGGTACACATCGGCTGCGCAGTCTTCTCCGCCCTCAGAGCCAGAACTCTGTTCGTCGGTCAGCGGAGCCGGTGATTTTGAGGTCTCGCGCTGATTGGCGTTGCGGTGGGGAACGTGGCGGCAGGCCGGGATACGCCCGAGCGTGGTTCTCGGCGGGTGCCGGTTGCGTGGGCGAGGGTTTGCGACAGGTCAGCCAGCAGTGGGCTGGGGGTTCGTGGAGACGCGCTGATCATCCAGGTGGGGTGGTCGAGGTTCGGGCCGGCCCAGATGGTCCAGGTGGTGAGGCTTTGGTTCGGGTGCTGTGCGGCGAAGGCGTCGAATTGGATGCCCGCGTCTGAGTCGGGGGATGTCCAGCGGATCCAGCGCCCTTCCACGGTGTGTTTCCACCCGGCGTCGGAGAGGGGCTGCGAGGCGGCGGTGACCGTCTTCTCGTCCACCGCGGTGCCGACGGTTGTGTTCCAGCCGTCGCCCGAGGCGAGGTGATCCAGGAGTTCCTGCAGCACGGGGGCGGGGGTCGAGCCGGTGGCGGTGAGGACCCACATGCGGTCGGAGACGGGGGTCTCGTAGGCGGCCACGGTCCATGCGGTCTCGTGGGCGGGGACGTCGTGGATGCGCTCGATGCGCAGGGTCTGGTCTTCGTGGATGGCGTGGGTGGTGTCGTCGGACCAGGTCCTCCACTTCTGCCAGTCGCCGTGAGCGTCGAGGAATGCATCCAAGACAGCGTCGTGATCGCTGGCATCGGCGGCGTAGGCGGGCACGATCTCCAGCTCGGGGAGGGGCGGGCCGGGCTCGACTGCCCTTGTGCCGAGGGAGGTTCGGGCCTCGGCGGCGTTGCGCTCGGTGTCGGTCATCGGTGCGGGGCCGGGGCGCATGGCGTCGCCGTGGACCTTCTCGAAGGCAACCAGGGCCTGGGCGGGCGAGTCGTAGGTGTCGGCGATCTGCCGCAGGTCGTCCTCGCCGTGGAGGTAGACGCTCTTGCCACCGCTGAGGTACGTGCCGACCGCGACGGTGGTGTGGCCGTAAAGAGGCGGAATTTCATCGGATGCATCATTCGGTGAGGTTCGGTGACGTCTGCTGACCAGCTCAGACTCACGCCGGGCATGACTCTTTCGGGTGAAGAGAATTGGCCTGGCCTCGCCCGATCTACT